>JBAVWI010000091.1:0-7117 GCA_049697735.1 Solirubrobacteraceae bacterium
TCCGCGTTCGCGGATCCGGACACGGAGATATCGATGGCCGAGATCGCAAGACGGGCTGGAGTCGGCATGGCAACTCTCTACCGCAACTTTCCTGGACGGCAGGAACTACTTGAAGCGCTCTATACCGACGAGGTCGACCTCATTTGCGCGTCGGCTAAAGCGATCAGAAGCGAGCCGCCCGAAGCGGCATTGCTTGCCTGGCTAGCCGAAGTCTTTGTCTTCTTCCTGAGCAAGCGACAGGTCGGCACCGAATTGCTCAAGCACTCAGAGAGCGGCAACCCGTTCTTTAGTGCCAACCGAAAACGCGTCCTCGCAGCAGGCCAACCACTACTGACCGGCGCACAGCGCGCCCAGGCGGTCCGCGCCGACCTGAACCTTGAGCAAGTCCTAGACATGCTCTCCGCGATCGCCAAGATCGACGGCAACCCCGGTTACGTCCAGCCGATCCTGCAGAGCGCGCTCGACGGTCTTCACCCGCCGACAGGCGTTAAGCCCGCATAGAACAGCCGAGGACTGCCCGCACTGCTCCTTCGCGGCCGAGCACGTACTCCAACGAGCTGCTGCTTTTCGCAGCAGCCGGCGGTGGCTCCCGGTCGACCAAAACCCGCGTCGTCGCGAAAGCAGGCCGGCGCAAGCACAACCGCCGACCGACCTGCTTCTCGCCAATTGCAGGACGGACATGCCTACGCAAGGGGACGGATTCCGAGTCCGCTTCGGCCCTGCTCTCGGCGACAAGCGCGTCTAGTCAAGGCCGGTCCGGACGATCGCATTGCCTCCCGCCGGTGTCGGAGCGGACGACCCCTTTGGCGACAAGGGAAGCGCGGCGGCCGCCTGGGTCAAGGCGGTCGTCCCACGGCCGTACCTTCGTGCCGCTGTGCCAGGACCGGGCCGAGCGGTCACCACAACCATGACCGCTCGATCGTGTTGTAGTCCTCGTGCCCTGTTCCGCAACCCGTGTGAGGCTCATGAAACGCTGTTTGCCACTTCTCCTGTCCCTGTTTGCTCTGGCCGTCCCGGCGACCGCCGGCGCCGCCACGTTCGGTGCCGAGGTCGGCAGCGACTTCACCAGTCAGGCGCGAGGCGAGTGGTCGCAGACCCGGGCGATCAACAATCTGAGCGCGCTGTACAAGGCCGGCGGCCGGGTGGGTCGCGCTGATTCCAACTGGGCGGGCGCTGAGCCCAAGGCTCCGGTACACGGACGGCATCGCTATGACTGGGGCTATGACGACATGATCGTGTCGGAGATGGCGTACGCGCGTCTGCGCTGGGAGCCGACGCTGGCATTCGCCCCGCGCTGGGCCGAAGGACACCGCTCCAACGTCATCCATACCAGCACAGGGCGGTGGATCGCCTTCCTGCCGCCCGCGAGCAACGCGACCTTCGCCGCGTATGCGGCCGCGTTCATGCATCGCTACGGCCCGCACGGCGCGTTCTGGAAGGCCAACCGAAAGCTCCCGTATGTGCCCGTGACCACCGTCGAGGTGTGGAACGAGCCCGACAACCTGTTCGACTGGGGCCAGCACATAAACCTTGCCGACTACGCGCGCATGTATGAGGCCGTCCGCACCGCGGTCCACCGCGTCGATCACCGCGCCCGGGTCCTGACCGGCGGGCTGGCGTGGACCGAGTCGTCGCTGCCACGCTTGCTCAAGGCGTTCGGCGGCCAGCCGATGGATGCCCTCGCCATCCACCCGTACGGCGCCACGCCGAGCCAGTCGGTCAAGGTGGCCCGTGACGGGTTGGCCGACATGCGCCGCTACGGCCGCGGCGGTACACCGGTCTCGGCCAACGAGTACGGCTGGACCTGGATGCGCCACACGTGGGGCACGACAAACCGCAGGCACGTCAAGAGCTACGCCTACGCCGCACTGATCGGTCTGGCCCAGCTGCGCCTCTCAGAGATCGAGCCGTTCTCGTGGAGCGATCCCTCCTGGGGCCTGAGCACCGGATCCTTCGCCGCAGCAGTGGCGAAGATCACCCACCGCCGCTGAGCCCGGCCCTGGCAGGGCTCGACGGCCCAGCGACGGGCCAACGGCCGCAGCCGCCGAAGCTCAGCAACGTCACGCGCTGCAGCCGCCTCCTAGGTTAGATCGTCATTGATCTGACTCGGACCACCCAACACCGGCGACTCGCACCGCTCGAGCCACCGGATTGTCGCTGGCGCTGGGACTCCGAGCGGATGTCAACCAGTGGCGCGCCCGCTCGCGTCGCCGCGCCCGCTTGCTCAGGGGATAGCCGCATCGCGGGGCGGGCGATCTGCGCCGACCTGCCGACGCAGGCGGGCGCACGCGCCTGGGCGAGGGGCTGCTCGACGGTCGTTGTGCTGGACGTCGTCAGGGTGCGAGCTCCTCGATCACTTCGTAGGAGCCATCAAGCAACACCTGCTCGACGTGCGGGCCGATCCTGTCGACCTGCGATTGGCGGCCGAGCCTGGCCTGGGCGTCGCGCAGCTCGTCGCGCGTGCCTTCGAACATTCCGAAGGAGATCACGATGTCTGGGTCCTGGACGTCGCGGCAGTGGTAGATGTGCGCCCAGCCGTCGGGTACACCGCCGGGGTCCCACGCCGCGCGGAATGTCTCGTATGAGCCGGGCTTCAGCCGGCGGGCTGTGAGCGTGCAGATCATTTTCGGCCTCTCTTCTTGGGTTTGTAGATGGTTCTGCGTGCTGCTCGCGCTCGTTGACGCCTAAGACGGCAGCGCGTGCCACTCGGCGTCGCCGGACACCACGAATGCGTCGATCCAGCCCGGCGCCCCTGGTACCCACGTCTCGGGGACAACGAGCAGTTCGGCTCCTTGCGCGGCCGCCGCTCGGATCATCTCATCGACCAGATCGAGCGTCGCCGCGCGATCCAGCATCACCTCTCCTGAACGGCGGCCACGCGTAGAGTTATGGCTACGGCTTGGCCTCCAGCACGAGGTTGAATGGCGTCTCGGTCGCGCGCCGGAAGCGGGTGAACCCACCCTCGGTCACGACCGTGCGCAGCCGCGCCTCGCCGGCCTGGGCGCCGAGCGCGAGCCCGACCTCCTGATCGCGTGAGGCCGGCGTGCAGACGAGCGTCGAGCCGCTGTAGAACACGCGCCCGACGGGGTTGAGGTTGTCTTCGAGCCGGTCGTTCGCGAACGGTTCGACGATCATCCACGTGCCGTCGGCGTCGAGCGTCTGAAGCACGTGAGCGCCTGCACCGACGGGGTCGCCCATGTCGTGCAGGCAGTCGAACATCGCCACCAGGTCGTAGCCGTCGCCGGGGTACTCCTTGGCCTTGGCGACCTCGAACGAGACGCGTCCATCGAGCCCCGCTTGAGCTGCCTTCTCGCGGGCCGCGTCGATCGAGCCCTCGTGGTAGTCGAACCCGACGAAATCCGACCGCGGGTACGCCTGCGCCATCAGGATCGTCGAGGCCCCGTGACCGCAGCCGACGTCGGCCACCAGCGCGCCGCGCTCGAGCTTCTCCTGCACGCCGTCGAGCGCCGGGATCCAGGCGCCGACCAGATTCGCGGCATAGCCGGGGCGAAAGAACCGCTCGGTCCCCGCGAACAGCTCGTGGTGGTGCTCGTGCCAGCCGACACCCTTGCCCGTTTGGAACGCGGAGCTGATCTTCTCTTCGTCTTTGACCAGCGAGGTCGCGAGCTGGAACGCGCCGGGCACGAACGCCGGGCTGCCCTCTTGGGCGAGCGCGAACGACTGCTCGGGCGTGAGCCGGAACCGGCCGTCCTCATAGGTCACGTACCCGCCCGCCGCCTGGCCTGAGAGCCATTCGCGGACATAGCGGGGGTCGGTGCTCGTGCGCTCGGCGAGCTGCTCGGGCGTGAGCGGCTCGCCGTCGGCCATCGCTCGATAGAGGCCGAGACGATCGCCGATCACGACCAGCGCCGCGCTCAGCGCCGCGCCGAGATCGCCGATGAAGCGACCCATGAACTCATCGAGCTTGGCTTCATCGATTGTCTGTGCCGTGGTCGCCATGGCTACTTCTCGTCCCAGACCTGGACAACGGTCTGGTCTGAGACCTGGCCGCCCTCGAGCTCGATCACTGTCGAGCACAAGACTTGCGTTCCGTCCGGATAGCGGCAGGCGAGTGTGAACGCCGCTCCGTCCTCGCCACCCACCCGGTGGGTGACCTCGTGGGTCATGTCCCGGCCGCAGATGTCTTCGAGCCAGGCTTTGAGCTCGTCGTGGGTGCGGAGCACGCGCGGCGAGCCGGGCTGAGTGAGCTTGTCGACGATCGTGACGGTCGCGTCCGGGCCGTACATCGACAGCTGCGTCGCGGCGTCGCGCTCCTCGGCTGCCCGCGCGAAGCGAGCCAGGTCGAATGTGGTGATGGTGCTCACAAGAGCCTCCTTGGGTCGGTTAGCGGCCAGGTTCGCGAGACGGCGTTGTGATCGCGTCAAACCGGCGTCAAAGCTCTACGCTGTGTCGACAAAGTGCTGCGCGCACGCTTGCTTGGAGCGCTCGAGATCGAGCTCAACGGGACCGTGATCGATTCCCCCGCCACGCAGCGCCCTTGGGCAGTCTTTGCATACCTGGCGCTGGCGGATCGGCCTGCGACTCGCGCGGAGCTGGCGAACACGTTCTGGCCCGACGTGCTCGATCAGAGTTCGCGCGCGAGCTTGCGTAGCGCGCTGTGGGCGCTGCGGCGGCGGATCGGCGATGAGCTGCTCGTGGACGGCGAGCGCGTGCAGTTGAGCGACCACGCCTGGGTCGACGTCAGGGAATTTGAGCGGCTTGAGCCGGCCGAGGCGCTCGCTCTCTCCCGCGGCGAGCTGCTCGAAGAGCTCGACGACGAGTGGGCGCTCCAGGCACGCGCGCGCCACCGCGAGCGCGTGATCGAGCTGCTTGAGGAGCAGGCCGAGGCGGCCGAGCCGAGCGAGGCTATCCGGCTCACGCGGCTCCAGGTCGAGCGCGACCCGTTCGACGAGCGGGCCCACCGGCGCCTGATCGCGCGCCAAGCCGCGGTAGGCGACCGCGCCGGCGCGATCCGCACGTACCGCGCGTTCGCCGAGCACTTGCGGCGCGAGCTCGGCGTGGCGCCGTCGGCATCGACCCGCGGGCTCGTTGAGGGGCTGACCGGTGAGGTGCCGCCGCCGGCTGGCCCTGTGCTCGCTCCGGGTCTGCTTCCACTCGTAGGCCGGCAGGCTGAGCTGTCGGAGCTCCAGCGTGCTTGGCACGCCGCAACTAAAGGCGCGGGCGTAGTCGCCCTGGTCCGCGGCGAGGCGGGCATTGGCAAGACGCGGTTGGCGGTCGAGGTGCGCCTGCGCGCGGCGGCCTCCGGAGCACGAACGGCGACATGCGGAGCGCTCGACCTCGGTGGCACAGCGCCATTCAGCCTCTGGGCGGAGCTGATCAGGGAGCTGCTGCCGACGCTGCCGGCGCCGCCAGCCGACGCCGCCTGGCCCGACGACCTCGCCGTGCTCGTCGCCGAGCTGCCGTCGCACTTCGGGCGCAGCGGAGTGCCGGCGATCACCGTCGCACCCGATCTGCAGCGCACGCGGCTGTTTGAGGCGGTCGTCGCGCTGCTCGGCTGGGCCGCGCGCGATAAGCCGCTCCTGCTGGTGCTCGAGGACGCCCATGACGCCGACACGCCGAGCCTCGAGCTGGCCGGTTACGCGGCCCGTCGCCTCGCCGCGCTGCCCGTCATGTTCCTGATCACCCGACGCGAGCTGCCCGACTCACCGGACCTCGACAGGCTCGAGCACGCGCTGCGCTCCCGCGGGGTGCTGGCCTCAGAGCTGCGCCTGGGCCCGCTGCCCCCCGTGGCGGTCGGGGTGCTGGCTCGCAAGGCAGCCGCGCTCAGCGAGGCCGACGTAGCCAGAGTGGTCGCGCGCGCCGAAGGAAATCCGCTGCTGGCGGTCGAGAGCGCGAAGGTGGTCCACGAGCAGGTGGCTCCGAGCATTCGCGGCTCGGTGCGTGCGACCGTCTCGCCGCTGTCGGGTGACGTCCGCCGGCTGGTCGAGATTGCCGCCGTCGCCGCGCGGCGGCTCGAGCCGGCCGAGCTCGATGAGCTGTCGCTCGACGACGCCGCAGCGGATGCGCTGCAAACAGGTCTGCTCGCGATCGACGGCGGGCGGCTGGGCTTCCGGCATGCTCTGCTGCGGGAAGCCGCCTACGAGGAAATCGCCGAGCCGCGCCGGCGCATGCTTCATCGCAGCTGGGCCGATGCGACCCGCCGGCCAGACGAAGCGGCGCGCCACCTGCGGCTGGCGGGCGCCGACCAGGAAGCGGTACCGCATCTCATCCGGGCGGCGGCTGATGCCCGCGCGGTGGCCGCGCTGGCCGAGGCAGTCGCATATCTCGAGGAGGCGCTGGCGATCGAGCCCGATCGGGCCGACGAGTGGCTCGAGCTCGGCGAGCTGGAGGCGTGGCGGGGCCGCCGCGAGCCCTCAGAGGCGGCGTTCCAGCGGGCACTTCAGCTGCTGGCCAGCGGCGACTCGGTGGCGCACGCTCGCGGCTGGCTGCGGCGCGGGCGCGCCTACCACGGCCCGATCTGCGACCCGCGGACGGTGCTCGAGAGCTCACGCACCGCGCTTGAGCTGCTCGAGCGCCTCGACGCCCAGACGGACACCGAGCGTAGCGAGGCAGTGGCCGCGGCCGCATGGGCGCAGGCGGCCGCCGGCAGCGTCGAGGAGGCCGAGCGGCTGCTGGTTGAGCTGAACGACCTCGCCCCGGCAACCGACGATCTGAGGACCTACGACGCCGGCCATGCGCGGGCCCACGCCCTGATGCGACGTGGCCGGTTCACCGACGCCTACGCTCCATTCGTCGCCGCCGCTCAAGCCATAGCCCGCGCCGGCCGGCCCGACCTGACCTACGGCTGCTGGGCTAACGCGGCCGGAGCCGCGACGGCGGCTGGAGAGCCGGAGCGAGCGCTCGAGTTTCTCGACCGCGGTATGGAGGCGGTGGCCGGATGCGGCCTTCAGAGCTTGGAGATCCAGATGCTGGGGGCACGTTCGTTCGTGCTGCGGGGTATGGGCCGTCTGGCGCAGGCGCGGGGGGCGGCCTCGGCCGAGCAGGCGCTCGCCGAGCAGCTCGGGCAGCCTGAGCTGGAGGCGATGGCTGATCACGACCGGGGTCTGGTCGCGCTCGAGGAAGGCGAGTGCGGGGCGGCAGCGGCGCTGCTGTCCGG
>JBAVWI010000092.1:0-10715 GCA_049697735.1 Solirubrobacteraceae bacterium
CACGCACACCGTGCTGGCCGTCGACGGCCAGGGTCGCGAGCAGGTTCGCCCCGGCGACCTCCTCTCGCGCCTGTTGGAGCGCACCCCCGATGACCGCATGCACGTCGTCCCGCGGTTGATCTCCTCAGACCCCAGGTGTCCCCTGCACTCGGCCGTGCTCGCACCGCTGACCGTGCAGGGCAAGCGAGCCGGAACGCTGATCGCCTTCTACCGCACCGAAGGGCGTCCGCGCGGCAACGCGCTGCGGGTCGTGCAGGAGGCAGCGAGCTTGGTCTCCGCGCAGGTCGAGCTGTCGGTGGTCCGCGATCAGGAGGAGCGTTTGGCCCAGGCCGAGTTGCGGGCGCTGCGGGCCCAGATCTCCCCTCACTTCATCTACAACGCGCTGGCGGCGGTGGCCGGTGACATTCACACTGCACCCGACGAGGCCCGGGAGCTGCTGATCGATTTCGCCGAGTTCACGCGCTACCTGTTCCGCGACGGCCGCTCCTACGTGACGCTGGACGAGGAGCTCGCCCACGTCGAGCGCTACCTCCGGCTTGAGCAGGCTCGCTTTCGCGATCGCCTCCACGTCACCATTGACGTCCCCGAACCGACCCGTCCGGCGATCGTTCCCTCGCTGTCCGTGCAGCCGTTGGTCGAGAACGCGGTCCGCCACGGCGTGGAGCGGCGGGGCGGTAGCGGCCGAGTGGCAATTTCGGCGCGAGTGACCGGCGGCGACGTCGAGCTGCGCGTGACCGACGACGGCACTGGGATCGACCCCGAGCTGGTCCCGGCCGTGCTGGCCGGCGCGGGGGGCGGGATTGGCCTCTCCAATGTCGACGCGCGGCTGCGGGCGACCTTCGGCGAGCCCTACGCACTGGTGATCGAATCGCAACCGGGCCATGGCACGACGGTCGTCATGACGGTTCCCAACCTGGCCGGTAGCGACGCCCCGGCGCTGGCGACGGCCGGAGCGCGACGATGAGCACCGGCCGGCTGACGCTGCTCGCGGTCGACGACGAGAGCTCGCAGCTGGCCGACCTGGCCCGGCTACTGCGCAGCTCTCCCGACGTGCGCGAGGTCGAATGTGCATCTGACGGCCGCGAGGCGCTGGCCAAGGTCTCCTCCCAGCCCTTTGACGCGATCTTCCTCGACGTGCGGATGCCCGGCCTCGACGGTCTCGAGCTCGCTCGGGTCCTGCGCCGATTCGCGACGCCTCCGCAGCTGGTCTTCGTCTCGGCCCACGATGGCGCTGCCGTCGAGGCGTTCGAGCTTCGGGCCCTGGACTACCTGCGCAAGCCGGTCGCGCGCCGCCGCGTCGAAGAGGCGATCGAGCGCGTCGCGGTCGCCGTCGACGCCAGCACGGCGGCGCCCGAGCGCGCGGCACCCCGCCCCAGTCCGCTCGACGACGAGAAGGTCGCCGTGGCCAAAGTGACCGGCGGCTCGACGCGCCTGCTGGCCCGCAGTTCGATTGAGTTCGTGCAGTCCTACGGCGACTTCGTGCGGATCGTGACCGCGGACGGCCGCTACCTGCTGCGAGCCACCCTGGCCGAGATCGAGCGGCGCTGGGAGCCGGCCGGCTTCGTGCGCGTGCACCGCCAGTACGTTGCCAACCTGCACACCGCCACCGAACTGCGACCGCTGATCGGCGGCACGGCCGAACTCACCTTCGCCGACGGCCAGACGATCCCCGTCGCCCGGCGGCACGCGGCCGCGCTCGGGCGACGGTTGAGCGTCTGATGCGGTTAGTGGTTGGCGGGTACTAGTTCTCGGCGGCCTGCTCTTCCTTGATCCTGCCCTCGAGCTGGGCCATCACATCGGGATCGCGGAGGGTTGTCACGTCACCGAGCGCCCGGCCCTCGGCGATGTCGCGCAGCAGGCGTCGCATGATCTTGCCCGACCGGGTCTTGGGCAGATCGTCGGCCCAGATGATCCGGCGTGGACGAGCGAACTTGCCGATCCGGTCGGCAACGCGAACCCGGATCTCCTCGATCAGCTCATCAGAGCCGGCCAGGTCACCCTCCAGGGTCACGAAGGCGCAGATCGCCTGTCCGGTGTCCTCGTCAGCCTGACCGATGACCGCCGACTCGGCGACCTTGCCGTGGGAGACGATCGCGGATTCGACCTCGGCGGTCGAGAGCCGGTGACCGGACACGTTGACGACATCATCGATGCGGCCGATGATCCAGAAGTAGCCGTCCTTGTCCTTGCGAGCGGCGTCGCCGACCAGATAGGTCTCGGGGCCGAACTTGGAGAAGTAGGTCTCGACGAAGCGGTCGTCCTCTTTGTAGAGAGTGCGAAGCATCGACGGCCAGGGTCGCTTGAGGACCAGGAGGCCCTGTCCGGAGTCCAGCGGCTCACCGTTGCGCTCGTCGACCACTTCGGCCGAGACACCCGGGAAGGGCCTGGTCGCTGAGCCCGGCTTGGTGGAAACGATGCCCGGCAGCGGCGTGATCATGATCGCCCCGGTCTCGGTCTGCCACCAGGTGTCGACGATCGGACAATGCTCGCCGCCGACGACCTTGTAGTACCACAGCCACGCCTTTGGGTTGATTGGCTCTCCGACCGAGCCGAGAAGGCGCAGCTTCTCGAGGTTGAACTTCTCGACGTGCTCGACGCCCCACTTCATGCAGGCCCGAATCGCCGTCGGCGCGGTGTAGAACAGCGTCACCTTGTACTTCTCGCATAGCTCCCACCAGATGCCCCTGTGGGGGTAGTCCGGGGCGCCCTCGTACATGACGCTGGTGGCCCCGTTGGCAAGCGGGCCGTAGATGATGTAGGAGTGCCCGGTGACCCAGCCGACATCGGCCGAGCACCAGTAGACATCCTCCTCGGGCTTGAGGTCAAAGACGTAGCGGTGGGTCGCGCTGGCCCCGGTCAGATAACCACCTGTGGTGTGCAGAACCCCCTTGGGCTTGGCCGTCGAGCCGCTGGTGTAGAGCACATAGAGCGGGTGCTCGGCGTCGAGTTGCTCGGCGGGACACTCGGCGTCGGCGGCCTCGCAGATCTCGTGGTACCAGACGTCGCGCCCCTCCTGCATTTCGCAGTCGGCGTCGGTGTGCTTGACCACGATGATGTGCTCAAGCGTCGCGACATCGCCCATCACCTTGTCGACCTGCTGCTTGATCGGGGCCGTCTTGCCCTTGCGCCGGGCACCGTCCACGGTGACGAGTGCCTTAGCCTCGGAGAACTCCATCCGCTCCTTGACCGAATCGGGCGAGAAGCCGCCGAAGACAACGTTGTGCGGGGCGCCGATCCGCGCGCAGGCCAGCATTGCCACCGCGACCTCGGGGATCATGGGCAGGTAGATGCCGACGACGTCGCCCTTGCCGACGCCGAGGTCCTTGAGCGCGCTGGCGAAGCGCTTGACGTCGTGGTGCAGGTCGGCGTAGGTGACTTCCCGCGTTTCTCCCTCCTCGCCATGCCAGTAGAAGGCGACTCGGTCGCCGTTACCGGCCTCGACGTGACGATCCACGCAGTTATAGGAGGCGTTGATCTTGCCGTCGGAGAACCACTTGTAGAAGGGAGGATTGGAGTCGTCGAGATCCTGGGTCGGCTCGGTGAACCAGTGCAGGGTCTTGGCCTGCTTGACCCACCAGCCCTTCCAGTCCTTCTCGGCCTCGTCATAGACAGACGGATCGTTCAGTAGCGCGCGCTCGCGAAAGCCTTCGGGGGGATCGAAGGTCTCGATGTCGAGCATCGTGTCGAGCTGCTGCTCAAGGGTTCCGTCCGAGGTCGATGCGGTGTCTGCCATGTGAAGTCTCTCCTTCTCTGCTCTCGCCTCCCGCTTCGGGTCAGATCTGGGCGCCGGCGCGATCGGCGCCGGCGCCCGAGCTGGCCGCGAGTCGCGGCTCGTGATCTAGTTGTACCCCAGTCCGATGAGGGGTAGCGACCTCCCCGTCAATGCCTCAGCGGGAATACCGGTGCGATGACCCGACCGAAAGTCGAGTTGACGACCGCGGCGAACGACGCGTACCAGGCCGCGATGGCGGTGACGATACCCACGTAGCCGCCGAGCTTGATCGTGCCGTTGGTCGCCGAGGTCCCGCCGGCCAGGGCCGAATTCCCGATCCCGAGGATGATGAACGTGATCGCAAGCAGCAGAAAAACGAGCGCGACGGCGCCCGTCGTCCGCAGCGAAGCGATGAACATGTAGGTGGTGAAGATCCCCCACGCCCACAGGTAAAGCCCGAGTGCACTCGGCACTTCGGCCTTCGGGACGGCCGGCAGCCCGACATTGACCAGGAAGTAGAACGAGATCCAGAACGTCCCAAAGGAACAGAACGCGACCGCCCCGAACGTGTTTCCGGTCCGGAATTCCCAGATGCCGGCGATCAGCTGGGCGAGGCCTCCATAGGCCAGCGCCAGTGCCGCCACCATGGGCAGCGCACCGGCGCTGACGAGGTTCGCGTTGATCAGGCTGAGCGCGAAGGTCGTGGTGGCGAAGGCGGCTAAGCCCAGCGGCCCGGGATCGGCCGGGGTCCAACCGGCAAGCCGGCCTCCGGCGGGGTCGGGAGCCGGAGCTACGTCCGCTTCCCTCGGGGGTAGACGGGTGGCTTCCATACGTGTCTCCTCTACTCGTGGTTTGAATGAGACCCATCCACACGCTGGCCTGTACGCGGCTGCCCCGCAAGCCCAGATCGCTCAGCGGTCGTGCTGCCACGACAGACGGTCAGTCAGAGGCGATGAACGGCGTCCACTCGAGCTCGCCAGAGGAACAACCGCTCGGAGCTAGGAGCGCCCGCCGGGGACCGCTCGGAGCTAGGAGCGCCGCTTGCGCTTGCGCTTGGGGGTACCGGCCCGGGTTCGACTCGGCAGCCCGGCACCAGCCCCCGCCGGCTGAGCCTGGGGCGTGGGGGCCGGCGCCGCCCGTCCCGTGCCGGCCAGCTTACGGGCGCGGGCCTCGGCCGAGGAAGGCCACGGCTCAGCGCGGCCCGACGTCCACGCCGGGGGCACCCCGGTCGGCCACCGGCCCGAGATGAGATAACCGAGCGCGGCCAGCCAGTAGCCCTGGACGATCGGGATCTGAGTGATCTGGAAGAGGACGAGAACGCCGGCGAAGATCCCCAGATACCCCATGAATCGGGTCAGGAGACCCACGCGCATGGCGTTGAGCGAAACCAGCACGACCCCGACGGCGAGCAGCAGCGCTGCCGCCTGCCCGACGAGCTGGAGGATGAGCAGGCCCGAGGAGCCGGTCAGGTGGTTGGCCTCGGCGTAGGTCTGGGCCCCCGTGGTCACGAACTGGTGAACCTTGACGGCGACGATGATCGCGTAGATCACGCCTGTCACCGCGGCCAGAACGCCGCCGACCAAAGCGATCCAGCGCACGTAGGGCTTGACGTCTGGACTGCGTGCGGCCGAGCACCGGTACAGGTAGGTCAACGTCCATGCCACCAGCAGCGACCCCACGCCGTTGAGCACCGACGCGACCAGGTCGAGCGGGAAGCGCTGGTTGGCGACGATCAGATCGACGGTCAGCTCGTCGACCTTCGTGTGGGGGCCGCCGAGCTGCACGGCCGAGGCGGCGACCAGCAGCACTCCGGCCAGGACGGCCACGATCGCCTGGCGATTACGGACCCGGGCCTCGTAGGCAAGCTGCGCTTCGGCGTTCATGAGGCGCCGTATCCTAGACGGAGTGCAGCGGCGCCACCTTGACCCTGCGGCCTGTCCGGGGTGCGCCGGGCCGCTGCGTCGTTGGCGCTCGGTGCCTGCCTCTGAGCCCGGCCTCCCCGGCCGGCGCTTTGAGCTGTGGCGCTGCCCGCGATGCGGATCTGCGGTCACGGCGGGTGCGCCGGTTGCAGAGCTGCACCAACATGGCGCCTACCGGCCAGGTCGTCCCCGCCTGCATGGCCTCGCTGGCCCGCTGCTGCGGGCGTTCGACGGCCAGCGCCTGGCCCTGCTGGGACGTGTGGCATCGCCGGGAGCCCGGGTTCTGGATGCGGGCGCCGGTCAGGGCCGCTTTGTGCTCCGAGCCCGGGCTGCAGGCTACGACGCCCTGGGGATCGATCCCTACCGGGGTTCTGCCGGCCCCCGCGAAGATGCCGGCCTGGTCAAAGCGGCGGGGAGCGCGATCCAGGCGGTCAGCATCGAGGAAGCCTCGATTCCGGCTAAGTCCCTGGGCGCGGTGACGCTCTGGCATGTGCTCGAGCATCTGGAGAACCCACGCGCGGGGCTGGAGCGGATCGCCGGCTGGCTGGAGCCGGGCGGTGGTCTGCTCGTCGGGGTCCCCAATCTGGCCAGCCTCCAGGCCCGGGTCGGGGGCGAGCGCTGGTACCACCTCGATGTGCCCCGCCATCGCTCGCACTTCACCGCCACGGGACTCAGCCAGCTGCTCAACGACACCGGCTTTCAGGTCGTGGCAATCGAGCACCGCCTGCTCGAGCACAACACCTTCGGCATGTGGCAGTCGGGGCTCAACCGGCTCAGCCGGGAGCCCTCGTGGGTGTACAACGTGCTCAAGCGCAACGCCCGGTTCAGCGCGCGCGAACTCGCCCTCACCGCCCTCGCGGTTCCACTGATTCCGCTGGCCGCTGCGACCGAGCTGGCCGCCGGACAGGCGCGGCGCGGCGGCACGATTGCGGCGCTGGCGCGGCTGCGCGGAGCGGGCGGGAAAGCCGGTTAGACGAGCGAGCTACCATTGTCGACATGGAAGGCAGTGGCTTCGGAGGCCTATTCGGAGATCCCGACGATCTGCAGCGCAAGCTAGGTGAATTTGCCGAGCAGATGCAGGGCGCTCAGCGACTCGCGTGGGCCGACAACGCAATCAAGCTCGCGGTCGATCTGACCGTAGCGGCAATGAACCGGGCCAACATCCAGGGCACCACCGAGCAGCAGGCCGAGCAGTTGCGCTCGGTGATGGCGGTCATCTTCCCCGAGGCCGTCACCCTCGTGCGCGAGGCGCGCGAGGGGCTTCAGTAGCCAGCTCGCCGAGGATCTTGAGCACCTCGGCGTCGTGGGTCTTGGGATGGGCCTTGGGCAGCACGTGGGCGATCTTTCCCTCGGCATCGATCACGAACGTCGAGCGCTGCACGCCCATATACTTACGCCCGTACATCGACTTCTCCACCCAGGTGCCGTAGAGCTCTGAGACGGCATGGTCCTCGTCGGAGAGCAGTGGGAAGCCAAGGTTGTACTTCTGGTCGAATTTGCTGACCGCCTTGACCGGATCGGCTGACACGCCCAGCACGACGGCGCCCGCGCTCTGGTAATCGTTGCGGTGGTCGCGGATCCCGCAGGCCTGGGTCGTGCAGCCCGGGGTGTCGGCCTTGGGGTAGAAGTAGAGCACGACATTGCGCCCCCGCAGTCCCGAAAGTGAGACGGGGTTGCCCGCCTGGTCGGGGAGGGTGAAATCAGGAGCCTGGTCGCCGGGTTTGAACATGTTCGATGGCTTGCCTTCAGATTCGGGGAACGGGGCTCGGCAAAGACTACGGCGCACGGGTTTTTACCCCCAGGCTGGGATACTGCGCCAGCTTGAGAGTCCTGTCACGAGAACCAGCGCTCGCGCGCTGGCCGCGCGCCGAACCGTGGCTGCGGAGAGTTGTGAGGCTTTGGCCGTGGGTTCCCGTCTTGCTCGCGGGGGTCTACGCGATCTTGTTCCTCATCCACCTGCGCTCGATTGTTGACTCGGTCTACCTGAGCGCTGACGTAGTGTCGGCGCCGTACCTGGGAGAGCTGGCCGGCCGAGCCCCGCCGGGAGCCCACATTCTGCTCGGCAATATCGCGTGGTTCCCGGCCCTGTGGTTCGAGCTGGTCACCCATTGGCTTCCGGCGCACCGCCAGATTTGGGAGCTGGCTCCATACGTGCTGTCGCTGGCCGGCGTGGGGCTGGTGGCCTGGTCAGCGCTGAAGGCCGGCGGACGGTGGCCGGCGACGATGACGGCCTTGGTCCTCGCCGCCGCCAGCCCCGGACTGCTCGGCTACCAGTTTGGCTGGAGCATCCATGCCCTCGCCTACGTTGAGGTGGCCATCCTGGGAGCGTTCCACGTTCTCTGCGTCACGCACCACGGGCGGATCGGCAGCCGGCCCGCCCATGCCAGCTTGGTGGGCCTGGTCGGCACGATCACCGCCGTCGGACTGGCTTGCGACCTGCTCGTGGCCCTGGCCGGGCTGGCTCCGTTCCTGCTCGCCGCACTGGCGACCCTCCCGCTGCAGCCAAGGCAGGCGGGACGTCGCATCGTCGCCACGGCTGGAGGGGTGGCCGTGGTGGCCGTGCTCGGCGCTCTGCTGCTGCATCAGCTTGTCAGCGACGCGGGGATCTCGAGCGCTCCGTTTCCGATCACGTTGGCCGGCTACAACCAACTCGCTCCGCACCTGGTGCTGGCCCTGCAGTCGGTCGCCTACCTGTTCTACGGGGATTTCGGCGGTTTGGCGCTCTCGATCACCTCGGCGCTGAAACTAGTCTGTGCCGCGGTGGTGGCGGCGGCGGTGTTCGGGGGTCTCGTCGCCGCGCGCGACCAGATGAGACCGATCCTGACCGGCGGCGCGGTAGGCGACGATCTGAGCTCCGGGTCCCGGTCGGCCCACCTCGCCTTTTGGAGCTTGGTGGTCTGCGTGACCGGCCTCGGTTACGTGCTCTCGAGCGTCCCCGTGAACCAGTACACATCGCGATATCTCGTCCCCGCCGCGTACGGCCTCGCCGCCGTGTTGACGGTTCTGGCCACAAGGGGCGGGCGTCTCCGGATCGCCGTGGTCAGCGGTGTGTCGGTCCTGACGCTCGCCGGCGCGGTGTCGCTGGCCCGCCACGATCTGCAGGCCAACCCGTCTCGCTTCCCCACGGCAAGCCTGTCCGGACCGCTTTGGCAATTCGCGCGCTCGGAGGGCCTCACCTACGGCTACTCCGGTTACTGGGACGCCGCGCCCCTCACCTGGCAGACCAAGACCGCGATCAACGTCTACCCGGTACGTCCGTGCGGGGCGACGCTCTGCCCCTTCTACTTTCACCAGATCAGCAGCTGGTACACGGCGCGGCCCGGAATCCGGACGTTCCTGGTCAGCGACCCGACCCAGCCGGGCAATCCGCTGGCGCCGTCGGCGCTCGGCAAGCCGATGCGAAGCGTCCGCATCGGACGGCTCACGGTCTACGTCTATGCCTACGACATCGCGTCGAAGTTCGGGGCGTGACACAGGGCCCGGACCGATGGCCTACTTGAGCAGCCGCGAGAGCCGCCGGTCCTTGAGCAGCTTGCCGTCGGTCTGGCAGGTCGGGCAGTAACACATCACGTAGTCCTCATAGAACACGGCCTCGAGCGTGTCGCCACAGCGCGGACACGGCTGGCCGTTGCGGCGGTGAACCCGCAGCGGCATCGGCAATTTGTCGGGGATCGGCAGCGAGATCGTCGCCTCGTAGTGAGCGATGGCGGCGCCCAGCCGGTCGATGATCGCCTCGCGCAGCCGGTCGGCCTCCTGGTCAGACAGCTCGGAACCGCGTTTGAAGGGCGAGAGCTTGGCGGCGTGCAGGATCTCGTCGACCCACGAGCGTCCGATCCCGGCCAGCACGCGCTGATCGCGCAGCATTCCGTGCAGAGGCCGGGCCGCGGCGAGCAACGGCCCGAGCGCCGGCGGGTCGGGAAACGCCTCGGGCCCCAGCTTGCTCAGGGTCTCCTCTTCGGCCAATCCGTCCGGAGTGAGCAGCTTGACCCACGCCGCCTGCTTGGTCCCAAATTCTCTCAAGCGCAGCTCACGGCCGTCCGCGAGCCGCACGAGCAGACGAGAGGTGCGGTCGCGCAGAGAGGCACGAGTGTCGAAGAGCTGGAGCCGACCCGCCGACATGAGATGGATCAGCATCGTCAGGTCATCCTCCACCTCAACCGCGAACAGCTTGCCGCGGCGGGTCACGCCGCTGAGCTGGCGTCCCTCGATCGCCGAGAGCGGCGGGTCATAGGTGCGCAGCGCGTTGACGCCGGGCGTGAGCGCCGATTCGATCCGGGTTCCGGCCAGCGCCGAGCCGAGCAGACGGGCGGTGATCTCAACTTCGGGTAGCTCGGGCATGGCTACCGAAGAAGGCTACTTAGGCGGTGATGACCAACTTAATCGTTGGCGTTCAGGCTCGCTTTACGCTCGCGACCGAGACTCCCGGTCATGAGCGATCTACTAGCAATCTTCACCGGCGCCGACGATGACGCCGACGTCCTGGCCAGGATCGTCGCCTACCACCCTGACCGGGTCACGGTGCTCCTCACCGACCAGGGCAGCGAGCTGATGGCCGAAGATTCCGCCGCGGCCGACGCGCTTCGCGACCGGATGGCCTCGGTGCTGAACGCGATTGAACGTGAGACCGGCGCCACCGTCGTCGGCCTGGCCGGGGACCGCGCCCAGCTTGACGGCTGGCGTTTTGACCGCGAGCTCATCTCGCGGTTGCCCGTCGCCGCCTGACGTCCGGGTCCACTTCCGTAGCGCAGTGGCGGCGCGGACAGCGCGCCATCGCAGGGTCGCCGCTAGGCTGCCGGACGACGTGCCCAGTTCCGTAGCCCCTGACGACATCGTCGAGACCCACGCCGAGGGTGCCGCCAACGAGCGCGAGCCCCTGCTCGTGCTCGAGCCGCTGCGCGAGTTCCTCACCGCCCAGGGCCTGGAGGCACCCGCCGACCTGACGGCGACGCCGTTCCCCGAAGGTCATTCCAACGTGACCTTCCGCCTCTCCACGGGCGTGGTGCTGCGCCGGCCGCCGCGCGGTCCGCTGCCGCCCAGCGCCCACGACGTGCTGCGCGAGGCCCGCCTGCTCCAGGCGCTGGAGC
>JBAVWI010000093.1:0-2900 GCA_049697735.1 Solirubrobacteraceae bacterium
GCCCCGAGCCGCACGACGCGCCCCGGCCAGATCCGGACTCCGGCCCGCGCTACACGCGTAAATCCGGTGCAAAAGCGCCGGTCGCAACGCGGGGTGGGTGTCTCGGCGGCGACCGGGCAGCCGCTGACCCGACTCGTGGCCGGGGTCGGGGTGGTAACAGCGCTCGTCCTCGCCCCGCTCAATCTGCAGTGAGGACCGTCCGGCGCGGGGGCGCGGCAACCGATAGCCTGCACCGCCGCAGATGAGAATCGGGGTTCCCAAGGAGACGACCGAGGGTGAGCGCCGGGTGGCGCTGGTGCCCGAGGTGGTCAAGAAACTCTCGGCCACCGATGGGATCGAGGTCGTGGTGGAGCGCGGTGCCGGTGCCGGTGCGCTCATTCCCGACGCTGCCTTTGAGGAGGCGGGCGCGATGATGGTCGACGATCCGGCGTCAGTGTTCGACGCCGACGTCGTGGTCAAGGTCGCTGCCCCCAGCGCTGAGGAGACCGGCCGGCTGGGTTCGGACTCGACCCTGATCGCCTTTCTCGGGCCACTGACCAACGGCGAGGGTGTCCGCGCCATCGCCGCCACCGGCGCGACAAGCTTCGCCCTCGAGGCGGTGCCGCGGATCAGCCGCGCCCAGTCGATGGACGCGCTCTCCTCGCAAGCCAACATCGCCGGCTACCGCGCCGCGTTGATGGGCGCCATGGAGCTCGGTCGCTACTACCCGATGCTGATGACGGCGGCGGGCACGATCCGCCCCGCCACCGTGCTCGTGCTCGGCGCCGGTGTTGCGGGGCTGCAGGCGATCGCCACTGCGCGGCGTCTGGGCGCCCAGACCCAGGGCTTCGACGTCCGCGCGGCGGTCAAGGAGCAGGTCGAGTCGCTGGGGGCTCAATTCCTCGAGTTCGATCTTGGCGGTCAAGACCTCGAGGGCGCCGGGGGCTACGCCAAGGAACTCACCGCCGAGCAGCAGACCCGCCAGCAGGAGCTGATGGCCGAGGCGATCGGGAAGGTGGATGTGGTCATCACCACCGCTCTCGTCCCGGGCCGCAAGGCGCCGACCCTGGTCACCGAGGCCGCCGTCAAGCTGATGAAGCCGGGTTCGGTGATCGTCGATCTGGCCGGCGAGGCGGGCGGCAACTGCGAGTTGTCTGAGCCGGGGAAGACCGTGCTTGCCCACGACGTCAAAATCCTCGCCCCGCTCAACGTGCCCAGCACGATGGCCGAGCACGCCTCCCAACTCTACGCCCGCAACATCTCGTCTCTGCTCGGCCTGATGATCTCTGAGACGGGGACGCTGGAGCTCGATTTCGATGACGAGATCATCGCCGGCGCGTGCATCACGAGGGATGGACAGATAGTCCACGAAGGCGCCAAGGCAGCCGCCGGCTAATGGCGGGAAGCACTGGCCACAGGAGGTAAGCGCATGGACCCACTTGTCATTGACATCGCGGTGCTGGTGCTGGCCGGTTTCGTCGGCTTCGCGGTCATCTCGAAGGTCCCGAACACGCTGCACACACCGCTGATGTCCGGCACCAACGCCATCCACGGGATCGTCGTTCTCGGCGGCCTGCTGCTGATGGCCGAGTCCAGCGGCGTGCTCGAGAAGATCCTGCTCGTCATCGCCGTCGCCTTCGGCACCATCAACGTGATCGGCGGCTTTCTCGTCACCGACCGGATGCTCGAGATGTTCAAGGCCAAGGATCCTCCCAAGGCGGACGAGGGCGAGGGCGAGGGCTCGTGAACCCGCTGGCCACCGTTTTTCTCCAAAACACGAACTTCATTGACGCGGCCTACATCGTCGCCTTCGGGCTGATGATCTATGGGATGAGCGGGCTGACCGGCCCGCGCACCGCTGTCCGCGGCAACCAGATCGCCGCCGTGGGCATGGCCGTGGCAGTCGTGGCCACGCTCCTGCGCAAGGGAGAGTTCCACGGTTCAGGCACGGTCGTGCTGATCATCGTCGGACTGGCCATCGGAACGGCGATCGGCGTGCCCGCGGCGCGCAACGTCAAGATGACCCAGATGCCGCAGATGGTGGCGCTGTTCAACGGCGTCGGCGGTGGCGCGGTCGCCCTGATCGCGTGGGTTGAGTACCGCCATCACTTCGGGGGTGGCTGGCCCCTGCGCGCGGAGGCCTTCGAGCTCTTCGGAGCGGTCGTCGGATCGATCTCCTTCTGGGGATCGAACATCGCCTTCGCCAAGCTGCAGGAGATCCTGCCCGGCAATCCGCTCAAGCTGGCCGGCCAGAGCGTCATCAACCTCGTCCTGTTGCTCATCTGCGTCGCCAGCGCGGTCATCCTGTCCGCCGGCACGCATTCCCAGGCCCTCTTCATCCTCGGGATCCTCGTGGCGGCGGGGATCCTCGGCAACATGCTCGTGCTGCCGATCGGCGGCGCCGACATGCCGGTGGTGATCTCGTTGCTCAACGCGTTCACCGGCCTGTCCGCGGCGGCCACCGGTCTGGCGCTGTCAAATCCGGTGATGATCGTGGCCGGGATGATCGTCGGCGCCTCAGGCACGATCCTCACCGACCAGATGGCCAAGGCCATGAACCGCTCGGTCCCCTCGATCATCGCCGGCGGCTTCGGCGGTACCGTGGCGGCGCCGACCGGGGGCGGCGGCGAGACCGGCGGGACGGTGCGTTCGACCACCCCCCAGGACGTCGCCATCCAGCTCTCTTACGCCCGCCAGGTCGTGATCGCGCCCGGTTACGGGCTTGCCGTGGCCCAGGCCCAGCACGCGGTACGCGAGCTCGAACAGGCCTTGGAGGCCAAGGGCGTGACGGTCAAGTACGCGATCCATCCCGTCGCGGGGCGGATGCCCGGCCACATGAACGTGCTCCTGGCCGAGGCCAACGTGCCCTATGACCTGCTGCGGGAGATGGACGACATCAACCCCGAGTTCAGCCGCACCGA
>JBAVWI010000094.1:0-6347 GCA_049697735.1 Solirubrobacteraceae bacterium
GCGCATCGCGGGCTGGTCGACAAGCCGGGCGCAGAACGCGGACCGGTGACGGGCGTGGTGGATCGCCTCCAGGGTTCCGCGCCGCAGCCCCGTGGTGGAGCCGAGCAGGCAATCCAGGCGGGTGTGGTTGACCATCCGGATGATCGCGGGGACACCGCGCCCCTCCTCGCCGATCAGGCGCCCCTCGATGCCCCGGAACTCGACCTCGGAGGATGGCAGGGAGCGTGTGCCGAGCTTGTCCTTCAGGCGCTGGAACTCCATCCCGGGACCCCGGGCGACGAGGAAGCAGGACAGCCCTCCCGGAGCCTGGGCGAGGACGAGGAAGACGTCGCAGGGCGGATAGGAGCAGAACCACTTATGCCCGTGGATCTCGTAGGCCCCGTCCCCGACGGGCTCCGCGCGAGTGATGTTGGCCCGTACGTCGGAGTCGCCCTGACGCTCGGTCATCGCCATTCCGGCCAGCGCGCCGTGCTCGTAGTCAGGGGCGGTCAGCCGCGGCTCCCATTCAGCGGCCAGCTCGGGCGCCCCGTCGCGCAGCGCGGGCACGGCGGCATAGGTCATCGAGACCGGGCACATGACGCCGGCATTGGCGTTTGACCACAGGGAGAACATGGCTGCGCGGACGACGTGGGCTCCGGGGCGCGCCTCGCGCCAGGGCAGGCTGTGGATTGAGCGCTCTACCGCGCCGCGCAACAGCCAGTGCCAGCCCGGGTCGAGCTCCACCTGATCAATGCGGTGGCCGTAGCGGTCGTGGGTCAGCAGGCGGGGCTCGTTGCGCTCGGCCCGAAGGCCGTGCTCGCGAGCTTCGGTCCCGCCCGCCACGACCCCGGCTTCGCGGACCGCGTCCATCCCCCAGGCGCCGCCCTCGCGCACCAGCCCCTCGCTGAGGGCCCGATCGGAATCGAGCAGACTGATCGGGTCAAGCGGCGGGGCCTGATTGAACACCTCGCGAGCCGGGTTGGTGATTTGCAGCGTAGCCATCGGGACTCCTCGGACGCGGACGTGAATCGTGATTCACAAGGTTAGTGAAATGCGATCACAGCGCAACCCACAGACGATGCGGCGAGCCAGGCTAGGCGGCAGCGGGAGCAGCAGCGGCCGGGCCGGCGGCACTCATCGTGCGCTCGGCCACCCGGTCGGTGGCGTCGTGCGTGCCGCCGAGCAGCCGCCGGGAGAGCTGGCCGCGGCGGAAGAACAGCGGCGCGTCATGCTCCCAGGTCGCGCCGATCCCGCCGTGCACGTTGATCATCGCCCGGGTGGCAAAGTCGAGCGCGCCACCGGCGGCACTGCGGGCAGCGCTGGCGGCCAGGGGGAACTCCTCCGGACGGTCCGCTCGCGCCCAGCCGGCGTAGTACTGCAGACCGCGGGCGTTCTCCAGCCGCCTCAGCACCTCGGTGAGCTCGTGCTTGATGGCCTGGTAGGAGCCGATGGCGCGGCCGAAGGTGAACCGCTCCTTCGCGTAGATGACCGTGACGTCGAGACAGGTCTGCACGGCGCCGATCGACTCGGCGGCAATCAGCGCGTGGGCCAGGTACCAGGCGTCGGCCAGCACGTCGGCCTCGACGGCGAGGCGCCGTCCACACGCGCCGGTGAACGTGACATGGCCGAGCGCCCGGGTGGCGTCGTAGCGCACGATGCTCTCCACCGCCACTCCTGCGGCCCCAGACTCGATCGCCGCGCCGACCGGCTCCCCGTCATCCGTGACACCGATCGCCACCAGCAGATCGGCGCCCGGCGCATCGGGGACGAAAGCGACTACTCCGTCGAGCGTGACCTCCTCATCATTAACGCGCGCGCGCGGCGCGCCCGCGCGCGTGAAGCCCGACGCGGGCTCGACTGTCCAGGCCGATTCCAGCTCTCCGGGGGGGCGGGCCGGCACATATGCCGGGCGCAGATCACCGGCGGCCACCGCCTCCAGCGATACATCTCCGGCGGCGTCGAGGAGCGCGCTCGCCGGGAGAAACCCCAGCAGCGGGACCCCGGCCAGGACGCGGCCACACTCTTCGGCGACCAGCAGGGCATCGAAGATTCCCAGCCCCGCGCCTCCGTGCGCCTCGGCGACCAGCAGGCCGGGCCAACCGGCCGAAACCGCCAGCGGCCACAGATCGGGGAGTCCATCGCGATCCTCCAGCGCGTCACGCGCCGCTTCGATGGTCTTGACCCGCGACAGCGCACCGCGAGCGGACTCGCGCAGAAGCTCCTGCTCGTCTGAGAGAGCGAAGTTCATCGGGTCACCGCCTCCTTCTCCTTGGCGCGCAGCTCGCTGAACGGAATACCCTTGTCCAGGCGTGGCTCCGGAGGCAGTCCGAGCACCCGCTCGCCGATCGTGTTGCGCAGGATCGACTCTGTGCCGCCGGCCGACTTCAGGCCGGGCAGGAACGAGATCAGATAGCTCCACTCGCTGTCGGCGTCGAGTGCATCGGGTCCGACGATGTCGGCGGCGAGGTCGGTGGCGGCGATCGCGGCGTTGACCATCGTGACCTTGGCCAGTCCCGCCTCCGGGCCCGGAATCTGGCCGCGAGAGAGCGCCGTCAGTGCCCGGTAGCCGTTGTAGCGTACCGCCAGCAGCTCGGTGATGACCTCGCCGAGGCGGCGCCGCGAGTCGGGGTCGTGACGCGCCCCGGCATCCGCGGCCAGCGTCTCGGCCAGCCGCGCCGGCGAGCCGAACCCCTCGGACCCGAAGCCGATCGTCAGCCGTTCGTACATCAGCACGGTCAGCGCGGTGCTCCAGCCGTTGCCGACGCCACCGACTACCGCGTCGGGCTCGAGCTTGACGTCGTCGAAGAAGACCTCGTTGAACTCCGCCTCGCCTGAGATCTGGCGCAGGCCCCGGACTGTCACGCCGTCGGCGTCCATCGGGACGATGAACATGGTGAGGCCCTTGTGCTTGGGGACGTCGGCGTCGGTCCGCGCCAGCAGCAGGCCGAAGGAGGCGAACTGGGCGTTAGTGGTCCACACCTTCTGGCCGTTGAGGGTCCAGCCGTCGTCGTTGCGCCGCGCCCGGGTCTGGACCGCCGCCAGATCGGAGCCCGCGTTGGGCTCGGAGAACATCTGGCACCAGACTTCGTCGCCATGGAGCATCGGCCCCAGATGCCGGCTCTTCTGCTCCTCGCTGCCATGGGCGATCAGGCAGGGTCCAAGCATCCCGATGCCGATCACGTCGAGGATCCCGGGCACCCCGGCGCGGGAAATCTCCTGGTTGACTGTCACCTGCTCGATCGGCCCCAGGCCGCGGCCGCCCACTTCCGTGGGCCAGGTGACGGCGGCCAGGCCTGCCTCGGCGAGCTTGCGCTGCCAGGCACGACGCGCGTCGATGTAGGCCGAGTCCTCATAGGAGCCGGATCGCGGTGGCGCCTGCTCGCGGTTGTCCTCGAGCCACGCGCGCGCCTGGGCGCGGTATTCCGCCTGCTGCGGGGTGTCATTAAGGTCCATTTGCCTCCGTCGATCGCGCAGCCGCCGGCCCGACGGCCGGACCGGCCACTGGTGAATCCAGATTCACGGATGATAGTGGTGGGCGGTGAACCATTCCACCGTCCGCTGCAGACCTTCCTCCAGGCTGACCCGTGGCGCCCACCCGCTGGCATCACGGAGCTTGCTCGAGTCCACCCACTGTCGGCTGATCTCGCCGGCCGGGGTGCCGGTTCCGCGTACGTCAGGGACAACGCCGGTTCCGGCCAGCCGGCAGACGAGCTCGACAACCTCCAGCACGGAGTGGGGACGGTCGCCGCCGGCGTTGAAGGCCTCGCCGGCGCCGCGTGCGTCCTCGAGAAGGGCCCAGATGGCCAGGTAGGCCTCCACCGCGTCCTCCACGTAGAGGAAGTCCCGCTGGAGCGTCCCGTCCGATCGGATGACTGGAGGACGCCCCTCGAGTGCCGCTCTTACCGCCTCCGGGACGAGCCGTGACGGGTTGAGATCGCCGCCACCGTAGAGGTTCGCGAACCGGGTGACAGCCACCGGCAGGCCAAAGGTGTGCCAGTAGGAGCGCGCGATCATGTCGGTGGCGGCTTTGGAGATGTCGTAGGGGAAGATCGGCTGAAGCGGCAGTTCCTCCCGATACGGGAGCTCCTCGTGAATGCCGTAAGCCTTGTCGGACGAGGCGACGATCACACTGCGCACGTTGAGGCGCCGGCAGGCCTCCAGCAGCGTCCATGTCCCGCGGATGTTGGTCTCAAAGGTTGACAGCGGCGCGGTGTTGGCGATCCCCACGATTGTCTGAGCGGCGAGGTGAAACACAGTGTCGATTTCGTATTCGCCGAGGGCACGCTCCACCAAAGGACCGTCGCAGATATCCCCATGTACGACGCTGACCTCGCGTTCGGTCCCCTCCAGCACGAGCGCCGACGAGGCGACCGCGTCTCGCTTCAGCACGGTCACGCGAGCTCCCTCGGCTACCAATCGCTTCACCAGCCAGCTGCCGAGCAGCCCGTAGCCGCCGGACACGAAGACCGATCGGCCGCTCAGTGTCGTATCGCTCATGCGACCCGGGCTTCGGCGCACATTGGACTGGCATTATCCCGGCGCTCCACGATCGGAGGCGTGCGGCGGGTGACCAGGAGTTTGAGTCAAGAGCTCTCGTACGGGTCGTAGGTTCCAAACGACCACAGGTTGCCCTCGAGGTCACGGGCGCTGTACTCGCGCGACCCGTACGGCGTGTCTTCGAGCTCACGCACAATCCGAGCTCCCGCCGCGTGAGCTTGTGCGTGATGGGCATCCGGGTCGTCGATGACGGCGTAGATCGAGATCGTCGAAGCGAGCGGCTGGGGAGGCTCGCCGCCCAGCCAGCCCTCCTCGGCGTACTGGCCGAGCATGAAGATCCCGACTCCGATCCGCAGCTCGGCGTGGCGGATCGCACCGTCATCACCGCGATGAACCTCCTTCTCGTGCGCGCCAAATGCCCGCATGAGGAAGCCGACAGCGGCGTCGGCATCGCGATAGCGCAAGGCCGGGAACAGGTTGGAGCGAAGCTCGGCGGTCATCGGGGGCGTCCTCTCGTTGCGGGTAGCAAAGCTACGCTACGGCCCCAGGCACCAGTCTGACTTGAAGAAATGAGAACTTCGCTCCGGGGCTGCTCGGCGGCCGAAGCGGTCAGCCGGCGACAGCGGGCGGACAGCCGTCCCCGAGCAGGCCGCCCCCGGGCATCAGCCGGGCGACAAACTCCGTGGGCGTGGTTCCGGCCAGCTGCTGGAAGTCGCGGACCAGATGCGACTGGTCGGCGTAGCCGGCCGCGTAGGCGATGTCGGCCCAGCCTCCGGGGTCACGCTCGATCCGCTCGCGCACGTAGGCAAAGCGCAGCAGCCGCGCGACAGTCTTGGGCGCCAGACCCACCTGTTGGCGAAAACGCGTCAGCAGATAGCGGCGGCTGCAGCCCAGCTCCGCCGCCAGCTCGGCGATCCGGATCTGACCGCCGGTCGCCTGCAGACGCCGCCAGCCCCAGGCGACGGCCGGATCGGCTACCGGGCCGGCCTCGAGCCGCGAGACGAGAAACGTCTCGAGGAGATCAAACCGAGCGTCCCATTCCTCCAGCTCAGGCAGCTGCTCGGCCAAGCATCGGCCCGCGGCTCCGAACACTGAATCGAGGGCTACGCAGGCTCCATCCAGCTCGGAGAGGGGCAGGCCCAGCAGCGAGTAGGCGCCCAGAGGGTCGAGCTTGAGGTCGATCGAGCCGTAGCGGGGGCCGACACCCACCACGGTGTAGGTATCGCCAAGGCCTCCGATCCAGGCGGCCGGAAGCGGTGACCCGTCGGCGAGCAAGCCGCCGTCGAGGTCGATGTTGAGGGTCAGCGAGGCACGCGGTGGCTCGAGCCAGGAGCCGAACTTGGTCTGGGCGTGCCCATAACCGACCAGCTCGCGCTGCAGCAGACCGGCGAGGCGCGGGTCCGGCGAACGGCGCGCCCGCCACCACGCACCGAGCTCGTGCTCGTGTGCGCTCAGGCGTACGCGGCGCTCGCCGGCCAGCAGCAGTTACTCCTTGGAGTCCCCATTGTCAGTGGGGACGTCGAGATCAGCCAGCTCCTCGGCGAAGCCCATGTGGGATCCGCCGTTGCCGATGTTCTCGAGGTCCGAGAGGTCGGGTTCAAGCCCGGAGGCGAAACCACCCAGTGACTCGCCGTCGGTGAGGCCGAGCTCGGCCGCGAGGTCGTCATGATCGAGCAGGCCGACCTCGTCGATCCCACGGGGAAGCGGCTCGGCGGGCTCGATCTCGATCCGCCGGTAGCGCTTCAGCCCCGTGGCGGCCGGGATCAGCTTGCCGATGATCACGTTCTCCTTGAGACCGTTGAGCCGGTCGATCTTGCCCTCGAGGGCAGCGTCGGTCAGCACCTTGGTCGTCTCCTGGAAGGAGGCCGCCG
>JBAVWI010000095.1:0-7140 GCA_049697735.1 Solirubrobacteraceae bacterium
GTCCCGGCGTGGGGCCCGGGCTGCGACTCGGCGCCCGCGCGCCGCAGCCCGCCGCGGCCACACCGATCAGCGCGATGATCAGGGGCCGACCTCGTGGCACGCCCCGAGTATGCCTCACGTCCGCCGCCCTGCGCGGCGGTCGGCGGGCCGGCGACTGACCCCGAGGTCAGTCCTCGAGCTGCCCGGCGTAGAGCGCGAACACCGCTCCCTGCGGATCCTGCGCGATGGCGATGTGAGCGATGCCGATGTCGGTATTGCCGACCAGCACACCGCCGCCGTGCTCGGGAATCTGGATCAGCGTGCCGTCGATGTCCTCGGTGGCGAAGTAGACCAGCCAGAAGGGCGGGGCTCCCTCGGGCATCGGGGGGCGGATCCCACCGTTGGTGTGGCCATCGGCCGTTTTCACCACCAGGTAGGGCATATCACCCTCCATCGGCTCAGTTGTCCAGCCGAGTAGATCGCCATAGAACTTGGCCGCCGCCTCGATGTCGGGCGCCCCGAGCTCATTCCAGCACAACGCCCCGGGCGCGTTGACCAAGCCGGCGCCGATGTGCTGCTTGGCCTCCCAGACCTCGAAGAAGGCCCCCTGTGGATCCTGGATGATGCCCATCCGGCCGGCGTCCATGACATCGAACGCGTCGGCGTGGACGGTGGCGCCGAGCTCCCTGGCCTTGGCCAGCGCAGCATCCGCGCTGTCCACGGTGATGTAGGAGTTCCAGGCCGGCGGCACGCCCGCCTCGCGCTGCTGCTGGGGCTGGGGGGAGATGGCCGCCACGGCGCTGCCTTCCAGCATCGCCATCGAGTAGTAGACCCCGTCGCCGATCGGACTGTCCTCGTAGCTCCACCCGAACAGTCCGGAGTAAAAAGCCTTGGCGGCATCTTGATCGGTCGTGGTGAGATCGGTCCAGCTGAAGGTGCCTGGTGTGTGCTGCGTTCGAGTGCCCATGCGGCGACGCTACCACCAGCGCGCAACTGCGAACAGCCCCGGGACATAGACTTTTTACATGTCCAAGCACACAACCAGGAACCTGTTCGAGGTCGACAACCTCGCCGCCGAGGGTGGCGACGGTCGGCTGGTCAAGGACTTCTGGACTGACTGAGGGCCGATGCCCCCGGTCAACCTCCATGACATCCCCGTCCGCGAGGTCGCCGAGGGCGACATCGCCTTCTCGCGCCAGAGGCTCGGCCCCGCGGCGGGCAGCGCGCAGATCGGCGCCAGCCGCTACGTGGTGCCGCCGCTGGCACGCCAGATGCCGGTCCACGTGCATGGCGACGAGGAGGAGATCTTCTTTGTGCTCAGCGGTGGTGGGCTCAGCTGGCAGAGTGACGGAGCGTGTGCGGTCAGCCCCGGCGACGCGATCGTCCAGCCGCCGCGCCGGCAGCCGCATACCTTTCTGGCCGGCCCCGATGGTCTCGAGCTACTCGCCTTCGCCAGCGGAAGCGAAACCAGCATCACCTACCTCCCGCGCGCGCGAGTGATGTGGTGCGGGCCGCGCTGGGTGCCGGTCGATGCGCCGCACCCGTTCCAGGCCGAGGGTGAGGCGGGGCCGCTCGAGCGCCCGGAACCGGGCGAGCGCCCGGCCAACGTCGTCGCTCTGAACGACATCGACCCGGGCACCTTTCCCGCAGCCGAGGTTCGAGCGCTCGGGGCCGCGGCGGGCTCGGCCAAGGCCGGACTCAACCATGTCCGCCTCGCCCCGGGGTCAAGCGGCGCGCCTGCGCATTGTCATGCGCTGGAGGAGGAGCTGTTCGTGGTGCTCGAGGGCGCGGGCTCGCTCGCGCTCGGAGACGCTGCGTATCCGCTCACCGCGGGTGACGTGATCGCGCGGCCGGCCGGCACCGGGGTGGCCCACGCGATCACGGCCGGCGCCGCCGGCCTCACCTACCTCGGCTACGGGACTCGTGTCCCGGGGGACAGCGTCTACTACCCCCAGGCCGGCAAGGTCCGCCTGCGCGGCCTCGGGGTCACGATCGACGCCCGCTGACCGGGCCTGGCACCGCGTCTGAACGGCGTCGCTTCACGCTCCGGCGCCCGGGACCACCGTGCCGGTCTCGTAGGCCACGACCACGAGCTGGGCCCGGTCGCGTACCTCGAGCTTGGCGAACAGTCGGGCGACGTGGGTCTTGGCGGTCAGCGGCGAGAGCGTCAGCCGCTGCGCGATCTCGAGGTTGGAGAGCCCCTGGCCGACCAGGGCGAGCACCTCACGTTCGCGAGGGGTGAGCCGAGACAGCACTTCGGCCGTCGGACCGGGGCCTTCGCTCGCGGGCCCCTGGGAGACAAAGGCCTCGATCAGCCGGCGGGTGAGCCGCGGCGCCAGCAGCGCTTCGCCGCCGGCCACGACCCTGACGCCCGCCAGCAGATCGACCGGCTCGACGTCCTTGAGCAGGAAACCCGAGGCTCCGGCGCGCAAGGCGCCGAACACGTAATCGTCGAGCTCGAAGGTGGTGAGTATGAGCACTCGCGTGCCGGCCAGCTCAGGGTCGGCGATGATTTGAGCGGTGGCCTCGAGGCCACCGAGCCCAGGCATGCGGATGTCCATCAGCACGATCTGGGGCCGGTGCGCCCGGGCCATTGCCACGGCAGCCTCCCCATCCATAGCTTCGGCGACGACAGTGATGTCGGGCTCGGCGTCCAGGAGGGCGCGGAAGCCGGCCCGCACGAGAGCCTGGTCGTCGGCCAGCTCGACCGTGATCACTGTCGCGCGTCACCCGCGTCCCGCGGACTGGGCAGTGGCAGCCGGGCCCGGACGAGCCAGCCACCGGCGCCGGCCGGAGCCGCCTCGAGGCTCCCCCCGAGGGCCACGGCACGCTCGCGCATCCCGCGCAGCCCGTTACCGGCGCCCCAGCTCGAGCGAGTGCCCGCGGTGGCGGCCCCGTCATCGCTCACTTCGATCGTCACCGAGTCGCGTTCGCGCTGGACGCGGACCCGCGTCGCGCTGGCCTGAGCGTGGCGGGCGACGTTGGTCAGGGCCTCCTGGATGATGCGGTAGCCGGCGCTCTGCACCGGCGCCGGGAGATCGGCGACCGACGCCACGTCGAGCTCCACGGCCACGCCGGCGGCGCGCAGCCCCCCGGTCAACCCGTCGAGGTCCTCGAGGCCCCCGGGGCTGGTCAGCGGCGCCGACTGCTCGGGGTCGCGCAGCGCGTTGAGCGTGGCCCGCAGGTCGTTCAGCGCGTCGCCACTGGTGCGCTTGATGTCGCGCAGCGCGTCGTGCGCATTGGCGGGGTCGCGCTCGAGCAGATGCGCGGCCACGCCGGCCTGCACGTTGATCGCCGTCATCGCGTGGGCGACGACATCGTGGATCTCGCGGGCGATCTGGAGGCGCTCCTCGCCGACCCGGCGCAGCGCCTCGTGTTCGCGCGCCGTCGCCGTGCGCTCGGCGGCCTGCTGGCGCGAGCGCAGCACGTCACCGGCGGCGACGGCGAGCAGGCAGAGCATCACGTTGAAGGCCAGTGCCGCCAGCAGACCGCCTCTGTCGGTGAACGGAATCACGCTCACCGCCACGCACGGCACGGTGATCGCCCCGATCCACAGAGAACGACGTCGGTCTCCGTACTGGGCGAGATCAAAGAGGGCGACCATGGGGAGCACAACCACATCGCCGGGCTTGAGCAGCCAGAGGATGAAAACGATCCCGGCTGTCAAAGCGACCGCGAAGATCACGTACTGGACTCGGCGGCGTAGCAGCAGGGGAAGGCAACCGACGATCGCTGCCACAACGCCGAGCGCCGAGATCGACCTCCCCGATAGCGCCGCCCCGAGCACGAGCACCGGCGGCAGGAATAGCACCGGCATCCACTCGCGCGCATTGGAGGGGCGAGCCGCCACGACGCGTCCGATCATAGGCCGCCTCGCGGGGTCAGGAGGGCAACTGCGCCGACCGCGGCGGGGTACGCGCCGTCAGTCCGCCGCGCACCCGGCGCAGTGGCCGAGGCGAATACCAGTTCCAGCGTCCCAGCAGCGCCATCAGCGAAGGCACGAGCAGGGAGCGGACCAGGAACGCATCGACAAGCACACCCGTGGCCGTGGCCACACCGATCTGCTGGATGAAGGAGATTGAACTCGTGCTGAAGGCGCCGATCGCGACCGCGAGTAGGATCGCCGCTGCCGTGATCACTCGTCCGGTGGCGCCGAGCCCAGCAGCCACCGCCTCGCGCTCGGACCCCCCGGCCTCGCGGGCCTCTTTGATCCGGCCGAGCAGGAACACGCCGTAATCGGTGGAGAGAGCGAAGACGAGCGTCGCCGTAACCAGGAAGTCGCTGGGCTCGACGCCGCCGTTGGACGTGTAGCCGAGCAGTCCCTGAAGCCGGCCGTGCTGGTAGATGAGGGTCAGCGGGGCCAGCGCGGCACCGACCGTGAGCGCGTTCATGAGCAACGCCTTGGCCGGAAGCACGATCGAGTCGGTCATCAGCCACAGGACCAGGAAGGTGAGCACGGCCAGGAGACCGATGGCCACCGGAAGATGGCCCCCGATCGTCGCCTGCTGATCGACGAACGAGGCGGCGTCGCCGGTCACGCGAGCTGGGAACGGAGCCGGCAGGGCCCGGATCGCACCGACGACGCGCTGGGCGTTGGTCCCCGCCGAGTCGCCGACTGCGGAGACGTCGAGCTGCCAGGTCGAGTGTCCGAGCGTCCGGGGCGCGGTGACGGCGGTCACACCGGCGACGTCCTGTACACGCCGGCGGTAGGCGGCCAGCGCGGCGCGCTCACCGGCTGGGGCGCTGATCGCGATCGTGATCGGCGAGCGACCCGTACCGCTGAAGTCCCGCGTGATCAGATCGGCCACCGTGCGCGCGCTCTGGCCCTTGGGGATGACAGAGCTGTCCACGGGTGACCAGACCGTGCCCAGCGCGGGCAGCGCGGCGGCCAACATGACCAGCGAGGTGAGCACCGCCACCGGGCCCGGGCGCCGCATGACCAGGTGCGCCAAGCGATACCAGCGCCCGGCATCGGGGCGCCCGGCCGGGCGGGCCAGCTTGGCCCCCCACAGCCCGAGCAGGGCCGGAGAGACCAGCAGCGCGCTGGCGGCGGCGACCACCGCCACCGTCGCCCCGGCGATGCCCATCGACTTCAAGAAACCCTGAGGAAACAGGACCAGCGTGATCAGGGCGCCGGCCACCGTGGCGGCGGAGAAGAGGACTGTCCGTCCCGCCCGGGACATCGTGACCGCGATTGCCTCGCGGCTCTCGCGACCGGCGGCCAGCTCCTCGCGGTAGCGGGTGAGCAGAAACAGCGTGTAGTCGATCGAGAGGCCGAGTCCGAGTCCGATGACAAGGTTCAGGGCGAAGACGCTCAGTCCGTAGAACTGGTTGATCGCCGCCATGGCCAGGAATGTCCCCAGCACGGTTACGACACCGACCACCAGAGGCATGAGCGCGGCCCGGCCGCGAAAGAAGACCAGCGACAGGCCGATCAGCAGCGGCAGGGCGAGCAGCTCAGCCCGTCCCAGGTCCTGACCCACGGTGCTCGTGATCTCATGGCTGGCGATCGTCCCGCCCCCGGCGGTGACATCGTGCTGGCCCGAGAAGGCGCCCAGCGTTGCTTTGGCGACGGCGCTGTCGTCAGCGTGCGCGGCCAGGGTGCCGGCGATCAGGACGTGGCGGCCGTCGCGCGCCGTGGCGGTTGGGCCGACGCTCCGTACGATGCCGGGCACCCGGGCCAGCTCGTGCGTGACCGAGTCGATGCGAGCCCTCGCCGCTGCCACGCCGTCGGGCGTGGCGAGCACGAGGACGACGCCGGGACTGACCTGGGCTCCGGCGGCAGCTTCGATCTGACGCGAGGCGAGCTGTGACTCAGAACCGGCGGGGACGAAGCCGCCCGAGCCCTTGAGTGATCCGGCTACGGGGCCACCGATCACCCCCGCAACGACGACGAAGGCAGCGGCTATGAGCAGGACGCGGCGCGGGCGGCCGCTGAGTTTGAGGGCGAGTGTGGAGAGCATGGGTGGATTGTTGACCCGGGCTGCGGGGAACACAATCGGCTCAGGGGAGTGACTTTGGCGGCTCTCTACATCACCGGGAGTACTTCGCCGGGGTTAGTCAGGACGGCCTCTAGTGGCGTTTGGCCCGGGCCTCGCGGGTGAGCGCGTCGAGCGCCATGCCCAGCCACGCCGGGGCCTGCGCCCGCCACAGCGCGCTGGAGTGCCCGCCCGGGTAGGTATGGAAGGTGTGGGGGACGCCGCTCTGGGTCAGGGCGGCGTCGTACTGCTTGTTCAGGGTCAGAAAGCGGGAATCCTGGATTCCGACGTAAAAGGCCAGCAGGGTCGGCCAGCTCTTCAGCCAGCGGGTCACGTTGGTCCCGCTGGGCACCGTGGCGTTGCTGTTGGCCTGCGCCGAGCCGAGGTTGAGGACTTGGGTTCCGGCCGGGTTGGTGGCTGCGAAATAGCCGCTCCAGGACTCGATGGCGCCAAAGGTATCGAGGTTGCGCAGGCCGATATTGAAGGCTCCGTAGCCGCCGGCCGAGAGGCCGATCAGCGCGCGGCCATAGCGGCTGTGCCGGGTGCGAAAGCGGGCGTCGATGCACGACACCAGGTCGTGGGCGATGGCCTGGGGCCAGTTCTCTCCCGCGTCCCAGTCGAGGTACTCGCGATCGCTGTTGTCGCTGCGTGCCCCCTGCGGTGCCACGACGATCGCCTGACGCCCCGCCGCGGCCAGCTCAGCGGCAACGAAGGTGTTGGTCTCATAGTCAACCGGGCCAGCGGGCAATCCGTGCAGGAAGTAAATGACCGGGTAGCCGGTCGAGCGGCTGCTGTAGCCGGCCGGGAGCGAGACCAAGGCCGGCAGTTTGCCCGACAGCGAAGGCGCGGGACAGTCTACGTTGACGGTGGTCGCGTTATCGATCGTGGCTTTGTCCGACCCTCGGCTGGCCACGACCACCGCGGCGCCGCTGGCGAAGGACCCGAGCGCCACGACGGCGAACACGGCCACTGCCACCAGACGCCGGCGGCGTACATCTTCGCGCCGGTTACTCATATCCGGCCTAGACGCTAAACGGTTGTTCATCTCATCGACGTAAGCTCGAACCCGGTGTCGACACAATTAGTTTCGGTGAGCTCGCCCAGACCCCTGGCCGCCAATGGCCGGCGGCACGCCGCCGCGCTGGCGGCCGGGCAAGTCGGCTTCATCATCATCGTCCTGCTC
>JBAVWI010000096.1:0-8331 GCA_049697735.1 Solirubrobacteraceae bacterium
GGCCTGATACCGCGGTCACAGTTCGCTCGACCCTGCTGACCGGCCGCCGTGCGGGAGTGTTCACCGCCCTGGGGGTGATCTCAGGTCAGGCGTGCTGGACACTGGCGGCGAGCGTGGGGATCACGGCGCTGATCGTCGCGTCTGAGCCGGCTTTCGTCGCCGTCAAGCTCGCCGGGGCCGCGTATTTGGTCTGGCTCGGTGTGCAGGCCTTGCGGATCGCCACCGGCCATCGGAGCTCTGATGAGCTCACCGCGGACGTGCAACGGGGAGCGCTGGCGCCGAGCACCGCATATCGGCATGGCCTGCTCAGCGATCTCGGCAATCCAAAGATGGGCGGCGTTCTTTACCAGCCTGCTGCCGCAGTTCGCGCCCGCTCATCACCCGGCGTTCTGGACGATGCTCATCCTCGGACTTGTCTTCTGCGCCCTGACGCTCGCGTGGCTGGTGACCTATGCGATCGCGGTCAGCAAGGCTCGCGACGTGCTCACCCGGCCCCGGATCCGGCGGACGATCGAAGGTATCACCGGTTGTGTGCTGATCGGCCTCGGGATTCGGCTGGCGACCGAGTCCCGCTAACGCGACCAGTTGGCGCTGCGTGAAGCTGACAGCTACGCGCTCGAAGGGTGGCGCGCCCGGTCGGGCCGGATAACGACGAGGGCGATGGTGACCGCCGAGGCGACCGCTGCCGCGGCCGCCTCCAGCGCGCCGATGGGGCCGGTCAGCGAGGCGACCGCGCCCACCGTCGGGCCGCCGAGGCCGACGCCGGCATCAAACCAGCTGAAGAACAGCCCGGCAGCGGCGCCCTGGTCTGCGTCTGGAACATCGGCGAGCGCCAGCAATCCGAGGCCTGGTACGGCCAGCGATTGGCCGACTGATAGCGCCAGGAGCGCCGCGACCGCGAGGAATGCGGACGCGGCGTTGGCATACAACAGCAGCCCGAGCGCCTCTGCGCCGGCGAACCACACGGCGGTCCGCCGGCCGCCAAGCCGATCCGGGACGCCGCCGGCGAGCGTGCGCGAGACGATGACGACAACCGCGAACACCGGCACGATCAGCGTCTGTAGTCCGGTCGCGTTCGCCTGCGCCACGGCGGCGCCGAACGACAGTACCGACACGTAACCGACGTTGACGAGCAGCAGGCCGACGCCTGCCGGAGCGGTGCGGGCTAGCAGCACGCGCGTGGAGAGCCCCGACGATCTCCGCTGAAACCGGTGTCCGGCCGCCGCGCTCAAGTCTGCATACCCCGCGCTTCTAGTCCGGTGAGCGCTGATGGCAGCTGCCGCACCCAGGAGAGGCAAAACCACTGCTACCCAAAGCACCGGGGTGCTCGCCCTCGAGCCGCCGAGCACGGCAGCCACGAGTGGGCCCAGCGCGAGTCCGCCGTAGTTGGCCAGCCCGATGTGGCCAAGCGCACGACCGCGACGCCCCGGTCCGGCGATGCGCAGCAACCAAAGTACGGTCGCGCTCATCATCACACCTTCGCCCAAGCCGACGGCCAGCCGGCTGAGCAGCAACGCGGCGAGAGTCGCTGACGCGGCCGCCGGTATGGCGCCGGCCGCCATCACGCCTGCTCCCACTAGCAGCGGCCCAAGCGGGCCAAAGCGGTCGGCGGCACGCCCTCCCATCGGTCGCGCGAGCAGCCCCGTGAGCGCCGGTGCCCCAACCGCCAGGCCGATCGCCGTGGGTCCGCCGTCAAGGCGCCCAGGCACGTAACCAGGCAGGATCGACAACACAGTCCCCAGCGCCGCGTAGCACAGTACGGCTGCGGCGAGCACGGCCAGGTAGACGGACGGGAGCGGGGCGCGATGCTTGGACATTCGCGGCTCATCTTGGCCGCATAAAGTTTCGGCGCACACCGAAACGTAGGTGCGCCACCATGTCCACATGACAACGATCGGCTCTGCGCTGCGCACGCCCGGCGACGCGGACCTGGCCGCCCTGGGGGCGGTGCTGGCCGAGCCCGCCCGAGCGCGAATGCTGTTGGCACTCGGCGACGGCCGGGCGCTACCTGCCACCACTCTGGCTGCCGAGGCCGGGGTGGCCCCATCGACCGCGAGCGGCCACCTCGGCCGGCTGCTCGACGCGGGGCTGCTCACGGTCCATCAGCAGGGCCGCCACCGCTACTACCAGCTCGCCGGCCCAGAGGTCGGGGAACTGATCGAAACCCTGGCGCGGCTGGCGCCCGAAATGCCCGTGCGCTCCCTCCGCGAAGGTACCCGCGCGCACGCGTTGCGTCAGGCCCGCACCTGCTATGACCACCTCGCGGGCCGTCTCGGCGTCGCGCTGTTCGCGGCACTGATCGACCAGCAACTCGTGATCGGCGGCGACGGGCGACACCATCCTGAGCAGGCGCGCCAGGACCGCCTCTCCAGCCGCGGCCGAGACATCAGCTACCGCCTCACAGCCGGCGGCCATCAGCGGCTCCTGAACCTTGGCGTCCCATTGCCCGCAAGTGCCGGAGGAGAGCTCCCGCTGCGCTACTGCATCGACTGGACCGAGCAGGCCCACCACCTCTCCGGAGCCGTGGGCCGCGCCCTAACGACGTGGATGCTCAACAACGCCTGGCTAGAGCGGCTGCCACGCACACGCGCACTGCGCCTCACCGGAGTCGGCGCACACGAGCTGCGAGCGCAGCTCGGGGTACAGACGCCCTCCTGAACCGGCTCACAGGCTGGCGATGGAAGCAGCTTGCGAGGTCGTGTTCTCGCCCGTGACGCCGACGCTGGTGACCAGCCATCAGGCCCGGGCTACTGGTGGTCGTCGGGCGGTGTCACCGAGTCGTAGATGGCGGTGACCTGCTGGATCACCCGCATCGCTGTTTGCAGCTCGTCATCGCTGACGTCGGCGAGCTCGCGCTCCCAGATGGCCTGCCATGTGCTGAGCTTTTGCTCGAGCAGGCTCCACCCGGCGGGGGTCAGGGAGACATTGCAGACGCGCCGGTCTTCGGTGCTCCGGGTCCGCTGCACGACGTTGGCTGCCTCGAGATGATCAATCATCGCGGTGACCGTGGCAGGCTTTAGGTCGGCGCTGCGAGCGATCTCACCGACGGTCATCTCCTTCTCGCGGCCGAGGGCGGCGATCGAGCGCAGCTGGGCGTGGGTGAGCTCGCCTGAGTGTGCGTAGTCACGGCTGCGCAGCCGCCGTTCGGCGCCGGACATGCGGCCCAGCGACCGCCGCAGGTCCTCGATGCTCGTGCGCGTCGGCGCAGTCGCGGTGGGCGCCGTTCCCTCGTCCGTCGGACGTGGATGGAGTTTCTCGGTCACGCCGCTTCGAGCAGAGGCTCGCTCGTGAGGTCAACCGGGGGCATGTTCGCCTGTGCCTGCTTGGCTTGTCGCTCGATCCTCGCCAGCAGGAGCGTGGGCAGCAGTCCGATCAGCGTCGCGCCCATCACCCACCAATAGGTGGTCCCGAAGCCGGCGGCGGTCGCAACCGCGGTATGGGCATGCTTGATCTGCCCCTCGAGCACGACGGCGATGATGGCTGTGCCCAGCGATCCCCCGATGCGCTGCAGAACGGTCAGTTGCGGGGTCGCATCATTGATCTGCTCGCGGTTGAGCACCGAGAAGGCTGCCGTCATGGCGGGCATGATGGCCAGGCCGACCCCGATGCCGCGAACGGCCATGGCGACGCTGATGACCGCGAACGGCGTGGTGGCGGTCACCAAGACGAACGGAATGGTCGCGACGGCGAGGATCACCCCACCCAACAGAGAGGTGCGCCCGGCTCCGATCCGTTGCGTCAGCCGACCGGAGAGGACCATGCCGACGCCGCCGCCCACGCCCTGGGGGATGAGCAGCAGGCCGGTGTTGATCGCGTCCTCGCCGCGGACGGTCTGGAAGTAGAGCGGCATCAGGATCATGGCGCCGAACAGCGCCGCGCCCAGGCAGAAGGTGGTGATCGAGGCCGCGCGGAAGGCGGGGTTGGAAAACAGCTTGAGATCGAGCAGCGGGCGCTCGATCCTGCGCGAGCGAATGACGAACAGCGCCAGCAGACCCAGCCCGGCGAGAACGGGCAAAAGGACCGAGGAGGCAGTCAGGCTTCCGGCGGCCTGGCTTTCTGACAGGCCGTAGGTGATGCCGACCACTCCGGGGGCGGCCAGGGCCAGACCCAGGAAGTCCAGGCGGCCCGCGTGGGCGGTGCCGGATTCATCGTGGGGCAGCAGGCGCAGCGCGAGCACGAGCGCCAGCGCGCCGATCGGGACGTTGATGAGGAAGATCCATTGCCACCCGACGCTCTGGAGCAGCAGGCCGCCGAGCGTGGGACCGAACACCGGCGCGAGCACGATCGGCACCCCGATCACGCTCATCACCTTGGCCATGTTCTTGGGTCCAGCGGCCTTGACGAGGATCATCTGCCCGATCGGGGTCAGCATGCCGCCTCCAACCCCCTGCATGACGCGGAAGACGATCAGCTCGCCGCTGGTCGTCGCCAGTGCGCAGAGCGCCGAACCGGCGGTGAATACGACCAGCGCGATCAGGTAAAGGCGGCGGGCGCTGTAGCGCCTGACGGCCCAGCCGGTGATCGGGATCACGGCGGCCAGCGAGAGGAGATATCCGGTGATGACCCACTGGATCTGCCCCAGGGACGAGTGCAGGTCGTGGGAGAGGTCGTGCAGCGCGACGTTGACGATCGTCGTATCGAGCACGGACATGATCGCGCCGAGGATGACCACGATCGCGACCCGTTTCACGTGCGGGTCGAGGCGCGAAGCGGAGGCGGACGGACGGCGAGCTGGCCTGGTGGAGAAAGTCATTCGGTAACGAAAGATTAGCAGGCAACTTATTCGGTGTCGAACTAAATCGGCAGCCAGGGACGAGACCTTGAACGATACGGGGGCGTGTCGGTTGCCGGCGGGCGATAACGTGCCCGCATGCTCGACACCAGCCAGGTTGACGTTGTGGTGGTCGGAGCCGGCCTGGCCGGCCTGGTCACAACGTTGGAGCTGCTCGAACGCGCGGACGTCTGCATTCTGCTCGTCGACCGGTGTGCCCCCAACGAGATTGGGGGGCTGGCTCGCGAGGCCTTCGGTGGAATGTTCATGGTCGACACCCGTGAGCAGAGGTTCTCCCGGATCCGGGACAGCGTCGAGCTCGCGCTCGCCGATTGGCAGCGCGTGGCCGAGTTCGAGGACGGCGATGAGTGGCCCCGCCGGTGGGCGCAGGAGTACGTGTCTCGCGCGCGCGACGAGGTGGGCGGATGGCTCAAGTCCCACGGTGTCCGGTTCTTTCCGGTCGTCAACTGGGCCGAGCGCGGCGTGCACGGCGACGGCAACTCGGTTCCCCGCTTTCACCTCACCTGGGGGTGTGGCCAGGCACTCGTCGATGCGGTCTGGCAGTCGATCCAGCGCCATCCCCGCCGTTCTCAGCTCGAGGTGCGTTTCGGCACGCGGGTGACCGAGCTGCTGCAGGACGACGACGCCGTGTGTGGTTGTCGGATGGTCCCTGAAGCGGGCGGCCAGGAGACAGCGGTCCGCGCCGAACGGATTGTCCTCGCCGCGGGTGGGGTGGGCGGAAACCTGGACATCGTGCGCCGCGAGTGGCCCACGGAGCTGGGGGCTCCGCCGGCCGAGATCCTGATGGGCTCGCACTACTACGCCGATGGCGCGATGCACGAGGAGGTCAACCGGATCGGCGGCAACGTGACCCACATCTCGCGGATGTGGAACTACGCCGACGCTGTCCACCATCCGCAGCCCAAGCGCCCGTTGCATGGGTTGAAGCTGATCCCCCCACGGTCGGGGCTGGTGCTCGACCCCACCGGCCGTCGCTATGGCCCGGATTCGCTAATCCCGACCTTTGATGCCTACTACGCGCTGCAGCGGATGTGCGAGGACGAGCGTGGCTACTACTGGATGATCTGCAACTGGAAGATCGCCCGCCGCGAGCTTGACGTCTCCGGCTCTCAGCACAACCCGAACATTCGCGAGAAACGACTTGTGCGCTTCCTGCTCTCGATCCTGCTCGGCAAGCCGACGCTGGTCAAGCACTTCATCGACCGGTGTCCGGACTTCGTGACCGGCCGCTCTCTGCACGAGCTGGGAGCGCGGATGAAGGAGGTCGCCGACGACGGTGCACTCGATACGGCGCTCATGGAGCAGGCGGTCAACGACTACGACGCCACCATCGCTCGCGGCAAACCGTTGTTCAACGACGACCAGCTGCGCCGCATCAGCCAGCTGCGCAACTGGCGCGGGGACCGGCTGCGGACGTGCAACTTCCAGCGCATCGTCGACAGCGGGGCGATGCCGCTCATCGCGATCCGAATGACAGTCATGGCACGCAAGAGCCTCGGGGGCGTCCAGACCGACCTGCAGTCCCGCGTGCTGCGCCCGGATGGAGGCCTCATCGATGGTCTGTACGCGGTCGGAGAGACCGCCGGCTTCGGGGGTGGCGGGATGCACGGCAAGCGCTCACTCGAGGGCACCTTCCTCGGTGGGTGCGTGTTCTCGGGCAGAATCGCCGCCCGCGCGATCGCCGACAGCCAACCCTCGCCGCTCAGCGCGGCCGCAGACCTGACGGCGAGCAATTAGTCCGGGCAGTTTCCAGCGACTTCCGGCAATAGCGGCTACGGGATGCGAACCCGCGAACGCTCGGGCTCTGAGCACGATCCGGCCTGTCCGGCCTGTCCGCCCCAGCCGGGGGCGTGGGCGATCTGGTCGGGGAGCCAGACCCGCGCCAGCTGACCTTCACCGGCCGTCCGGGGGTCGGGAGAGTTCCGACGGTCAGCTCAGGCTCGTGTCGCCGAGGGATTCGAGGAGCTCTCGCATCAGGTTGGCGAGCTTGTCGGCGCGTGCGCGCGGCAGCCCCTGCAGCAGACGCGCTTCGTTGGCGAGGTGTTTTCCGATGAGGTCGTCGACGAGGTCGCGTCCGTGCGTCGTCAGCCTCACCCGGATTGAGCGGCGGTCGTGGGGGTCAGGGATCCGCTCGACGAGGTCTTTGCGCTCCATCCGGTCGACGCGGTTGGTGATAGCGCCCGAGGTGACCATGGCGGCTTTGAGCAGCGCGCTCGCGCTGAGTTCGTACGGGGCGCCGGCTCGGCGCAGGGTCATGAGCACGTCGACCTCGCCCTGCTCGAGGCCGTGGGCAGCAGAGAACTCCTGAATCGCCCGGTCCAGGAGGCGCGCGAGGCGTTGGATACGGCCGACGACTCCCACCGGCCAGAAGTCGAGATCGGGGCGCTCGGCGCTCCAGGACGCGATGACGACATCGACGGCATCAGACACGGGCTCTCCAAAGAGTTAGATGAACGTTCATAAAAATAAGGATAACTCTCTTGACATTCAGAGAATGAGCGTTATTGTACAGGACGTGGAGATCGTGTCGGGCAACGCCACCTTTCACGCCGCGCAGCGACGACGTCCCACCCTTCCCACAGTCTCAAAAGTCATCCCAACTCAAAGGAGGAGGGCCATGAGCACCCGCATCACCAAGGTCGCGAACGTCATCATTCCGAGCGTCGATCAGGACGCCGCCCTGGAGTTCTATACCGGCGTGTTGGGCCTCGAGAAGCGCGTCGAGCTTCCGTTCGGTGACGGCAACCGCTGGATCGAGGTCGCGCCCGCCGGCGCCGAGACGCCGATCGCGATCTGCCCGCCCGGTCCGAGCGTGACTACGCCCAAGGACACCGGCATTTCGCTCGCCACCGAGGATGTCGATGCTTTTCACGCCCAGCTGAAAAACCACGGTGTCGATGTCGACGCCGAGGTCAGCCGCTTCGGTGACGCGCCGCCGCTGTTCTGGTTTCGCGACCCCGAGGGCAACACGCTGATGGCGGTCCAGGCCTGATCACCCGGTTCGCCGGCACGTCGCCGACGTGATTGGCGACGTGCCCGGCGACCTAGGACGCGCAGTCGCCCGACGAATGGCGGACCTTCGGCTCGGATGAGCTTCGGGCTCGCCGCCGGTTCACCTGAAAAACCCATTGCCTGATTTCTCGATTGGAGGTCTCGATGCGCAGGCTGCTTGTTCAGACGTTCGTGTCCCTCGACGGTGTCATGCAATCGCCGGGTGCACCGCAGGAGGACAGCGGGGGCGGGTTCTCGCTGGGAGGCTGGTCGGTGAACTACTGGGATGAGGCGATGGCGCAGGCCATGGCTGAGGCCTCTGACCCGTACGAGCTGCTGCTCGGTCGCCGCACGTACGAGATCTTGGCGGCGCACTGGCCGCACGTCACCGGCGACCCGGTGGCCGACCAGCTCAACCGCGCCCCCAAGCACGTCGCCTCCCGCACCCTCACCCGCGTGGAGTGGAGCAACGCGACGTTGATCGCCGGTGACGTCGCCGAGTACGTCGCGCAGCTCAAGCACCAGGACGGTCCCGAGATCCAGGTCCA
>JBAVWI010000097.1:0-8907 GCA_049697735.1 Solirubrobacteraceae bacterium
CGCCTCGCTGGCCGGCGGCATCGCCGACAGCCAGGCGGTGCTGATCGGCGCCCGGGCGCTGCAGGGCCTCGGCGGCGCCGTGATTGCGCCCGCCTCGCTCTCGATCCTGACCACCACCTTCGGCGAGGGGCCGGCCCGCAACCGCGCGGTCGGGATCTGGGGTGCCATGGGGGGCGCCGGGGGCGCCGCCGGGGTCCTGCTCGGCGGCATCCTGACCAGCGCGTTGAGCTGGCGCTGGATCCTCTTCATCAACGTACCCATCGGCGTGCTGGCGGCGATCTTCGCCCAGCGCCTGATCACCGAGACACGCGGCGCGAGCCGCGCCCGGCGCGACTTCGATCTCGGCGGCGCGCTGGCCGCGACGATCGGCCTGACGCTCGTCGTGTTCGGGATCGTGCGCACCGATGTAACCGGCTGGGGCTCGCCCCAGACGCTGGCCCTGATCGCCGCCGGGGTGATCCTGCTGGCCGCCTTCCTGGTCATCGAAGGGCGTTTTGCCCGCGCTCCCCTGATGCCGTTGCGGATCTACGCCTCGCGCACGCTGAGCGCCGCCAACGTGGTCGTGCTGCTGATCGGTGGCGCCACCTTCGGCATGTGGTTCTTCGTCTCCCTGTATCTCCAGCAGGTACTGGGCTATTCGCCGATCAAGGCCGGCCTGGCCTTCCTGCCCATGACCCTCTGCATCGTGGTCGGCTCGACGCTCGCCTCGCGGATCGTCCAACGCGTGGGCGTCAAGCGGCTGCTCGTGGCCGGCATGACGCTGCAGACGATCGGCCTGATCCTGTTCGGAGGCGTCGCCACCCACGGCACCTACCTTGGCGACATGCTGGCGCCGTCGCTGCTGGTGGCGATGGGCATCGGCCTCTCGTTCGTGCCCGCCACGATCGCCGCCGTGTCCGGGGTAGCCCCCGCCGAAGCCGGCCTGGCCTCGGGCCTGGTCAACACGGCGCGGCTGGTCGGGGGCGCCCTCGGCCTGGCCGTGCTGGCCGCGATCGCCACCGCCCAGACCAAGTCTGACCTTCATTCGGGGACGGTCAGCGCCCACGCCGCCCTGACCAGCGGTTTCCAGGTCGCTTTCCTGATCGCGGCCGGCTTCGCGGTCGCCGCCGGGCTCGTGGCCCTGTTCGGCCTGCCGCGGATCGTGCCCGGCCGCTCCGCGGCCCACCGGGCCGGCGGGGCCGCCCAGACTGCACGCGCCGAGAGCTCCGCGTAGCCTCGGCTGCGTGGCCCGCTGCTTCGTCACTCTAGAACTCCCCGGTCCGGCGCTGGATCGCCTGCGCAGCGCGCATGAGGTGACGGTCTGGCCCGAGCCGCGGGCTGTCACCGACGCTGAGCTTGCCGCCGGGGCGGCCGACGCCGAGGGCCTGCTGTCGATGCTCACCGACCGGATCGACGCCGCCTTCCTGGACGGCTGCCCGCAGCTGACGGCGATCGCCAATTGCGCGGTCGGCTACGACAACATCGATGTCGCGGCCGCGCGTGAGCGGGGCATTCGGGTTGGCAACACGCCCGATGTGCTCACCGGCGCCACCGCCGACCTGACGCTCGCGCTGCTGCTCGCGATCGCCCGCGGGATCCCAAGCGCCGCCGAGTCAGTGCGCCTCGGAGAGTGGCAGGCCTGGAGTCCAACCGGTTACCTCGGCCACGAGGTCCACGGCGCGACGCTGGGGATCATCGGCATGGGCCGGATAGGCCGGGCGGTCGCCCAGCGGGCGGCCGGCTTTGAGATGGAGATCCTGCACACCGGGAAAGGCGGGGTACCGCTGCTCCAGCTGCTGGCGCGCTCGGACTTCGTGTCCGTGCACTGCCCCCTCACCCCAGAGACCCGGCACCTGATCGACGCCGCCGCGCTGGCCGAGATGCGACCCACGGCGTTTCTGATCAACACCGCTCGCGGGCCGATCGTCGATCAGACCGCGCTGCGCCACGCGCTGATCGAGGGACAGATTGCCGGCGCCGCGCTGGACGTCACCGACCCCGAGCCACTTCCACCCTACGACCCGCTGTTCAAGGCGCCCAACCTGCTCGTCGTGCCCCACATCGGCTCGGCCACCCACGCCACCCGGGAGGCGATGGCCTCGGCGGCGGTCGACAACCTGCTCGCTGCCCTGGCCGGCGAGCCGATGCCCTACCAGGTGAGCTGATGGCCCACCGGGTGAGCTGATGGCCCACGAGGTGAGCTGATGGCGCGGCGGATCGCAGTGGTCGACATCGGGTCCAACTCCACCCGCCTGCTCATCGCCGAGCTCGAGCAGGGTCGCGTCAAACAGGAGCTCGTGCGCCACAGCACCGTCACCCGCCTCGGGGCCGGGGTCGACAAGGACGGACACCTGCGCGACGACGCCATGGAGCGCGTGTTCGCCACCCTGACCGATTACCGGGCCGAGATCGACCAGCACCAGTGCGCCCGCGCCGTCGCCGTGCTGACCAGCGCCGTGCGCGACTCGGCCAACGGCGAGGAGTTCGCCGCCGAGGTCGAGCACCGCTTCGGACTAGCCGCCCGCATCCTCAGCGGCGACGAGGAGGCCCGCTTCACCTTCCTGGGCGCGACCAGCGAGCGCGATCCCGATGACGCCACCCCGACCCTGGTCTTCGACATCGGGGGCGGCTCGACCGAGATGGTGATCGGGGCGGGAACCGAGGTCGACTTTCATGTCTCCACCCAGGCCGGCGTCGTGCGCCAGACCGAGCGTCACCTCGAGCACGATCCGCCAGCCGAGGCCGAGCAGCGCGAGCTCTCAGAAGACGTGAACCGGATCTTCGCCGACGCCGTCCCCGAAGCGCGGCGCCGGGCGGTCAAGCGCGCCATCGCCGTAGCCGGCACGGCAACCTCGCTGGCCGCGATCGCCCAGGACCTCGATCCCTACGATCCAGAGCGTGTCCACGGCTACCGCCTGGACCGCGCCGAGTGCGAGCAGATCCTCGACCGCCTGGCCTCGATGCCCTTGGCGCAGCGGCGCGAGGTGGCGGGGCTGCATCCCGATCGGGCGCCGACGATCGTCGCCGGCGTGCTCATCTTCCTCGCCGTTCTGCGCCTGTTCGGTCTCGACGAGGTTGAGGTGTCCGAGCACGACATCCTCCGGGGCGCGGCGCTCGGACTCGACTAAACGCCACTGGACGGATGTTCTATTGCTCACAAAACCTAACCAGAGGAGCATGGTTCACGGGTGCGGGACGTATACACGTACCACACCTGACATAGGTCCGGACGAAGCCGCAGACATCGGCGCCTCCCGCCGTTCCGGACCACACAATCGGCCCCATCAGGCACGTACCCCTGCCCGTCCCGATTGGGCCAAACCTGGATCGGAAACCGTCCGCCTCGTGCGGGCGGTTTTCGTTTAAGCCAGGTTGGCACGTCGCGGGTAGGCGACGCCGGGATCAGTGAGCACGTTGACGACGGCCGGGCCGCCGGCGGCAAAGGCGCGCTCGAGCGCCGGTCGCAGCTCGTCGGGGGCGCGGACAAGCTCGGCGTGGCAGCCCAGCGCCTCGGCGATCAGGTCATAGCGGGTCTCGGGGCGCAGGTCGGCGGCCACCGAGTACCCGTAGAGGTTCTCCATCGGGTGCTTCTCCAGCCCCCAGATCCCGTTGTTGCCGATCACCCCGACCACGGCAACGCCGTGCCGCGACAGGGTGTCGAACTCCATCCCCGAGAAGCCGAAGGCACCGTCTCCGAGCAGGAGGACGACCTGGCGCGCGGGGTGGGCGAGCTTGGCGGCCAGCGCGAAGCCCGGACCGGAGCCCAGACAGCCGAACGGGCCCGGGTCAAGCCAGCAGCCCGGCTGGTAGGAGTCGACCACGCGCCCCGCGTAGGAGACGAAGTCACCGCCGTCCCCGATCACGATGGCATCGCGGTCGAGCATCTGGGCCAGTTCGCCATAGATGCGCATCGGGTGCAGGGGCGCCCGCGAGTCAGCCAGCTCCGCCGCCTCGGAGCCCCGCTTCTCGTCCTCGATCGCGCGTAAAGACACGATCCACCGACCACGGGCAGCGCGGCGCGAAGCATCCGAAGCGCCCGCAGCAGCCACGCGCAGCCCATCGAGCGTGGCCGGGAGCGCCCCGTAGAGCTCGGCCGCCACCGCCCGCGGATGCGCGCGCTGGGACGGCGCAACGTCGATCGCGATCACCTCGGCCTCGGGCGCGAAGGCGGCGCCAAAGCCGAGCCGGAAGTCGAGCGGGACACCGATGACCAAGGCCACGTCGGCGTCGCCCAACCCCGCGCTGCGGGCGCGGGCAAAGGCCAGCGCGTGGTCGGCGGGCAGGCATCCGCGGCCCAGGCCGTTGAGAAACACCGGGATGCGCAGCTCCTCGGCCAGCGCCCGCAGGGCCTGCTCCCCGCGGCCCCAGTACAGGTTGGTGCCGGCCATGATCACCGGGCGCTCGGCTTCGCGCAGCCGGGCTGCCGCCCGCGCGAGCTCGCCGGCCTCGGCTCCGGGTCCGAGCCACGGCTCGGGCAGAGGCTCGTCCCGGGCGCTGGCCGCGGCCTCCATGAACACGTGGTCGAGGGGAAAGTCCAGGAAGGTGGGGCCCGAGTGGGGCTCGATCGCCTCACGCATGGCGCGCTGGAGCAGCGCGGGGATCTCAGCCGTGGACCCCGCGGTGGCGGCGAACTTGACCAGCGGCGACACGAAGGGGACGTGGTCCATCTCCTGGAGCGAGCCCTGCCCCCAGCGGAAGGCGGGCGCCCGGCCTCCGAGGACCAGCACCGGCGAGTGGTTCTCGTGCGCGGAGGCAATCGCGCTCATTCCGTTGGTAACGCCCGGGCCGGCGGTCAGCGCACATACGCCGAGCGTGCGCGTCACCTTGGCCCAGCCTTCGGCGGCGAAGGCCGCCGTCTGCTCGTGGCGGACGTCGACGATGTCGATGCCCTCCTCGCGGCAGCCGTCATAGATCGAGAACAGGTGGCCGCCCGAGAGCGTGAACAGCTTGCTCACGCCCTGGGCCTTGAGCGCCCGGGCGATCAGGCGTCCGCCGTGAAGCGCGGTATCGGTGTCGGTATCGGTGGCCATGGGCGGGGACGCTAACAGCGCGCGAGTCAGGGCTGCAGCCGCAGCGCGTTGACGATCGCGCCCGCGAGGATGATCAGGGCGAGCAGGTAGAACCAGCCGAGCATGATGAGCACGAACACGATCGTGGTCCCGAAGCGCGCGATGGTCGAGATGCTCGACAGGTAGAGCGGAAACCCGTAGTCGATGACGACGATGGCCAGGGTCGCGCTCAGCGTGCCGGGCCACACCGCGCGCCAGGGGACACTGCGGTTGGGGACGCGCAGGTAAATGATGGTCAGGCAAGCGAAGAGCAGCAGGACGCCGATGCCCAGCGAGAGCCCGTAGACGAACCCGGCGACGTGGGCCAGGTCAAAGGGCAGGTCGGCGACGCCGGAGCGGAGGATGCTCTGCGCGGTGGGGACGATGACCGTGGCGATCATGAAGACCAGGACCACGATCAGCATCGAGAGGCCAAAGCGCTTCTGCTCGAGCCACTTGCGCGACGGCGTGCTGTAGATGCGACCGAAGGCGGTGTCGAGCGCCCCCCAGAACGACGACCCCAGCCACAGGCTGGCGATCAGTGCCAGGACGCCGGTGCTCGTGGTCGAGTTGGTGATCTCCGAGAGCAGCGAGTTGAGGGTCTTCTCGGCCGTGCCCGGGAACACCTCGCGCAGATCGTTGGCGACGCTGTGCTCGATGGCGTGACTCGACAGTACCTGGCCGGCGATGAACAGGCCCAGCAGCGCGATCGGGATGACGCCCAGGAGCATGTTGTAGGCGATCATGGCTGCCTGGCCGGTGATGTTGGCGTCCTCGGAGATGCGCCAGAACCGGCGCAGCGTCCTGACGACGCGCGGGCGCCTCGTCAATCGGACACCGGGGCCGCGCGCGCGCGGCGGCGTGCGCCCGCCGAACCGTTGTCGGCGCCGCGCGGGCGAGGCGCCCATAGCCGCACGCCGGCCTGCTTGCCCCGGACCGCCACTTCCTGGCGCTGCTCGAGCGCGAACTCGTCCTTGGACAGCTGGGCGCAGGTCGCCTCGGTGATGAGCACGTCGTCGCCGATCTCGCGGGTGAGCTTCTCCACTCGGGAGGCGGTGTTGACGGCGTCACCGATGACCGTGAACTCGACCCGGCCGCCACCGCCGACCGTGCCCGCCACCACCGAGCCGGTGTTGACCCCGATGCCGACTGCGATCCGGCCCTGGTAGCGCGTGCGGACTTCGTGAACGATCTCCAGGGCCGCCCGGACCGCCCGGGCGGCGTGATCGGGATGGGGCTCGGGCGCTCCGAACACTCCCAGCAGCCCATCGCCGATGAACTTGTTGGCGTGCCCACCGTGCCGCAGGAGCACGGGCACGACCAGCGCCCACAGCTTGTTGAGCAGGGCCACCACCTCAGCCGGCTGCGCGCGCTCCGCGAAGGCGGTGAAGTCACGGATGTCCAGAAACAGAATCGAAGCCTCGGTCTCCTCCCCGGCCAAGTCGGGGCCCTCTTTGAGGATCCGCTCGGCGACCTCCGGATCGACGTAGGCGCCCAGCGCCTCACGCAGGCGCTCGCGCTCATCCAACCCCTCGGCCATGAGGTTGAAGGATTGAGCCAGCTCTCCGGTTTCGTCCGCGGACACCACCGGCACGCGGGCGCTGTAGTCAGCCTCGGCGATCCGGTCGGTGGCGCGGTGCAGGTCGTCCAGCGAGGTGACCAGGGTGCGTACGACGAGAATCGTCAGCTCGAGCGAGATCGTGAACGAGACCCCGACCGCGATCAGCCAGGACAGCCCGAGATCATCCAGGGTGGCGTGATGGCCATTAGCGGAAAGCCCGGCCACGACCACGCCGGTGATGACGTTGATCACCGGTGCCACCGCCAGCAGGCGCCAGCGCAGCGGTAGGCCGCGGGCGTCGATGATGAAGTCGGGCGGCAGCTCGCGCGCGACCTCCTCGAGCACCGGTCGCACGACGATCTCCATCGTGAAGTAACGCACGATCAGGCTGTAGGCGAGCACCACAGTGCCAGCCGCAGCGAGAATCCAGAACAGGTACCAGGAGAGGTCGAGCTCCCAGGTGGTAAAGGCGATGAAGGGCAGGTAGGCGAACAGGAACGGGGCCTTGCCCACCCGCCGCAGGTACTCGATCGGGAGCGAAGCCAGCGTTCGCCAGGCGGCGATCGTCGCCGCCTCGTGGCGGGCGCCGCGCTCCCAGGCGCGCACCGGGCGCCACATGACCAGGATCATCCTGATCGAGACCACGTTGTCCAGCGCGACCAGGCCCTGGGAGACCGCCGCCAGCACGAGGAACTTCCCCGCGCTCATCGGCTGATACAGGGCCAGCAAGCCCAGGCCGAAGAGCATGATCACGTTGGCCAGCAGATGCTGGGCCCAGACCAGGGCGAAGGAGTTGCGGCGAACGATCGCCCGAACGGCCCGATCGACGGGATCGATCATGCGCACAGTCTGTCAGCGCCCGAGGGGGATTTCTGCGCTGTGCTCAGCCGACGGGTGCAAGCGGAGGTGCGAACCTCGCCGCGTCCTCACGCATGGCACCGGCCGCGAACAGGGCAGAGTCCCCTGTTGACCAGCGCCGGCCGACCCGGAAGGCCGGGAGCTCACCCACGCCGCGGGCCCGCAGGCCGTGCGCGGTGGCCGCCAGGCTCGCGTCGCGCGTCGTGTCGCCGGCCGCGTGCAGGCATGCCTGGAGTGAGATGCCGGCCGCCGCCGCCGCCTCGGCCAGAGTCTCGGGATCGTCGAGGTCAAAGCCGCCGCAGAACACCAGCCGGCTGGCCGCGAGAGCAAAGCGGGCGCCGGCTCCCTGCTCGGCAGCGAAGGCGGTGGCGCGCAGAGCGCAGGACGAGGCGACCGGGAAGTGGTCGGGCCAGACCAGGGGAAGGCGCAGAGCGCGGGCTCGAGCCTCAGCCCGCTCGCGCACCGCGTCCACGGCAGCCGCGCTGCGCGGGCCAGACACTGACTCCGCCGCCACCGGGATCCAGTCCACGTGGCCCAGGGTGCGCTCGATCTGCTCAGCGGTCAGGTAGGAAAGCGGACAGCCGGGATCGAAATAAAACGCCGGACGCGTATCGCGGGTGGGCCGAGAGCGATCGTCGCGACGGTCCTGGAGTTGGATCAGTTCGCCCATTAGGAGCCTGAAACGAGCCCCCACCGACAAACTGGCGAAAACTAACCCAGCGCGCCGGTGCATCCGTTATCCTGAATAACGGTAAGTGGGATCGTCCAAACCAGGGGGGATATCCATTCCACACGTACCACCACCCAAACGGCACCCATACGACCAGTGGTCTCCAGACGCCCGAGCGCTTGATCTCGTCGGCGACAAATGGACGCTGTTGATCATTCGCGACCTGATTTCAGGGCCGCGGCGGTTCGTCGAACTGCAGCGCGTGCTGCCCGGCATCTCGACCGAGCAGTTGCGTTCGCGCCTGAACCGGATGGTCGCCGACGGAATGCTGACGCGCAAGCGCTACCGCGAGGTGCCGCCCCGCGTCGACTACGAGCTGACCGAGCGGGCGCGCGAACTCGCTCCGATCCTCGGCGAGCTGGCCCGTTGGGGCTATGAGTGGGCCTGGGGTCCGCCGCGTCCGTCTGAGAGCGTGGACCTGGGCGCGATCTTCCGCGTTATTCCCGGGCTGATCAAGCCGGGCTCGATGGCCTCGGGCACGGTCGCGCTGACCGTCACCGATGGCCGCGCCGGTGAGCCGATGGAGTATCGGATCACCCTCGGCCGCGATGCCGTCACCATCACCGAGTCCGGCCAGGGTGGCGCCGATGCCGGCCTGAGCGGTACCGCTCAGGCGTGGGTCGACGCCCTGTCACCGTCCGGTGATCGCGGTGGCCTGCGCCGCACCGGCGACCGCACGGTCGCCGAGCAGCTCCTGGATGGCTTCGCGCTCGCCGCGCCTGAGGCCGCCG
>JBAVWI010000098.1:0-5918 GCA_049697735.1 Solirubrobacteraceae bacterium
AGCGGGCACCGGAGCCGCTGCCTCGGCCGGTCTCCTGGCCGGCGGGGCTGGGCACGTCGTCACGCTGCTCGCCGCCGCGGTCGTCACCGCCGGAGGGGCGGTCGAGATTGATCACACCCTCTCATCACGCGTCCCCAATCGCGTGCACCACCACGCCTCACGCTTCGACGGCGATCACTCGGCTGTCGCAACCACGCCCGCCCAGGCCACCGCCGGCGGTGCCGCCCCGGCTTCGGTGGCCACCGCCTTCGGAAGCCGGACCCCTGCCGATGCGCTGACGGCATCAACCCCGGCTCCCGCCGGTCCCGGATCCGGGACGTCCTCGGCCGCCCGCACGCTCGTCCGCGGCTCGCCCTCGATCCCGATCAGCCAGTCACTCGACCCTGACCAGCTCCTCTACAGCGCCAACAACCCCGCGAGTATCCCGATCGGAACCGGGCCCGCGGCTCCGACCGGCCTGGGCACGCCAATCGGCAGCGGCCCGTCCGTGGGGACCGGCACGCCCCCCGGCTCCGGTCCTGGCACCGGCCCCGGAACGACAACGGGAGCCGGCTCGGGCCCGCCCGGCGCTCCGACCGCGACTACCCCGGGCACCGGGCCCGCGGCAACACCGGCTCCGACCGGCACCGGCTCGCCGACCGGCTCCGGAACCCCGGCCACCACCGGTCCGGCTCCCAGCCCGGCAGCTGGATCCGGTACCTCGGCACCGGCCAGCACCAGCGGCGCCAGCACCGGGACACCGGCCCCGGGCCGCGGCGGCACGAGCACGTCAACCGGGACGCCGGGAACCGCCCCCTCCAGGGGCGTCGGTAAGACTGTCGGCGCCGGGGCGGCCAGCGGCGGACACGTCGTCAGGCTGGTAACCGCCAAGCGTCACATCCGTCAGCACGGGTTCGCCCTCGGTACGCTGCTCGCACGATAGACCGTTACCTCGAGAAGCTCGATCACGAAGAGCTGTACGTTCGCCGCGGTACCCGGTCGGGTCTGTACACGGTCGTCGCGATCCACTCCACCCTCCGCGGTCCTTCGCTGGGCGGCTGTCGGCTGTGGGCCTACGACGACTCGCGCGCCGCGGTGCGCGACGCGCTGCGCCTGTCGCGGGCGATGACGCTCAAGGCGGCCGCGGCCGATCTCGGCCTCGGGGGCGGCAAGGGCGTGATCATGGCCCCCGCCGACGGGCCGCTGACCTCCAAGCGCCGCCACGCGGCGCTCCTTGACTTCGCCGACACGGTGCAGGCGCTTGAGGGGCGCTACATAACCGCCGAGGACGTCGGTACCTCGAGCCGCGATATGAGCGTGATCGCTGGGCGCACGAGCCACGTGGCCGGCCTGGCCCGGAGCCGAGGCGGGTCGGGCGATCCGAGCCCGCTCACGGCCCGCGGCGTCGAGGTGGCGATCGCCGCCGCCTGCCAGCGCGTCTTCTCAGACCCGGACCTGGGCCGGCGCACGATCGCCGTCATCGGCCTCGGTCACGTGGGCTCGCGGGTCGCTACGCGCTGCGCCCGGGCCGGCGCGAGCCTGATCGTGGCCGATGTCGACACCGCCAAGACGAGGGTGGCCGAGCAGCTCGGCGCCCGCTGGTGCAGCCCTCAGGAGGCGCTCGAGGCCGAGGTCGATGTGCTCGTTCCATGCGCCCTCGGCGGCCTGCTCGACTACGAGACCGTGCCACGCCTGCGCTGCCGGGTCGTCGCCGGGGCCGCCAACAACCAGCTCGCCGAAGATGGCGTCGCCGATCTGCTGGCGGGGCACGAGATCCTCTGGGTGCCTGACTTCGTCGTCAACGCGGGCGGCCTGATCAATATCGCCGAAGAGGTGGGCGGCTACGACGCAACCACCGCGCGGCGCCGTGTCGAGTCGATCGCTGACACGCTGCGAGAGATCTTCGCTCACGCCGAGCGCGAGGGGATCACCCCGCTCGCGGCCGCCCTGGACCTGGCCCGTCGCCGCTTGGCTGCGGCCCGGACGCGCGCCCGAGCGCCTGCCCCGCGACCCTCGATTACGGCGGGGTGAGCTCGGACAGGCGAGGGCGCTCGACGTCACTGGGCAGGCGCTGCTCGTCGGCCAACTTGTCGAGGTGGGCAGCGAGCGTCACGGTCGCCGCCGGACGCAATGGCGCCGGCACGTCATCCCAGGCCGCCGCGAGCATCTCCGGTACTGACCGCGCTCCGGCTCCGAGCGCGGCCAGGAGCCGCTCCTCCCGCTCGCGGCGGTGGGCGATGTACTCCTCGAGCTTGGCGTCGGGGTCGCGGACAACCGGCCCATGGCCGGGAGCCAACAGGGTTAGCGGCCGCGCCCGTAGCGCCGCCAGCCCGTCCAGGTAGCCGGCCAGGGCCCCGGGATCGGGGGCGATGAAGACGCTCCCGGTGCCGAGCACGGCGTCGCCGGTGAAGGCCAGCGTGTCGACTAGGAAGGCGAAGTGATCCGGCGCGTGTCCGGGCGTGGCCAGAGCCTCGAGCGGCCCGAAGCTGGTCCCCTGCCGCAGCCGCACGTCAGTGTCTCCGCGGGCCCCGGCCAATGGCGCATCCGGGAAGCGCTCGCGGAGGACCGGCACGGCCTCGCTGTGGTCGGCGTGGTCATGGGTAAGCGCGATCCCACCCAAGCCGCCGCGCTGCTGCACCGCGGCCGTCAATGCCGCCACGTGGTCAGCCAGCGCCGGCCCGGGGTCCACGACCCAGGCCGGATCCCGACCCAGAATCCAGGAGTTGGTGCCCGTGAGCGTGAAGGCGCCCGGGTTGTCGGCGCGGATGCCAATCGCATCGATGCCTGGAAGGTCGACGAGCGTCACTGATTGAATAGTCAACCATGGCCACGGCCGCGGACGAAAACGGCCCCCGTGGCGACGAGCCGAGCACGGTGATGACCGAACCCAGCCGGAGCCTGTGGCGGGGCCTGCTTTCGCTGGCGATCCTCGTGGCCATGGTGGTCGCGCTGCTGCTGGCCGTGCCCGGGCTGCAAGGCGTGGGCGACGCGGTCAGCGACATGAGTGGCGGATGGCTGGTTGTGGCCGTCGGGCTCGAAATCCTGTCTTGTCTCGGCTACGTGGCCGCCTTCCTGCAGGTGTTTGACCGGGCTCCGGTCCGCTTCGGCGCCCGCGTGGCGCTCAGCGAGCTCGCCTTCGGGGCCGCCGTCTCGCTGGGCGGCGCTGGGAGCATCGCGGTCGGGGCCTGGCTGCTGGTGGAACGGGGAGGTGAGCCGGCCCGGGTCGCGGAGCGCTCGGCCGTGCTGTTCCTGCTCACCAGCGCGGTCAACGTGATCACCCTGGCACTGGCCGGGCTCGGGCTGTGGACGGGCATCCTCTCCGGACCCGACGACGTGCTGCTCAGCCTCGTGCCCGGGGGAATCGGGGTCGCCGTCCTGGTCTTCTTTTTGCTCTTGCCGCGCTTCAGCGACCGCTTGGCGGCCGGGCGCGCACCCGGGCGGGTCCGCTCCTTGCTCCAGGAAACGGCGCTCACGATCCGCCAGACCGAGCAGGTCCTGCTCACCCCCGACTGGCGCATCCTGGGAGCGTTCGCCTTTCTCTGGTGCGACATCGGGGTGCTGGCGGCGTGCTTCGCCGCCGTTGGCCACGTGCCCCCGCTGGCCACTCTGGTCCTGGCCTACCAGATCGGCTACCTCTCAAACCTGATCCCGATCCCAGGCAACATCGGCGTGCTCGACGGCAGCCTGGTCGGCATGTTCGTCCTCTACGGCGTTCCCGCCACGCTGGCCACCGCGGTGACTGTCGTCTACCACGCGATCGCGCTGTGGATTCCGGCCATGTGGGGCACGGCCGCCTTTCTCATCCTTCGTCGCGGCCGCAATCGTCCGATCGAGCTGCGCCCACCCCGCGCCGAGCGGCGCCGGCTGCGTGAGCGCGGCAACGGTGACTGACGCGACCGGCGGATCGGTTGATCGAGCGCGAGCGGGAGCTGGCCGGTCGGCGATTTGCTTGATGACGCGCGCGCCGGACGGGGCAACGAGGCCGAGACCGAGTTCTCGTTCGAGGTGCGGGATCCAGAGCTGTCCGGGCAGGGCCTGTTCTCGTCGCTGCACGGGCTGCACTGGCTCGTGGCAAATCTGGCCCAGCGCGAGCCGGTGCTGCTGTGCGTTGACGACGTTCACTGGTGCGACGAGCCGTCGAGGCGGTTCCTCGCCTACCTCGCGCCAGCACATCCCCTAGGACCCGATCCGTCGGCCCGGCGGACCTGCCTGGGGCGTTGCGGGCGGGGACCAGCGTCCTTGGGTGGGCCCGAAGCCCGTGCCGATCCGAGGTCGGGCACTCAGCGCCTGGTCTCGTACCTGGTCAGGACCACGCTCTCGGGAAACGTCCGGGTCTCCACGAGGGTCAGGTTCACCCAGTTGTCCAGGGCCGTAAAGAACGGCGTGCCGCCGCCCAACAGCACCGGATGGGTGACGATCGCGTACTCGTCGATCAGCCCGGCCCGCATGGCCGCTGCGGCGAGCGTGGCGCCGCCGATATCCATGGGGCCGCCGTCGTCGGCCTTGAGCCGGGTGATCTCGGTTACTGCGTCGCCGGTGACCAGACGGGCGTTCCAGTCGACCGTGCTGGTCGTCGAGGAGAACACCACCTTCGGCATGTCCCGCCAGCGGCTGGCGAACTCGATCTCCGCCGGTGTGGCGCCGGGCTGCTGGTCGGCGGTCGGCCAGTGGGAGCTCATCGTCTCCCACAGTTTGCGCCCATACAGCGCCAGCCCCGTCGCCCCCACCCGGTCAGACCACCACTGGAACAACTCGTCGCTCGGCACGCTCCAGCCGAGGTCGTCGCCGGGCGCGGCGATGTAGCCGTCCAGGCTCAGGTTCATACCAAATGTCAGTTTTCGCAAGGCGTCAGCCTCCCGTGAGTCGGTATTCCGCGTACAGACCAGCACGGCGCGGAAACATCATCGGTCAGGCCACACCGAGGGCCGGTTGACCACCACCTTGCGCAAAGGTCGCTGGTGGCGAGCGCTTCGGCCGTGAGCGGGAGGTGGCGGGCCGTCGAGCAGCCCGCCACCTCAGACATTCAGTGTCTCGCGCTGTCGTGTGAGTATCCGACGTCGGTTGTGAGGCCGTAGCCGTACGGATACAGCGGGTCGTAGTTGGGGTCGCCGACGTTGATCGGCTCCTGCGCGAGCGTCCGCGGCCAGGACACGGGCAGCTTGCCCGTGAACGGGTGTGCCCCGAACAGGTCGTCGGCCACGCCCGCGCCCTCGCTGCCCGGCAGCCAGGCCGCCACGATCGCGTCAGCCTCGTTGCGCTGGGCCGGATCGAGGATGAGCGGCCGGCCGGAGACGATCACCATGATGCATCGCTTCGCTGCTGCGCACACCTTGTCGACCGCCGCCTTGTCTGCCGCCGAGAGCTGCATGTCCTTGACCGGCCGCGGCACGCCGTGGTCGCCGGGGTCATACGCCCATCGCGGCCCGTAAACGTCGCCGAAGCCCTCCGCATACGGGGTCTCGCCAACCACGACGATGCCCGTGGCGTTGTGCGGGATCGGCGCAGAGGCGTCCTGGCTGTACGTGACGTTGCCGCGAGCCAGCTGGCGAATGCCGTCGAGGATCGTCGTGCCGGGGATGACATTGGTCGAGCCGCCCTGCCACGTCAGCGTCCAGCCGCCGGCCTGGTTGCCTATGTTGTCGGCGTTCGAGCCGGCGACGTAGATGTTGCGGTGGCCGTGGATCGGCAGCACGTGCCGGCTGTTCTTGAGCAGCACCTGGGACTCCGCGGCCGCCCGACGCGCCAGCGCGTGGTGCGCTGGTGAGCCGACCTGGTTGATGTAGCGGCGGTCGGTGTAGGGATGCTCAAACAAACCCAGCTGGAACTTCTTGGTCAGGATGCGGCTCACCGCATCGTCGATCCGCGCCATCGGCACCTGGCCCGTGTTGACGAGGTCAGTCAGCGTCGACTCGAACTGCTCGAAGTTCTGCGGCTGCATG
>JBAVWI010000099.1:0-4254 GCA_049697735.1 Solirubrobacteraceae bacterium
CCAGGGGCCCGCGGCCGGCCAGCCATCCGGCGGCGAGCAGGGCGGGGACGGTCACCCCGGCAAAGAACCACGTCCAGTCGCTCGCCGACAGCAGACCGAAGGCCACGGCGACCAGCAGCAGGGCGAACAGGCCAGCGCGCTCGGCGCGCAACCCCGGATCGAGGCCGGACCAGCGCGAGCCAAGCGCCAGCGCCGCGCCCGCCGAGCGGCCCCAGGCGAGAACCAGGGCGAGGTTGATGGCCAGCCCGAGCAGCCCCAGGTCGGCAAAGGTCTGGATCAGGTAGCTGTGGGCGTGCTCGGCGATCCGGGGGCTCGTGGTGTAGCGAGTCCGGGCCGTCGCGTAGCCCAGCGCGCCGACGCCTTTGAGCAGGGCGTGCTCGCCCACCGTGATCCCCTCGCTCCAGTAGAGCGGACGGCTGCTGCCCAGTTGACCCAGCCGGTCGGCGCCGTTGCCGACGCCGTTGTTGACGCTGGTCAGCGAGCTCCAGGCGTGCGAGATCTCGCCCGTCAAACCGCGCGACGAGGCGGCCAGGGCCAGCACCACGATCACCGGCAGCAGGGCCGCCCCGACCAGCAGCCCCCGGGTGGCCAGACGCCGCAACCGCGCAGGGACGAGCCCGCGGTCTCCAGCCCGCGCCATCCCCACCCCCGCGGCTGCACTCGCCACCAGCGTGATCACGGCCACGATCCCGAACGTGTGACCGGCCGCCGTCCGCGCGGCCAGGTCCTGGTTGGCCGCGGTCAGGGCCGGGCGCCCCAACGCCCAGGCGATGATCACCGCGCCGGCGCCACCGGCCAGCGCGAGCATCGCGCAGGCGCGCAGCCGAGAGGGCACGTAGGCCAGCCAGCCGGCCACGACGAGGATCGCCACCAGCGCCGCCGTGCGCGAGTAGGAGAGGACCGCGACCGAGACCAGGATCGCCGTCGCCGGCACGGCTAGGCCCCGGACCAGCGCGGAGCCGCCGCGGCGGCTGAAGGTCCAGAGCAGCGGGGCGAGGCCGAGGACCGAGGCGGCCCCGGTCGCGTTCCAATAGCCGAGTGGTGTCTCGAGCCGCCCCTGGGTGTCACCGGCGGCCAGCGAGGCTGGAAAGACCTTGGCCAGCAGCGCGTAGGCGCTGATCGCCACTGAGACGAGGGCAACCGCCGCCAACAGTGCTCGCCACCCCTCGGGAGCCAGACGGGCGAGCGCCGCTGCGCCCGCGAACGTGAACAGGTAGGCCAGGGTGAGGTTGGCGGCCTGCCACGAGTTATCGGGCTGCACTGACCACAGGATCGAGAGCGCTGTGTAGGCCGTCAGCAATCCGAACAGGCCAACTGCCGTGACCCCCCAGGTCGGCTGGCGCGCTGCGAACAGGAGCGCCGCGGCGACCACGCCGGCGCCGATCACGGTGATGACGATCTCTGCCCATGTGTCGCCGGCCGAGACCGTGATCGAGGAGTCAAAGCCGCCCGTGGTGACGAAGGCCAGCGCGATCAGGGCCGCCGCCAAACCGAGCCCCAGTCCCACCTCGTGGTAGCGTCGCGGCTGGCCGCGGCGGGCGCCGGAACTGCTCACGGCAAGCGCCTGAGGGCCCGGGACCTAAACTCGCGCCGATGCCGTGGCATGCCCGCGCCCGCGCTCTCGCGCAGCGACTCGGTCTCGACCCCCGCTATGTCAGGCGGCTGCGCTGGATCAGCAAGGCCCGCGCGGTGCAGCGAGTGGGCGCGCCCGTCCACCGCCACCTGGGCTTCGTGCTCACCGATCCCGAGCCCGACAACTTCACCTACGAGCTGGCCAACCAGGATGAGCTCGCGGCCTGGGTGCAGGCCGTCTCGGGCGCCTCGCCCGCAGAGGTCGAGCGGGTGCTGGCCGAGCCGGGAGCCGACCCGGTGTTGCGGGCGCGGCTGCACGAGACGGCCGGGCGCCGGCGCTGGTGGAGCAAGCGCCAGCCACCCTTCGGCAAGCGACGTGGCTGGTACGCCCTGGCCCGTCTGATCCGCCCGGGTCTGATCGTCGAGTCCGGCGTGCACGACGGGCTTGGCTCCCTGCTCTTGCTGCGCGCGCTCGAGCTCAACGCCGCCGAAGGGGCCGACGGGCGCCTGGTCTCCTTTGACGTCAACCCGGCCGCCGGGTGGATCGCCGATGCGGATCCTCGCTGGGCGCTGAGGATCGAGTCCAGCCGCACCGGCCTGCCGGCGCTGCTCGCCGGCGGCGAGGCGGTGGGGATGTTCATTCACGACAGCCTTCACACCTACGAGCATGAGCGCTGGGAGCTCGCCACCGCCGGGGCGCGCTTGGCTGCCGGGGGAGTGCTGATCTCCGACAATGTGCACGTGACCCCGGCCCTGTCTGAGTGCAGCGCCGAGCTGGGGCTGGACTATCACGAGTTCGTGGAACGGCCGGTGGCGCATTTCTACCCCGGCGCGGCCATGGGCGCGGCCCGGCGTCATCGGCCCAGCACCTCTCGGTAGGCGGCCAGCGTGGCCGCGCCGCAGCCCGCCCAGGTGAAGTTGCGCTCGACGTTCTCGCGCGCCGCCTGACCGAGCGCCTCGCGTCGAGCGCGGTCAGCCAGCAGCCCATCCAGGGCGCCCGCGAGCGCCACCGGGTCTCGCCCCGGCACGAGCGCGATTCCGCCCCCGGCGGCAGCGATCTCCTCGGGCCCGTCCTCGCCGCGGATGCCGATCGCCGGGACCCCGCCGGCCATGGCCTCCACGTAGCTGACCCCGAACGCCTCGTCGAGGCTGGGCAGCACGAACAGCGAGCCCGAGCGGGCCACCGCGGTCGCCTGCTCGTGGCCGAGCCGGCCGCGGAACTCGACCTGCCCCACGACCCCGAGCTGGACGGCGAGCGCGGCCAGACGCTCGCGCTCGGGGCCCTCGCCGACGATCACGTAGCGCAGGCCGGGATGGCTCCGGAGCAGGCTCGGCAGCGCGGCGATCACGTCGGCGTGGCGCTTGCGGGCAATCAGGTTGCCGACCGTGACCAGCGTCGGCCCAGACGCGGGGTCCCCGTCGCCTCGGTCGACCGGGCTGGTGGCCGGTGCCGGGTCGGTACCGAGGTGGACAACCCGCACCGGATCGGCGCCCAGGACCGCGCAGCGCCGAGCCGTGCCGGCGCTGTTGGCGAGCACGAGGCGCGCGTGCCGGAGCGTGGCCGCGACCGCCCGGCTGGAGGCCTGAGGACCGTGGACATCGCCACCGTGGACCGACACGACGAGCGGTACCTGCGGGGCGGCCCGCCGGGCGGCGTCGCCGCTGGGCACCGCATAGTGAGCGTGGATGAGGTCAAACGGGAACTCCCTGTGCACGCGGCGCAGGGCCGCGGCCAGCGGCCGGGCCGCCCACGCTCCCCAGGTGGCATAGCTCCAGGGCCGGGGCGGCGACAGGTAGCGGACGTAGTCGACGCGGATGCCGTCGAGCTCGGCGCGGGCCGGCTGGCCAAGGGCGCGGCGAATGGCGCCGAGGTCCCGGCGGCGGATGGCGGCCAGCGGGGGAACGGGACGGTGCAGGACAAGCACCCTGAGGTCGACGCCGGCGTCGCGCGTGGCCACGGTCTGGCGGTGTGCCCAGACCCCCAGGGTGGGGTCGCCGGCTCGCGGGTAGTACTCGGACAGAACAAGGACTCTCATCGCCAGCTGCGGTGCGAGGTAAGCGTGCGGTTGGCCTGCGCAGCCCGGACGTAGGGGCGGCCGGCCAAGAAGGCCTGTCCCTCGGCGACCGCGGCACTGCGGTCATAGGCCGCCGCGATCCGGCGCAGACCGTGCCGGATCGGCGTGGCGTCGATCACGCCGATCGGCCAGCCGTGCTGGGCCGCGACAGCGGCCCAGTGAGCGTCGAGCCCCCATCCGGCACGCAGCGGCGGGAAGGGCAGCAGGGTCTCGAAGGTGCTGGCGTGAAAGGCGCTGACGGGCCCGATCTCGACATAGGCGGTCTCGCGGGCCACGCTGGTCGGCCGCCGCCGGGTCACCGTCCAGGCGGCGTGAGAGCGCGCGCGGTGGGCGGGCTGGGCGAGCCGCAGGTCAAAGCGCTCGGCGAGAAAGAGAAACTGGTCCAGGAAGCCTCGGGGGAGCGCGACGTCATCGTCGAGGACCAGCAGCCAGTCATGGGCCGCCGCCGGGTGGGCCGCGAGCAGCCGGTCGAGGTTCTCGAACTTTCCGCCCGTGCCGGCGCCGATGCTACGAAAGCTGACCGCGTGACGGGAGCGCTCAAGCTCACGCCGGGCGGCGGCGAGCAGGTTGGGTGCGTCCTTGCGCTCCACCGCGAGCACGAGCACGC
>JBAVWI010000100.1:0-4761 GCA_049697735.1 Solirubrobacteraceae bacterium
ACCGTCCCCGCCGTCCCCGCCATCGCCGTCCCCACCGTCGCCGTCTCCTCCATCGCCCCCGAACAGCTCCGCGCCGCCGAAACCGAGCCCGGCACCAAGCGCAGAGCCCATCAGTAGACCGGGCAGCATGCCGCCGCCACCGAAGCCGTTGAAGTAGCCGCCTGCCCACGGTCCGTAATGGCGCGGAGCGTTCCAGTAATCCGTCGGTCGGCCGTTGACCGACACCTGGCGCCCGTGGGGCTCGAAGCCTTCCTTGATCCGCAACGCGTCAGCTGCACACGCCGGCACGGGGCGCGCCGAGCCGCCCGGAGGCGCCCACTCGACCTCTTCAGTCGAGGGTCCGTGACGGGGGTCAAAGAAGCATGGCGGCGTTCGCTCTGGCGGTGGCCGACCCTCGATCAACGCCTTCGCATACGCCATCGCGTAGCGGCCCTCTTCCAGCGTCTCACTCACGGGGGCGAGGTCCTCCGGGCGCTTGGCGCTGTCAAAGATTCCGCTTGCCCGCTGGTAAGCCTGCAACGCCTGGTCGTAGCGCTGCTTGGCATCATCGGACACTCCCGGCATCTGAATGTCGACGTCAAGTGACCGGATGTCATCGCCGAGTCCTACGAGGTCATCTTGAGCCGAAGAGCGGACCTCTTCCCATTCGCGCTCGTGGCGCGTCTTGTGTCCGAAAAATGGCACCCGGGCAGTCTAGTTGAAGCAAAGCTGGATCTCGGAGTCCGCCTGTTGGGCGGCTACCGCCCCCACTGCCCGACATGCGCAGCCTCCACAGGAGCCAGCGATGAAGCGACCCTTGGCCCGCACGGTGGGAGCCCCAAGCGTTGCCGTCTACGCCTCGTGGCCGGGCTTGAGCTCCTTGGCCTGGCTGAATCGCAAGCTGGCGGTGTTGCCGTCGTCGCTGGCGGCAAACGGCTGGAGCACATAGGCGACGTGGTCGCCGACGGTGCGCCGTTCGATGATAGTGCCCGCGAACCATCGCCCGCCCTCGTCGAGGATCGGCAGGCCGCCCGGGCCCGGGTGCCAGCGGCAGCGTGAGAACTTGTCGACGTCGTCTCCGGTTTCGCTTCCGAACAGCCGTGCCAACTCGAACGCAGTGTCGGGCGGGAAGTGGACCGCGAGCGCGTTGGCGCTGGCAGCGACGCGCGCGGTGCGGTTCTTGTCAGACAAGCAGACCAGGAATCGCGGCGGGTTGATGCTGCATTGGGTGGCGAAACCAACCAGGCATCCAGCCGGCTCGTTGCCGGCCTTGACCGTCACCACGAGCATCGGATAGTCCAGGTTCCCGGTCATCCGGGTGAAGATCTCTTCGGCTGTGCTCACAGGGGTCTCCGTTCGTGATGGTTACCCTTCCCGGCTGATGTTGTTCAAGCGAGCCGTTCCTCCGGGGCCTGCGGTCTCGCCCGAAGGGGTTTACACCGGTCTGGGGCTGGCCGACCATGCCCTCGCCGATCGTCCGTACGTGGTCTGCAACTTCGTCAGCAGCGCGGACGGCAAAGCAACGGCCGGTGGACGCACCGCACCGCTTGGTGGCGACGGCGACCGAGCCGCTTTTCGTCTCCTGCGTACCCAGGTCGACGCGGTACTCGCCGGCACTGGAACCTTGCGTGTGGAGCGCTACGGAATTCTCGTGCGTGACCAGCGGCTGATGGAGCTGCGTCTCGCCGAGGGCCGGGCCATTCAGCCGTTGGCGGTCGTTGTCAGCCGGAGCGGAGACGTTCCGTTCGAGATTCCGCTGTTCTCCGATCACCGCTCGCGAGTAGTGCTCTACACGCCGCCGGCCACCCTGGTACCGGATTGCGCGGCTGAGATAACGGCGCACGCGATCCCGTCCGCCGAACGCGAACTCGTTGACGTGCTGCGGTCCCTGCGCCGCGACCACGACGTCCGCTCACTGCTTTGCGAAGGCGGCCCGATCCTGTTTGACGCGATGCTGGCCCAGGATCTCGTGGACGAACTGTTTCTCACCCTGGCGCCCTCGCTCGTCGGCGGTGACGAGCTCTCCATCACCGTCGGACGGGCATTGCCGCGTCCACTGGCGCTGCGGTTGGTTTGGGCGCTTGAGCACGACGGGCACTTGCTGCTCCGGTACGCCCGTAGCTGATTGGCAAATCGGCCCGGCAATGCACGATTGGACAGAGTCGGGTCCGTCGCTCAGCTGCCTTCGTGAGCCTGGGATGACTCAATGTCGCAGCGTGTAGCCTTAGGTTGATGTCTATGACTGTGACACAGCTGAAGACATTACTGGCGGTGATCCGAAGCGGATCGGTGACAGCTGCCGCCGAGGAGCTCGTGGTCACCCAGCCTTCGGTTTCCTCGGCGCTTGCCGCCCTCGGCCGTGAGCTCGGATGCGAGCTGTTCGAGCGCTCCGGCCGCGGGATCCGCCTGACCGCTTCCGGGGCTGCCTTTGCCCCGTATGCAGCAGATGTACTGGGACTGCTTGATCAGGGGCGACAGGCTGCCCAGGAGGTCGCGGACGTCGCGGCCCACAAGCTCCAGATCATTGCCGTGACCACCGCCGCCGAGTCGTTCGTTCCCCCGCTCATGCGCCTGTTCGCCGACGAGCATCCCGAGATCGAGCTCACCCTTGCGGTCGGCAACCGCCAGGACGTGCTCGAGCGCTTGCTCAGCCACTCGGTCGATGTCGCCATCTCGGGCAAGCCTCCCAACGACGATCGCCTGGTCGCTGAACGCTTGACCGACAATGAAATCGTCTGCATCACCGCCCCCGACGATCCGGCCGCGGGGCAGCCCCGCACAGAGGCCGCTGAGCTGGCCGGCCGCCGCTGGCTTCTGCGCGAGCCGGGATCGGGCACGCGCACCCTCAACGAACAGTTCCTGAGCGATCGCGGGCTGGATCCCACGACCCTGACGCTTGGCTCAAACGGCGCGATCAAGCAGGCCGCGCGCGCTGGCCTGGGCGTCTCCCTGCTCTCGCGGGCAGCGGTCGAAGGCGAGCTCGAATCTGGATGGCTCGGCGAGCTCGAGCTGAAGGACGGCCCCGCGAAGCGGTCATGGTTCGTCCTGCGCTCGGCCGTGGGGCCGGTGAGGGGGCCGGTCCAGATGTTCATCACTTTCGCGCGTAGCGTGGCTCGGTCCCAAGCTCGAACCTGACCGGGACTGCCGGGACCACGGTCGCGACCCCGCCGGCCGCCTCCAACACGCGGGGCACAACCTGGAGACTGGACGTGCGCGCGCAATAGGCGATGTCATCGGCCGAGCCGGTGGCCCTCAGTACCTTGGCATTGGCGCTCGACGCCAGTGCGTCAAACGGGGTTGGGTAGCTGCGTGAGACGGCCACGGCGATCAGGGCAGCGTCCGTCTGCGGTCCGGGCAGGGCGGTGCACAGCAAGCCGGCCAGGTAGGCGTCCTCGACCGCGGGCGCCCCGTCCGTCCCCGAACACACGATCAGCAGATCGAGCTCGCTGCCCTCGGGTGTCGCCAGCACAGCCTGGAGCACCGCTTCAAGGTTGAGCAGGGACGCCAGCAGGACGCGGGAGGCGCAGCGGGCCGCGGCCACGATGGCCGGAGCACCGTTGGTCGTGGCGAGGACGAGCTCGCGGCCGTGACAGCGCATGGCGTCAAGCGGCGAGTTCCCCTGGTCAAATCCGGCCGGCATCACGCACCGCTGCTCGCCGGCGAGGACGCGACCGTCGGCGCGTAGCAGCCGAGCGCGCTCGACGCTGTCGGTGCACAGGACCGTCTGGTAGCCCGAGGTGAGCGCTTGGGTAATCGTGGATGTGGCTCGGAGGACGTCGATGACCACCACCAAGTCAGCCGGCCTCACCTCAGCCGGGGTCAGGACGACGTCGATCACGCATCGACGGTACGGGTCTGGGCGTAACCGATCCAGCAAAGATCTGCTTTGACCCATAAGACGCGGCCTCATGGTTAGCGGCCGCGCTTAGAGAGCCACGGGACCACAGCTGCGCTGGCATAATTATAAGGCAGGCTCTATGCATTAACTTCTAAAAGATATTTGGCTTCTATGGACATTCGCGTTTACCCTCAAGCCATGGATCCCATTGAAAGGCCCGTGAGATGGCGCTAACCGAACACCCCCACACCAGCCCGAAGAAGGACCGGTGGGCCGCGGGGGTCACGCCATACGCGGAGATGGGCTACTGGGACGCCGACTACGAGCCCAAGGACACCGACATCCTGTGCGCGTTCCGGATCACACCCCAGCCCGGGGTCGACCCGATCGAGGCCGCGGCTGCGGTTGCCGGCGAGTCGTCGACCGCGACGTGGACCGTAGTCTGGACCGACCGTCTTACCCCCCATGAGCACTACCAGGCCAAGGCCTACCAGCTCGATGAGGTCCCGGGAGTCGAGGGCCAGTACATCGCCCGGATCGCCTACGACATCGACCTCTTCGAGGAGGGATCGATCGCGAACCTGACCTCCTCGATCATCGGCAACGTTTTCGGTTTCAAGGCCTTGAAGGCGTTGCGGCTCGAGGACATGCGAATCCCGCCGCACTACCTGAAGACCTTCCAAGGTCCCCCGCACGGGATCGTCATGGAGCGCGAGTACCTGGACAAGTTCGGACGCCCGCTGCTCGGCGCGACCACCAAGCCGAAGCTCGGTCTGTCGGCCAAGAACTACGGGCGCGTCGTCTACGAGGCCCTGCGCGGGGGCCTCGACTTCACCAAGGACGATGAGAACATCAACTCGCAGCCGTTCATGCGCTGGCGTGACCGTTACCTCCACGCGATCGAGGCCGTGAATCGCGCGTCCGCCGCCACCGGTGAGGTCAAG
>JBAVWI010000101.1:0-3511 GCA_049697735.1 Solirubrobacteraceae bacterium
GGGGATCACACTCGCCGTAGCGGACGCGCAGCGTGTGCACGAACGGCTCAGCCACGCCCGCCTCCGCGGAGGACGAAACCGCGCTCGGCGAGCACCCCGAGGGCATCTTCGAAGGCGGCGTAGTCCCGCGCCACCAGGGCATCGATCGGGCGGCCGCCCGGCCCCGCCGCCCGCACCCAGCGCCGCAGCACGGGAGCACCGGCGCGCTCGCTGGCCTCGTCGAGCAGCGTGAGCAGGATCGGCAGCTCGGGTCGGTGCTCGAGCTGACCGGAGAGCAGCGTCAGCGGGTCGGAGTCAAGCGTCGCGCACAGTTCGTCGTCGCTGAGACCGAGAAGATCCATCAGCCGCGCGGCCCGCGCCCCGTGCACGCGAGCATCGGCCGGGGGGTCCTGGGGCGCGCTCAGAAGAGCTGGTTCTCGCCGCCGAACACGTCACTCACCGAGCCGTCGGTGAAGATCTGGCGAATCGAGTTGGTCAGCAGATCGGCGCAGGACAGCACGCGGACGTTGTCGGGGGCACCCGGGGGAAGCGGGATCGTGTCGGTCACCACCACCTGCTCGAAATCGGCCGCGGCCAGGTTCTCCCAGGCATTCCCGGAGAAGTTGCCGTGCGTGGCGGCCGCGAAGATACGCCGGGCGCCGGCGTCGCGGACCGCCTGGGCGGCGGCGGCGAGCGTCCCGGCGGTGCCGATCATGTCGTCCACGAGCAGCGCCGTCTTGTCGGACACGTCACCGATCACGTATCCGATCTCGGCCACCTGCTGGGCCGGGCGCTCCTTGTTGAGGATCGCCAGGTCAGCGCCGATCTTGGCCGCGAACTGCTTGTTGAGCTTGACGCGCCCAGCGTCTGGGGAGACCACGACAAGATCCTCGAGGCCGAGATCGTCGAAGTACTGGGTGAGCATGAACAGCGCCGTCATGTGATCACACGGCTTCTGGAAGAAGCCCTGGATCTGCCCGGAGTGCAGGTCCATGGTCAGCAGCCGGTCGATTCCGGCCGCCTCGAGCATCCGCGCCACCAGTCGGGCGCTGATCGGCTCGCGCGGCGCCGACTTCTTGTCCTGGCGCGAGTATCCGTACCAGGGGGTGACCGCGATCACCCGGTGCGCCGAGCCGCCGACGGCGGCCTCGACCATCTGCAGAAGCTCCATCAGCGTGTCGTTGGCGGTCATGCCGGCGGCGACGTTCTGACACGTCGGCTGGACGATGAATACGTCGGCGCCGCGCACCGACTCCTCGTAGCGGCAGTAGACCTCACCGTTAGCGAATGTCTTGAGGTCAACGCCTCCGAGGTCAACGCCGAGCTTGGCCGCGATCCGCCCTCCCAGCTCCCGGTTGGCGCGCCCCGAAAAGAGCATCAGCCGCTTGTCGTACCCGACCCGCATCTCGGTCGGCACGGTGCGCGTGTCAACGATTCCCACGGTGCCTGCGAGTGTACGCCCGGTGGCCGACGGTGCGGTGGCAGTCATGGCTTCTCCCCCCGGCTCCCGTCCGACGCTCCCCGGGCTTGCGCCTCGCGCTCGCGGCGCAGCTCGGCGTAGCCATCGAGGTTGGCCTGACGGGAGCGGGCGATCCCGAGCGCGCCGGGCGGAACGTCCTCGCTGATCACCGAACCGGCCCCGGTGTAGGCGTCGTCGCCAACCGTCACCGGGGCGATCAGCGTGGTGTCGACAGCGGTCTTGACCCGGTTGCCGATCGTCGTGCGGTGCTTGCGGTAGCCGTCGTAGTTGGCGGTGATCGTGCTCGCGCCGAGGTTGGTGCCCTCACCGATGTCGGTATCGCCGACGTAGCTCAGGTGGGGCACCTTGCTGCCGGCCCCGAGGTCGGAGTTCTTGATCTCCACGAACGTGCCCACCTTGGACCCCTGGCGCAGCACCGTCCCGGGCCGGAGATACGCGAACGGCCCCACCGAGGCGCGATCGCCCACCGTTGCCGAGTCGACGTAGGCGTGCAGGATCTTGGCCCCATCGCCCACCTCGGCCGCGATCAAGGTGCTGCTGGGGCCGATCCGAGCGTCGCGGCCGATCCGGGTGGCGCCGTGGAGGCTGGTGAAAGGGGCGATCACTGTATCGGGGCCGATCTGGACGTCAACGTCAATCACCGTCGCGGCGGGACTGACGATCGTGACGCCGCCCAGCTGATGGCGCTCGTGGATCTGGCTCTGAGCCAGCGCCGTCACCTCGGCGAGCTGGCGCCGGTCGTTGATCTGGCTGAGCTCGCTGGGATCGGTGAGCTCGAAGGCCTGGACGGTGCGCTCGCGATCGCGGAGGATCGGCAGCACGTCGGGCAGGTAGTGCTCGCCCTGGGCGTTGTCGGCCCGCACCTCCACAAGCGCGGCTGCCAGGGCATCGCCGTCGAAGGCGAACATGCCGGTGCTGACCTCGCGGATGTGGAGGTCGAGCTCGGTCGCGTCACCGGCCGCCTTGGTCTCCACAACGCGCTCCACGCTCCCGTCGGGGGCGCGGATCACGCGTCCGTAACCGGACGGATCGTCGAGCACCATCGTGGCGATGGTCGCCGCGGCGCCGCTGCGCTCGTGGGCGGCGACCAGCTCGCGCAGTGTTTCGGCGCGGATCAGCGGGACATCGCCGTTGAGTACCACCACGGTGCCGGCGCCGACCAGATGCTCGGTCGCGGCCCGAACGGCGTCCGCCGTCCCCTGCGGGCGCTCCTGGATGGCCACCACGAGGTCGTCGTCGAGCACCGGCTCCAGGCGACGCTCGTGCGAATCGACGATCACGATCTTGCCCAGGCCGGCCTCGCGCGCCGCCGCCACCGGCCAGGCGATGATCGGCTGCCCGCACAAGGGATGCAGGAGCTTGGGAAGCGAAGATCGCATGCGGGTGCCCTGTCCCGCGGCGAGGATGACGACGACCGGCGCGGCCACGCCAGGATCGTAGGCGATCGCCGGCCCGGCGGTCCGTCTCCGCCGTCCACCGCTGGTAGATTCGGCCACCCGCAGGCCTTGGGGGGTCGTCCAACCGGCCAGGACACCGGGTTTTGGTCCCGGGAATCGGGGTTCGAGTCCTCGCCCCCCAGTTTTAGCGGCCGGCGGCGCGTGGTCGCAGTCAGCCCAGCAGCGCGCGTAGTTCGGGGTCGAGCAGCGGGTCGGCGAGCGCGGCCGCCACGTCGGCACCGCTGTGCAGCCCCCGTTCGGCCTGCAACAGGCCGGTCTGGGCCCCGGCCTGGTGGGCGGCGGCGATGGCCAGGCCCCTCACGTCCGGTCCCGCCTCGAGGGCGAGCACGGCCGGGAGCGGTTCGGCGAAGGCCAGCAGATAGAAGCCGCCGTCGAACACCGGCCCGAGTGAGAGCGTGCAGTCGTCGGCCAGATCATCGAGTGCGGCCCTCGCGTATTCGGCCCGCCAGCGCGGGAGATCGGGCCAGGCGACCAAGAGCGGACCGTCGCCGTGCTCAGCCCATGCGCGTTCCGCCGCCTGGGCCGCGGTCTCGTCAGCCGCCGCCGTCCACACCGCGCCGGCGGCGACGCTCTGCGCCCAGTCCAGCGCGCGGCC
>JBAVWI010000102.1:0-3517 GCA_049697735.1 Solirubrobacteraceae bacterium
GCTCGGTGCTGTCGCGGTCCTGGTGGTGGTCGGCACCATCGACGATCGCCGCACGGTGTCTCCCCAACTGCGTGTTGTGTGCGAATTCGGATTGGGTGCCTGGCTGGCGGCAGTGAATCTTGGCTGGCAGCTGGGATCGGGTGGCGCATTGGACGCGGTTGTTACTGGCCTCTGGGTGGTCGGCCTGGTCAATGCCTTCAACCTCTTCGACAACATGGACGGTGCGTCCAGCACCATGGCCCTGGTCGCGTCGGGCGGGATCTGCGCGCTGGGTCTGGTGACCGGGAACGCCTGGGTCGCGGCGGGTAGTGCCGCGCTCTGCGGGAGCTGCCTGGGCTTTCTTCCGCACAACCTGAGCTCACCGGCCAAGATCTTCCTCGGCGACGGGGGGAGCATGCCGCTTGGCTTTGCCGTGGCCGTGCTGGCGGCCAATGCGGCGCGCAGCGCCGAGCCGGGCCTTCTCGGGCTGCTCGTGGGCTTCCTCCTCGTTGGCGTTCCCGCCCTGGACACCACGCTGGTGATCGTGTCGCGAACCCGGCGCGGAATCTCGGTGCTCACCGCTGGCCTCGATCACCTCACCCACCGGACGCGGATGCGGATGAAGACGCCACGGCGCGTCGACCTGGTGCTGGGCCTCGTTCAAGCGCTGATCAGCGCGTTGGTGATCCTGGCCACCCGGGCCGGGTCCCCGGCCCTTGTCTACTGTGTGCTCGCCTTCGTGGTCTTGGCCGTGGCGGCCATCGTGGCCCTCGAGGATGCAATCCCGCGGGAGGGGGTGACTACAGCGTCGGTGTTGGGCAACGGAGGCGCTGTGTCCCAGGCCCACCAGAAGTGGATCAAGCCCATTCCGTCGGCAGTCCTGGGTGTGATCGGATTGGGAGCGGGACTCAGCCCGCTCTTCTCCGCCTATTACTCCCCGGGGATCTGGGTTCCGGTCGGCTTGGTCCTCGTGGTAGCGGCGGCGGCGGGGGTGATTGCCAGACCGCCGCGGACGGCCCTGCCGGTTGTCCTCCTGGTGCTAGGCGTGGCCGGCCTGGGCCTGTGGTCGTTGCTCTCGATGAGCTGGGCACAGGCCGTGGAGCAGGCGACGGTTGGTGCCAACCTGTGGCTCGCCTATGCCGCCCTGATCGTCGTCCTGGTGACGCTGCTCAGCCGGCGTCGCCGGGCAGTTCTGCTGCTGGGCTGTGCCGGTCTGGGGATCGTGGTTGTGGCCATCAGCGTGCTCGTCCGCTTGCTCGGGAGCGACCCCAGCACGCTGTTCATAGCCGGACGGCTCAACTCGCCGCTCGGCTACATCAACGGCGAGGCTTGCGTGTTCGCGATGGGGGCGTGGTTCGGGCTCGCGCTGGCTGAGCGCCGAAAGCCGCTGTTGGCCGGAGTCGGCGCGGCCACCGCGGTGGTCATGGCCGGGCTGGCCCTGCTCTCCCAGTCGCGGGGTGCGGCCATCGCCACCGGGGTGGCCATCGTGCTGGCACTGGTGGCGATCCCCGGCTGGCGACGGCGCGTCCTGGCGCTGGCCGTAATCGCCGCCGCGTTGGTTGCCGCCTCGGGAGCTCTGCTGAACGTCTACACCGTGGGCGCGAACGGTGGGGTCACTGCGACCGTCGCGCACCACGCTGTTTTAGCCATCGTGGTCGCGGCGGTCGGCGCCGGCGTGGTCTGGGGCGCGCTGGTCATGGCGGCCAACCTGGCCCGGGGGCGGGGGGGACCGATGCAGATCGCGTTTGCCCGGGCGGCCACGGTGGCCGCCGTGGCGGTGATCGTCGTGCCGCTGGCCGCGGCCGTTATCCGCGCCCCGGCCTTGGAGCGCACCGTCAGCAGCCAGTGGCACTCGTTCGTGCAGCTCAGCGCGAGCAGCTCCGCAGCCAACGCCGTGTCCGGCACCCAGACACGTCTCTTCTCGGGCGCTGGAAACCGCTATGACTACTGGCGGGTCGCCTGGCACACGTTCACCTCACATCCCGTGCTCGGTGTCGGCGCGGGCAACTTTCCCGCCTACTACTTCCGCGCGCGCGGCACCCAGGAGGCCATCCAGAATCCACATTCGCTGGAGATGCAGACGCTCTCCGAGCTGGGTGTGGTCGGTGTCCTGCTGCTGCTGCTCGTGATCGGGGGTCTCGTACTGGGGGCGGCGCGGCTGCGGCGCGAGGCCCAGAGCTCGACTGCGGCGCGCGGTCTGATGGTCGCCGCCCTCGGCGTGACCGTGGTCTGGCTCGTGGACACCAGCGGCGACTGGATGCACCTGCTCCCCGGGGTGACAGCGATCGGGTTGGCGGCCATCGCCGTGCTCTGTTGCTCGGGAGAAACCGAGGCGGCGCGGTCTGCGCTCCAGCCGCCGCGGACTCGGATCCAGCAGGCTGAATCTCCCCGACGGCTGCCGGCATTGTTGGCGGGCGCCGCGGTCATCTTCGTCCTCGCCGTGGGCGGCGCCAGTCTCCTGCGCAGCGGCCTGGCCCGCCATTACGTCAACGCGGCGCAGGCCGATCTCCACGGTCATCCGCAGGCTGCCATCGCCTCCGCCGAGACGGCCCTCAGCCTCGATTCCGCCAACCTCGACGCGTACTACATCAAGGCCGCGGGGCAGGCCCGCTTTGACCGCGCGGCCGCCGCCCGGGCCACGCTGCTGGCGGCCGTGCGCCAGGACCCAGGGAGCTTCATCACCTGGAGCCTGCTCGGCGATCTCGAGGTGCGAGCCGGCAACGCCCACGCGGCCCGGAGCTATTACCGCCGCGCGCTGGCTCTGGATCCACGCGAGGTCTCGCTCCAGACGCTGGTCAGCGAGCCCGACCGTCAGCTCCTACAAACGGCTCGGTGATCCGAGGTCAGTGTTAGTCTCGAACCATGCGGGCGGGCAGGTCTGCGATGTTTTTGACTGTGTTGACGGTGCTTTCGTTGGCCACCGCCGGCTCGGCGTCGGCTGCCTCCAGTCCGGGTTCTGGAGTACACGTCGACCCTGGCTCGCCGGCGGGTAAGCAGTACGTGATCCCGTTGCCTGCGGCCCGTCGCGAGACCTCGGGCGGACAGGCGGGTGGGGGGTCAACCTCGGTCAACCCACCGTTGTTCGGGGTTGGGGTCACCTCGGCCGCGGGTACACGCTCGCCGGGCTCATCGGGAACCGCCACCCGCAAGGGGTCACGGCTCACAGAGAAGGCTCGAATCCGGTCGCTCTCGCGGTCGTCCCGGGCGTCGAAAGTCCGGGTGGGTTCTCGCCCCGCGGCCACCTCTGGCGCCCAACCGTCACATCGCGCGGCGGCGGTCGGCTCGACGAGCTGGCTGCCGCTCCTCGGGGGCGGCGTGCTCGTGCTGCTCATCGGTGGTGGCGGGGGCTTACTCCTGCGCCGCAACCAATAGGTCGCGAGCTCCTGCGCGTCACTCGGTGGTGCTGAACTCCCAGATCGCGATCGCCAGCATGACCAGCCCGAGGACCACGATCATCCCCGCTTCGACCAGCGACGGTACGTGCCAGCCCCACCACGTGACGCCTGGGTCGAGCGCCTGGCGGGCGGCGGGGGAGATC
>JBAVWI010000103.1:0-4986 GCA_049697735.1 Solirubrobacteraceae bacterium
AGCATCAACGCTTGCGGGACATCCGCCTGTTCTTCCAGTACGCCGAAACCGCGACCTTCGTGGCCGCGGTCGAGCGGATCAGCGGACGTCGGGTACGCGCGTTCATCAGCGGAGTGGATAGCAACGCTGATGTCGCTTGCGAGCTGTTCGTACTCGAGCCCAAGTAGGTCGAGCGCAGCCGAGCTCGGGCAGGCACGCCGGTTTGGCGGCGTGCCTGCGGTGGTAAAACGATGCTCTCACTTGCCGCCTCTCGAGGCATCGCGTGGGCGCGCATGTCAGTACCGATGCAACCTCAGAACACGCCGTCGGGCCCCGGCTGCTCAGCGGCCCGGAGATGAAGACAGCGCGGCCGCACTCTGATTGAGTCCGCAGGCCTTCAGCATCGAGACGCTCTGCTTGACGATTTGGCCGACGGTTTCGCCCTGGAAGATCCAGTTGCGGTCGCGCCGGTAGACGGTCTCCAAATTCCGCGCCGCGGCTGACGCTGTCACTTCCAGTGTGATCAAGTCAGCTCGATGGTTACCGGGAAAGGCCGTGACCTGATAGCTCTCGCCGCATGCGGTCGAGATCCCGCTGGTCGCGACGCCGAGCTTCATGGCCTGCGGAAGGGGGGCTTGGGGCGGGGTTGCCCCACACGCCGTCAGCGCCAGCGTCAACCCGGCGAAGATCAGGCAGCGGCATCGTCTGGCTCTGCTCACCTCAGCAGCACCAGGGATGCTCCGCCGAACAGCGCCGCGCCGGCGGTCCACCACGCGACGTAGTCGCCGGTGTGCCCACTGTGGAGTTGACGCAGGCCGCTGACGACACCGAGCACCGGACGTATCACCGTCGGCGGTAGACGTTCGCGAAGCGGGGCGCCAAACAGAGCCAGGGAGGCAATCCCCAGCGCACCGAGGGTTGCCCCGGCGCCGTAGAGGTAGTCGTAGGTCTCGATGTGGCCGGTGGCGGCCGGGGCAAAATGAGCCGCACCGCCATGCAAAACCCAACTTATGTACGCCGGCTGGTCGTGAAAATGGGCCGCGGCGATCTCGATTCCCGGAACCACGCCGGGGATCAGCCCGATCGCGACCACGCCAAGCAGTAGCACCGCCGGGACCAAAACCATCAGGATCGGCGTGTAGTCGCGCTCGGCGCTCTCCTCGTCCTCCTCTTCGCCCGCCTGGGCCGCCCCTCCGCCTTTGTGGGTCTCGGCCGGACCCCAGCCCAAGAAGACGCGGCCGGTCATCCGCAGTACCGCACCGCCGGTCAACATCGAAGCGACGACAAACACAGTCGGCAGCCAGGGGTAGTGCCCGTCGATGGCGGCCGTGTCAAGCAGCGACTTGCCAAGAAACGTAGTCGCAACCGGTACCGCAGTCAGCGCCAGTCCTCCCACGGCAAACAAAGCTCCGACCAGCGGAAGCTGACGGCCCTTGCCATGAAGGTCGAACTCGTCGACTGTGGCAAACCGGTGCAGCAGTACGCCGGCGAGCATGAACAGCGCTGCCTTGGTTAGCCCGTGACCGACCCCGTAGGTGGCCACAGCGGCCAGACCCGATGCGCTCAGCAGGCCGATCCCGCACACGAGCATGCCGACATGGGAGATGGTCGAGAAGGCGAGAAGGCGTTTGATGTGGCGCTGGGAGAAGCACATGACCGCGCCCCACAGCGCCGTCACCGAGCCAAACGCGATCAGGATCGCCCGCAGCTCGTCAGCGTGAGGCGCGAGTGTGCCCGCGAAGATCGTCCAATAGAGGCGGCCTAGAGCGTAGATGCCAAGCTCCACCATCACCCCGGAAAACAACACGCAGACCGGCGTTGGCGCAACGGCGTGCGCGTCGGCGAGCCAGAAATGGACCGGAACCGCCGCAGCCTTGGTGAGGAAGCCGATGAACAGCAGAACCATCGCCACGATCACCAGCGCGTCGGCGTGATGACCATTGAGCGAGGCGCCGATTTGCGCCATGTTCAGCGCCCCCGTCCGGGCGTAGAGCAGCCCCACGCCGAGGAACATCGCATAGGCGGCGATGCTGTTGGCGATCGCGAAATTGATGGCACCCTGAATCGGACCGCGCTCCTCGATCCGGTAGGCGGTCAGCGCGTACGCCACCGCCCCCATCAATTCGAAGAACACCACGAGGTTGAAGAGATCTCCGGTCAAAGAGAATCCGACCATCGCCGCCAGGAAGACCAGCATCAGGGCGTGAAACAGCCCATCAGCCGATTCGAAGTAGTGCCAGGAGTAGATCAGCGCGGCGGTCACGAGCACGGCGGCAAACACCGCCAGCCCGGCGCCGATCGGGTCGATCGAGAACGAGATCCCGACGGTCACCATGTGGCTGGGACGCCAGCCGCCCATCCAGTAGGCAAACGGCCGCGAGATCGCCCGGACGAGGAGCGCAACGCACAGCGTCACGACGACGCCGCTCACGCCGATGGCGCCCACGTCGTTGACGATTCGGGGCGTCCAGTGCCTTAGCGCGACCAGCATCGCGGCCGCCATCAGCGGAACAGCCACGGTGAGTGCGGTGACGTGCACCGTGCGTCGCTAATCGCGCAGAGCGCGCAGCTCGTTCGGGTCAAGGCTGCCAAAGCGCTTGTGCGCCTGGACGGCCAGCGCCAGCAAAAGCGCGCTGACGGTAGCTTCGATCACGATGTCGGTCAGGACCAGGACCTGAACCACGGGATCGACAGTTTTGCTCACCGCTGGGATGTCGGCGAAGATCGGTGCCTGCCCGCCTTTGAGGTATCCGACGCCAAGCAACGCCACATAGGTCGCCGATTGGATGACAGTCAGCGACAGGATTGAATGCACCAGGTGGCGGCTTGAGACGATTCCGTAAAGCCCGGCCAGAAACAGCCAGATGGCAACCGCAAAGGGAAGAAAGCTCAATTGGAGCCTCGCCTGATCAGCAGCGCCTGATCGAAGAACTCGCTCCAGGCGATCACGAAGGCGCCGCTGACCTCGAGACCGACCGCGACGCTTGCCACATCGATCTGTCCTCCGGAGAGAAGCTGGCCCGGACTGCCCAAGGGGAGGAAGTCCTTGAAGAACACGCCGGCGAAGATCAGGCCCCCCAAGCCGACAAGGCCGTAGCCGGCTGCGCCGACCGCCTCGGCGACCTCGAGCAGAGCGCGTGGCGCTATGAGCTTCATCCGCAGATAGCGTCCGGCCACGAACACCGCCAACGGCCCGGCGGCGAGGACGATCCCGCCCTGAAAGCCTCCCCCCGGCGTCAGCTGACCGTGCACGACCGTGTACACGCCGATGGCAATAAGGACGGGAACGAGGATGAGCGCCATCGCGCGCAGTGCCTCGCTCGCGCCGGCGAGCTGATGCTCCTCGGCTTCCTCCTGGCTTGGCTGATCGCTCTCATCGCGCATCTGTCGCAGGATCAGCACGATGCCCAGTACCGAGCCGAAGAGAATGAACTCCTCCCCGAACGTGTCAAACCCGCGGATGTCGAAGTTCAAGGCTGTGACCAGGTCGGTGGCGTGCCGTTCAGTCACCCCCACGCCGTTCACTACCTGACCGTAGACGCCGTGATAATCGCCGAAGGCGGGCAGGCCAACGAAGCCGTAAACCAAGACCACCCCCAGTCCGACGGCGGACAGTCCAAACAGCCACAGACGGCCCGTGGGGCTCATCCTCCTCCGCTCTCATGCCGTTCGCGCTCGTGCTCGCTTTCCTGTTCGCGCACCTTGCGCAGCGCCAGCAGAATCATCACCGGCAGCCCCACGGTGGACACGACAATCTCCGACAGGGCCACGTCCGGGTCCTGGAAAACGAAGAACAGGACAGTTAGCGCCAGCCCATAGATGCTGAGCACAAGGGTCTGACGCAGGGGATCCCGAGCGACAACCACCGCTCCCCCGCAGACAGCCACGCCCGCCAGGGCCACGACCTGCAGCGCAATCACGATCGTTCTCTTTCGATCTCGGCTCGCCAGTCACCGAGGTCACGGATCAAGAAGCTGCGCACCGTCGTCTGCACCACCACCGGCCCGGCAAGTACGAGCGCGACGCCCACCAGCAGTGCCTTGTTGCCAATCAGCGAGAAGGACTCCTGAAAGACGATCGCCACGGCGATGAGCAGAGCGCCGAAGCCAGCCAGCCCGACGTAATGCAGGCGGTCATATACGTCACGCATCACGCACAGCCCGATCACCGCGAGTAATTCGAGCGCCCCGCCCCCGATCAACAGGATGGCGGCCACCACCGAGCGCCAGCTCACAGGTCGCGCTCCATCAGCCGGGCGAAGGTCAGCGTCCCCACGAGCGACAAAGGCGCGAAGATCACGGCCAGATCGATAAACGGCTGGCGATGAAATCCCTCAGACAGAAGCATCAGGATCGTGCTCACGAGCACTGAGGCCACCTGCAACGCGGCCAAACCGTGGGTCGGGGGAGCAAGCAGCGCCACGGCGGCGCACGGAATCAAGGCGAAGCCGAGTGCCGTAGCAGCAATCTCCCACTCGTTCATCCGAGTTTCATGACATCGATCGCCTCGTCGCCTCCAGAGAGCCGAAGCTGATGGCCGAGAAGCAGCTCACGATCGGCGTCGACGCCGACGATGATCGTGTTGGGGGCAAACGATCCGAGTGATTCGGCGAGCGCACGCCTGCCCATCTCGAGCCTCTCATCCCCTCCACAACGGAACGGCACCGAGCGGAACTGTCCGTTGACGGCTCGGGGCCGCACGAGTTGCCGCGCTGCGACCCATGAAACGGTGACGATGTCGACGGGTACGCGCAGGAGCGGTCGGTGCAACTGGGCCAGCCAACGGAGCCGGGCAGCAAGACCGGCGACCTGTTGCTCGCGCGCCAGCTCGAAGCCAGTGGCCGCGAGGGCCGCCGCTCCCGCACCGACGATCAGCTCGGGAAGGTCGGTGATGTCGATCAGCAGCAGGTAGAGCAGCGAGGCCAGAAGCCAGCCGGTTGCCCAGCCCGCCGACCGGCGTCGCAACGCCGTCCATCGCGAAGGTTCCACCATGACGCGGGATTTCGCA
>JBAVWI010000104.1:0-6637 GCA_049697735.1 Solirubrobacteraceae bacterium
GACCTCACTGACCCTGATCTACCGCGTGCTGATCATCGTGCCTGGACCGTCGGACCTGGTCAACGCCCGGGCGGGCGCATACCTCGGGCTGCTCAGCGCGCTCGCCCTCACGGTGGGAGCGTTTCTCTCCCTGCGGGAGGAGGATCCGCCGGATCCGGTTGCCAATGCGACGATCGAGACTGTCCACGTCGGCTAGCTGAACTGGTCGTGGGCGCCGCTGGCGCCCGGCCAGGGGCACCGGGGCGGCCCGCCGGCGAGCGCGATCCTAGAATGCGGACGATGCTCGATCGTGACCAGGTCCTCCACGTGGCTCGGCTCGCCCGGTTGGAGCTCGACGACGCCGAGGTCGAGCGGATGGCCGGTGAGTTGTCCGACGTGCTCGAGCACGTGGAGAGAATCCGCGAGCTTGACCTCGAGGGCGTTGCCCCGACCTCGCACGCCGTTGACGTCAACACGGTGCTGCGGCCCGACGAGCCCGTGCCCTGCCTGCCCCGGGATGCTGTCCTGGCCGCCGCACCGGAGCCGGTCGACGGTGGCTTCGGCGTTCCCAGTCCCGGCCCGGGCGAATGAGCGAGCTCGTCGACCTGACCGCGGCCGAGGCGGCCGCGGCCGTGCACGCGCGGCAAATTCACCCCGCCGAACTGTTCGAGGTGTACCGGTCGCGGGCCGCCGCCGACGACGACGAGCTCAACGCCTTCACCTGGGTCGCCGAGGCCGGTCCCGAGCAAGCCGATTACGCTGACGCGCCACTGGGGGGTGTCCCGGTCGCGATCAAGGACCTGTTTTGCACCGCCGGCGTGCCCAGCCAGGCCGGCTCGCGGATCCTCGAAGGCTACCGGCCGCCGTATACGGCCACCGTGGTGGCGCAACTGCTGGAGGCCGGTGCGCCCCTGCTCGGTAAGACCAACCAGGACGAGTTTGCCATGGGGTCCTCGAATGAGAACTCGGCCTACGGTCCCGTCCTGAACCCGTGGGATCACAGTCGTGTCCCGGGAGGCTCCTCTGGCGGCAGCGCCGCCGCCGTGGCCGCGGGCCTGGCGCCCTGGGCGATTGGCACCGACACCGGCGGCTCGATCCGCCAGCCGGCCGCGCTGTGCGGAATTGTGGGACTGAAACCCACCTACGGGACCTGCTCACGCTACGGGATGATTGCCTTCGCTTCCTCGCTGGACCAGGCCGGACCGCTGGCCCGGAATGTGACCGATGCCGCCCTGCTGTTCTCCCGGATGGTGGGCCACGATCCCCGGGATTCGACCTCGGTCGCGTTCCCGCACTCGGTGGAGCTGCCGACGGCCGAGGACCTGCGCGGGCTGCGCCTGGGCGTGCCGGAGGAGCTGATCGGAGGCGGCGAGGACAGCGGCGCCGGGATCGAGCCGGGGGTCCGGGCCAGCTTCGAGGCCGCCCTGGCCACGGCGGAGGAGCTCGGGGCCAGCATTGAGGCGTGTCGGCTTCCCCACGCGCCGCACGCCCTCTCGGCCTATTACCTGATCGCGCCTGCCGAGGCGTCGGCCAACCTGGCCCGCTTTGACGGCGTCCGCTACGGCCTGCGGGTTGCGGGTGATCAGCCGTTGGAGGCCATGTACAGCCGGACCCGGGCGGCGGGCTTCGGCCCCGAGGTCAAGCGGCGGATCATGCTCGGGACCTACGCGTTGTCGAGTGGCTACTACGAGGCCTACTACGGGGCCGCGCAGAAGGTCCGGACCAAGATCGCCGAGGACTTCCGGGAAGCGTTCTCGCGCTTTGACTTCGTGGTCACGCCGACCAGCCCCTGGGTCGCCTTTGCGCGGGGCGCCAAGACCGCCGATCCGCTGGCCATGTATCTGAATGACTTCTGCACCGTGCCCATGCCGCTGGCCGGGATTCCAGCCATCTCGATCCCGTCGGGGCTCAGCGAGGGCCTGCCGGTCGGCTTTCAGCTCGCCGGACCCGCGTTCAGTGAGAACCGCCTGCTTTCGGCGGCTTACGCGCTCGAGCGCGCGATCGGCTTTGACTCCAGCCCGGCGCGGCGATGAGCGGCACCCCTGCAGCCGGTCGCTGGGAGCCCGTGATCGGGTTGGAGATCCACGTCCAGCTCAAGACCCGCACGAAGATGTTCTGCGGCTGTGAGCTGTCCTTCGGGGACCCCCCCAACGTGCATACCTGCCCGGTATGTCTCGGACTCCCCGGTGCCCTGCCCGTGCTCAACGCCCGCGCGGTCGAGTTCGGGATCATGATCGGCCTAGCCCTGGGGTCCGAGATCGCTCCCCGGTCGCTCTTTCACCGCAAGAACTACTTCTATCCCGATTCGCCCAAGGGCTACCAGATCTCCCAGTACGACGTGCCACTGTGCAGCGGTGGGGAGCTCAACGAGGTACGTATCCATCGCGTTCACCTTGAAGAGGATGCCGCCAAGCTCGTGCACGTCGGCGAGAGCGGCCGCATTCACGGCTCAGACCGCAGCGTGGTGGACTACAACCGCTGCGGCACGCCGCTGGTGGAGATCGTCACCGAGCCCGACCTGACCTCTCCCGAGCAGGCCCGCGAATGGCTGACGCTGCTGCGCACGACGCTGCGCCAGCTCGGCGTCTCGGATGTGAATATGGAAGAGGGGTCACTGCGCGCCGACGCCAACGTGTCGGTCCGGCCGGCGGGATCAGCGACGCTCGGAACCAAGACCGAGCTGAAGAACATGAACTCGTTCACCTACCTGAAGCGCGGAGTGCAAGCCGAGATCGAGCGTCAGACGGCGCTGTTGGACGCCGGTGAGCCCGTGATCCAGGCGACGCTGCACTTCGATCCGCACTCGGGACGCTTGACCTCGCTGCGCTCCAAGGAGGAGGCGCACGACTACCGCTACTTTCCCGAGCCCGACCTGGTGCCGCTGCTGGTGAGCGAAACAACCCTGGCCGGGGTCGCCGCTGCCCTGCCCGAGCTGCCGGCGGCGCGCGCCCAACGCTTCGAGCACGAGTTCGGGCTGGGCGCCGGTCGCGCCCGCGAGATTGCTTTTCGCCGCGAGCTGGCCAACTACTTCGAACTGGCGCTGGCCAGCATCGAACGCCCGCGCGAGGCGGCGACGGCAGTGGCTAACTGGATTCCCCAGTTGGTGGAGCGCATCGGCTCAGATACCGATCCAGCAAGCAGCCGGGTGACCCCGATGGCGCTGGCCGAGCTGGCCACGATGGTCGACGCCAGGGCGGTCAGCCGCGACGCCGCCCGGGACGTGCTTACGCGGCTGGTGGCCGATGGGGGAGACCCTCGCGAGATCGTCGAGCGCGAGGGCCTGGGCGCGCTGACTGGGGACGAAGGCGATCAGCTCGCCGCATACGTGGAGCGAGCGCTCGCGGCCGATCCGGCGGCAGCGGCCAGGGTCGCCGCTGGCAACACGAAGGCGATCGGCCCCCTGGTCGGGTTTGTGATGCGCGAGAGCAACGGGCGAGCCGACGGCGGCGAGGTCACCCGCTTGATCATGGAGCGGCTAGCCGCGCGGTGACTGAAAGACAACCGGCCCGCATCCATGCGGGCCGGTCACTTCAGCGTACGCAGCGCGACGAGATCAGTCGAAGTCTCGCGAGAGCCGGCGAACCAGGAGACCGGTCCCAAGCAGGACCCCGCCTCCGGCGGCCAGCAGGACCACATCGAGCCCCGTGAATGGCAGCGTGCTTGCCGAGGTGGTAGCGGTCGTACCATCCGTACTGCCGGCAACGGAGCACAGCTGCGGGTTGTACGACTGGCAGGTCGAACCTCCCTGGGCTAGCGCCGCGCTGGGAGCCATGAGCGCCAAGCCCACAATGAGCGCCACGATTTTCTTCATGCTTCCTGCCCTTTCTTGCGTCAGACCTGTCTGCGGACACCGGTCCGCTCGCCCACTTTTACAACTTCCTATGAAGGTTATAACAGCGATCCCCCTTGAGTACAAGGTCTTATTAAACATCCGCATTGTGGTTCATCGGGCGAAAATCAACAACTTGAGCATCTGGTCATAAGTCAGTGGGCGACTCGAGTGCGCGCGGGCGAGAGCGACGGCAATCGCCGGCTGGCGAGTATTGATCGCGTATGCGGCCTTGAAGTCTCGCGCCGCCGTCGCCGCGCGGCCGAGGCCCGATGCGGCCAATCCGGCTCCGAGCCAGGAAAACCAGCCGCCGGGCTCGCGGGCGATGGCCTGGGAAAACCGCTCCTCGGCCACCGCGTACCGCCCCGTTTGCAGGGCAATTGCTCCGGCTAAGCGTCCCGGCCCTGAGCTCCACGGATTGAGCCTTGCGGCCTGGGCGAGGTCCGACAGCGCGGCCGCGGGATCGGTCAAGCGAACGTTGGAGGCCAAAGACACTTCGCGGATCGAGAGGTAGGGGAAGCCCAGCACGACAACTCCGGCCAGCAGCGCCACTCCGCCCACGACCACGCCCACGGGGTGGGGGCGGGCGCGACGGCCGCGTAGTGGGTTCCCGGTGAGATCGGCCGCGCCGGCCGCCGACGTGTCCACGGCGGTCTTGGCCTGGGCACCCAGGGACCCGGCGAGCCCGAGGAAACCCAGGGCCGGTCCCGAGAGCGCGGGCATCTCCCAGAACCAGTCCACTGACCCGTGGATCAGCCAGACCATGAGTGGAAGCAGCGCGACGGCGACCACGGCCGACGCGAGCGGACTGCCGCGGCGCCGGCCCCGCAGCGCGAGCGCCAGGGCGGCGACGACAAAGCCGGTGAAGAGCAGGAAGCCGACAGCTCCCGTATGGGCCAGGAGGCGCATCTCGAGGCTGTGGGTCCAGGAGGGCTCCTCGGCGGTGCGGCGCCGGGGGACGTAGTAATCGGCGAAATTGTCCTGACCCAGCCCCCCGATCGGATGGGCCACGAACGCGTCGAGCGAGACCCGCCAGAAGTCGTAGCGGCCGCTGCCGACGTCTCCAAAATGTGCCTGCGAGGAGAAGACCTTTTCCTGATGACTGAAGCCGTTCCACTGCCGAGTCACGAAGCGGATCGGATGGCCGCCGGTGGCCACCACGCCGCCGACGACTGCTCCGGCCACGGTTGCGGCGACCAGGATCGTGCCGAGGGCCCGCCGGCGGATACGCGAGAGGGCGCGCTCGCGAAGCAGCCAGTCAGTCCAGGCGATGAGCGTCCCGACCGCGAAGACAGCCGCGCACATGAGCAGGCCGGCCCGCCCCGCGCTTGCCCCCCCTTGCCCAAGCGCGGAGCCTGAGATTTGAAAGACGTGGAGGAGACGATGGAGCAGCAACGCCGCCCCGGTCGCCGGCAGGAGCGCGAACACCGCCAGTCGTAGGCGGTCCTTGGACAGCACGATCGTGGCCACGACGACCAGCGGAAGCGTGAACAGCCAGCCGCGACTCTCCACGATGAGCGCGAGCTGGAGGTCCGCGCAGGCCAGCGCCAGGAGCAGTCCGCGCAGTGGTGCCGGGAGCCGGCGATTGGGAGCGAGGCACGTACTGACGAGGGTGCCGATCGTGAACAGGGCCGCCGTCGAGTTGAAGTAACCGGTGGGGGCGGCCAGGCGGCTGCCGGCTATCAGGCTGCTGACCGCGTCATGGGCGGCGAGGCGGACGACGAGGACGATTGCGATCACTCCGATGCCGACCGCGAACGCCACCACCGCTACCAGGGCCGCCTCCGGGGTCCACGGGAGGATCAGCAGGAGCGAGAACAGCAGCAGGTAGAGCAGGGCCCGGTTAGCGCCCTGGAGTGCGTCGCCAGGAGACTGGGCCCAGGTCATGGAGAGATAGGACCAGGCTACGTAGAGGCCGAACAGCGCCAGTGCGATCACTCCAGAACGCGGGATGTGGATGCGGTCAGAACCCAGGGAGATGACCATCACGGCGAGCACGGCGAGCAGGACGAGCGCCCCCCAGTACCAGGTCTCGGCGTCGTAACCGCCGTCGTGGGCCGCCCACAGGACCATGAGACCGACCGCGAGCACCCCCGGGACAAGCGCGACCAGGTGCGGTCTCAGCTGAGCTTTGATCTGCAGGGGCCGCACGGGTCGTCCGCGGTGATCCTGTCAAGTCCCGCGGACCCATCGCTGAAGCGAAGCTTGGTTCAGCCGGGACGCCTCGCTGAATAGGACATTCGTCCAGGTGGCGAACGCTCGCTGAGTAGGACATCGGTCCAGTTGACGAAAGGCGACTTAGTCAGGACGGCGGCGGTGGCGACAGGATCCCATGCTCAAACGCCTGATCGTGCTCCTGACCCTCCTGATCGCCGCCGGCGCTGCCCCGGCCGCCCCCGCGGAAGGGTCGAGTGTGACCCGCACGACCAAGCCGGCTCATCCTGGCTGCACGCGTCCCAGGCTCGTCGCATATGCGGCGAGGACGCCCCGTCACCTCCGGCCGTGCGCGATCATGGCCAAGAGGCGTGCACCCAAGCAGCCCAAGCGAGGTAAGAAGCCCGGCAAGCCGCCGGTGCTACAGGCGCCGCCCGAACGGCCGGTTGTGCCCCCCGTGCGGCCGGTTGTGCCCCCCGCGCGGCCGGTTGTGCCCCCCGCGCCTCCGATCGTGCCCCCAGCGCCTCCGATCGTGCCCCCAGCGCCCCCCGTCGGGCTACCGTCTCATGTGGAGACGTGGGCTTTGGATGATTGTGGTCAGGGTTCGGGGTCGGCGTCGTCGTTGGTGCGGTCTTGGTTGTCTTATGCGGAGACCAATTGTGGGCCGGGTGGGGT
>JBAVWI010000105.1:0-2499 GCA_049697735.1 Solirubrobacteraceae bacterium
GCGCCGTCCGGGGGGCGGGCCGCGCGGTGACCCGGGTGGCGGCCGTCTCGTCTTGGGGGTCGTCCAGATAACGGGTCGCCGCGCTGGTCGCGAACTGGGCTGAGTCGGCGCCCGGCGGGGCGATGCCGTTGGCGCCGTTGCGCAGCGCCTCAGCCAGCTCGAGCGCGTCGGCGGGTCGGGCGCGCTGATCGATGGCCAGTGTCATCGCCACCGCCTGAGCCAGGGCGTGGGGGACCTCGGGGTTGAGCTCATCGAGCGGGATTGGCGCCTCACGCTGCTGCTTGAGAGCCAGCTCGGAAAGCGAATTGGCCTCATAAGGCAGCCGGCCGGATATCAGCTGGTAGGTGACGACCCCTAGCGAGTAGAGGTCGGCCCGGGGACCCGCCTCTTCGCCTCGGGCCTGCTCTGGGGCCAGGTACGCGGCAGTCCCGAGCACCGAGCCGACCTGCGTGATGCTCGACTGGTCGGTGGCCCGGGCGATCCCGAAGTCGGCGAGCTTGACCCCGTCAGAATCGGACACCAGCAGGTTGCCCGGCTTGACGTCCCGGTGCACGACCCCGTTGCGATGGGCGTACTCGAGGCCCCGGCAAGCCTGGGTGACGACGTTGAGTGCCTGTTCGAGGTCGAGGTGGCCGCGATCGCGCAGGAGCTCGGCACATGAGTTGCCCGAAACGTGCTCCATGACGATGAAGTGCTGGTGATGCCCGGCGTCGAAGCCGAAGTCGAACACCTGGACGATGTTGGGGTGCACAAGGCGGGCAGCGGCGAGCGCCTCGCGGCGAAAACGGGAGACGAAGGTCGGATCGTCGGCGAGGTGGGCGGCCAAGAGCTTGATGGCCACATAACGCTCCAGCCGGCTGTCGAAAGCGAGATGGACCGTGGACATTCCGCCGACACCGAGCCGGCCCTCGATCCGATATCTGCCTGCGATCGTAGTGACGCCAGTCATCTCGGTTGCCGGCCGGGTCCCTTAGCCGTTGGTGCGGGTGGTGCCGATGCCGGCGCCGCCGTTGCTGGAATTAGTAGAGGTACCCGTGCCGCCCGGATTCGTTGCGGTGCCGCTCGTTGACGAGCTCGTGCTCGTCGAGGTCGGATTGGTGGTCGTGGTGCTGGGGGTGGTCGTCGTGGTCGTCTTGGTGGTGGTCGACGAGCTCGTGCTCGAACTCGAGCTCGAGCTCGAGCTCGAACAGTCCCGAGCGGCGAGCTGGCTGACCGTGGTCGCGCCCTGACCGAGGTTGGCGACCAAGGTGGTGTTCACCGACGCCGGCAGCGCGGCCACATCGTTGCTGAACGACTGCGCGGCGCTGCGCGCTGCTCCGCATTGCCCCGACGCGACCGCCGAAGAGATCGAGTTCAGCTGGGAGTTGAGATTGGCGGCCTGGTTGGCGCTGAGCAGGCCGTTCTGGCCGCCGCAGGCGACGACGAAGGCGACGGCAAAGCCGAGGCTTCCAGCCAGAAATGCACGTGAACGGCCCATGGAGCGCCTGACTTTAGAGGCTGGTATTGGTCACTGTCCGTAGAGCAGGCGCTCGGCCAGCGAATCGGGCAGCCGCGCGGCCCGGATGGCGGCTGCCGCTCCAGCGATGTCGTATTCGGTGCGTCGGTAGGTCGCCCGCCGGTTATCGAGATCGAGCTCGAGCCACGCCGCGCGCGGATCCCCGTCGCGCGGCTGGCCGACGCTGCCAGGGTTGACCAGCCATTCGCCGGTATCCAGCTCGATTTTCTGGCCGTCGCCGCGGGTTTCCCCGGTGGCCGGGGCTCCGGGGAAGCGCGAGAACGACAGAGCTACGTGAGAATGGCCGATCAGCGCGATGCGCTGGGGCTGGACATCGAAGCACAGCTCGGCCTGAAGGGGGGAGAGCACGTACTCCCAGACGGGGTCTCGCGGGCTGGCGTGGTAGAGCGCTACCGCCTCTTCGAGGTTGAAAGGCTCCAGCCCATCGAGGTATTCGCGGGTCGCGGCGGTGATCGTCTCTTGCGTCCAGGTCGCAGCCAGCGCGGCTCCGCGCGAGAACTGCTCCAGCGGGAGGGTTCCACGGACGCCGAGGTCGTGGTTGCCGGCCAGACAGACCGCCGCGTGCTCGCAGGCGAGGTCGACGCACGCGTCGGGATCGGCGCCGTAGCCGACCAGGTCGCCCAGGCACCACAGCTCCTGACAGTCGGACGCGCTCACGGCCTCGAGCACCGCCTCGAAGGCGTGCCGATTGCCGTGGATGTCGGACACGATCGCGATCTGCACCTCTACAGTCTCCCTGGTGAAGCGTCCTGAGGGCTACCGGGTAGCCGGAGCCACGCTGCTCGCGGTAGCGGCCGCGGAAGGCGCCCGCCGGCTCCTCAGCCCCCGGGATCCCCCGATCGAGCCCACTCCGGTCGATCTGCTCGACTACTTCAGCCCGGCCGAGATCGAGCGCGGGTCGCGCTACGCGCGACCCCAGCGGGCTCTCGGCCTGGCTCGGTCGGCGATCGATCTGGCCGCGATCAGCCTGCTCGTCGCCAGGC
>JBAVWI010000106.1:0-3453 GCA_049697735.1 Solirubrobacteraceae bacterium
ACCGGACGCGGGCCGTCAGGCGCGAGTCCGACCGCCCACATATCGTCGACTTCGCACGCACAGACGGGCGCACCGTCACAGACGCAACGTCTACACCGTGCTGAGCATCGTCGCAGGATGCGTCAGCGGGCTCTACGCTTCCCAACTCTTTGTCGATATTCGCTGACGACACCTCATGACGCTACCCGCAGAGACCGGCCCCGTGCTCGCGCCTGATCGCCTCTCGATCTGGCCTGTCGAGGGCGGACGTTACGGCCTGGACGCCACCTATCACGGCGAGACAGGCTTCGAGCGGGCCGAAGCACAGCGACGAAACCTCCAGGCCGCACACCTGTAGGCGTCGGTCCGGCAGGAGTTGGGCGACGACTGGACACTGCGACTCGGGCTGAGCCGCCCTGTGTTTGACGGAGAGCGTGCACGAGCGCGACATCGGCGCCGGGTTGGCGTTGATGCAGCGCCATCCTGAGCGCGTCCAGGACGAGCGTGGTGCGCATGTGTGCCGCGAACTGCCAGCTGACGATCCGGCGGCTGTAGGCGTCGATCACGAAGCTGAAGAACACAAGGCCCTCCCAGCATCTGAGGTAGGTGAAGTCCGCGAACCACATCTCATCCGGGCGCGACGCGTTGAAGTCGCGGTTGACGCGGTCTGGGCTGCGCAGAGCCTTGGGGTCGGCACGAGTCGTCCGCCACGGCTTTCCTCTGCGCTTTGCGCCCTGCAGGGCGTTTTGACGCATCAGGCGTTCCACGCGGCTGCGGCCGACCTGCTCACCGGAGCGCAGGAGCGCCTTCCACATTCGCCGTGACCCGTAGGCGTAGTAGTTGCGTGCGTGTAGCTCGGTGATCACGCCAAGCAGCCGCTCATCCTCCACGGCCCTGCCCGAGCGTTGGCCGGTCGCGCGCTGGTAGTAGGCGGACGCCGACACGCCCAGGGTCTCGCAGATCGGCTCGACCCCGAAGCGCTCGCGGTGCGCGTCGATGAACGCGCTCACTTCGGACGGTGTGGATCGAGCTCGCCCGCGAAAAACACGCTGGCGGCCTTCAAGATCTCGTTTGCTCGACGCAGCTGCGCAACCTCTTTGCGCAGCGTTTTGATCTCCTCGCGCTCCTGCCTGCTCAGAACGTCTTTGCGGCGACCCTCGTCAGCTTCGACTTGCCGACATGTTTGCGCAGCGTCTCGCTCTCGATGCCGAGATCCTTCGCGACGTGCGCGATCGGCCGTCCCGACTCGAACATCAGACGCGCACCGCGGTCCAGCAGCTCCTTTGAATACTTCCTCGCATGTGCCATGACCCGAGACTTCTCCTTCCGCCAGGCAAACCCTGGCATCAAAGTCTCCGTCAAACACAAGCTCAGCAACCGATCTGCGATCGATTCGCGGACCGTTGCAACCGATTTGCAACACACGGGCGCGCGAAGCGGCACAAACCATTGCGAAGCGGCTTGCGCGATCCCCAGCGTTTTCGGGGCGTTTCGCCCTTGTTCGCTGGGGTTCGCGGGAATTTCTAGTATCGGGGAGACAGGTCGGACTTGACGCTGACGCCGATGGTTAGGCGGACTGTGGGCGGTTTCGTGGACGGTTCCTCGATTCCCCGAACACGTGGGCAAAACCTTTGCATCTGATGTCTAGCCGGATATGCGCCGGCGGATGGCTACCTGCGCCAGAGCACCGGCACCCACCAAGCAAACGAGTGCCCCGGATAGCTGCGCCTGGCCGATCACGCATGATGGCAGCGACTAGACCCTATGGCGTAGGTCGCCCGTTGGGTTGACCGTCGGAGGTAGGCCGGACACTCCTCGCGGGGGTTTGTCTGGCCGGAGAATGGCTCCGGCTGACCCCAAACGGTGAGGAGGTCCGGCCATGACCGGAATGGTGACTTATGTGGGGCTTGATGTCCATGCCCGCTCGACGCATGCTGCGGCGATTGACGTCTCGACGGGTGAGCTTTTGCGCGCCCGGTTCGGGCCGGGCATCGAGGAGCCAGTCGCATGGCTTCAGAATTTGCCTGGTCCGGTGCGTGCTTGCTATGAGGCCGGACCGACCGGGTTCGGGCTCTATCGCGCTGCGAGCGCGGCTGGGGTGGCCGTCGAGGTGATTGCTCCTGGCAAGACACCAAGGGGGCCCTCAGACCGGGTGAAGACTGACCGCAAGGACGCGGAGCTGCTTGCGAGGCTGCTGCTGGCGGGATCCTTGACACGCGTCGTGGTTCCCGCGCCGGAGGTCGAGGCAGCGCGAGAGATGACGCGTGCGCATGATGCTTGCCGGCGGGATCTGATGAACGCTCGTCATCGTGTGTCGAAGATGCTGCTGCGTCACGGGCGTGTCTATCCGAAGTCGACGACCTGGACGGTCGAGCATCGCAAGTGGCTTTCTGCGCAGCAGTTCGACGAGCCCGTCAGCGACCTCGTGTTCGCTGACCTCATCGCGGCGGTTGACGGGTTGACTTCACGCAAGAGCGCGATCGCACTGCGGCTCTCGGAGATAGCCAGCGACGAGCGGTGGTGGCCGACCGTCGCGAGACTCAGAGCATTTCGCGGGATCGATACGCTCACCGCGTTCTCGCTGCACCTCGAGCTCGGCGCGGACTGGAAGCGTTTCCAGACAGCGCCCGCGCTCTCGGCGTGGCTCGGGTTGACGCCGTCACTGAACCAGTCTGGGGAGTCCTCGCGCCAGGGCTCGATCACCAAGACCGGCTCGGTACTCGCCCGGCGGCTGCTGGTCGAGTCTGCCTGGCATTACAGTCGCCGACCCCGGCTGGGAGCAACACTGACTAACCGGCAAGCCGGCCAGCCCCGATCACATCCTCGCGATCGCAAACCGTTCCCAGCAGCGGCTCTATCGCGTGAACCGCTCGATGCGCGCCCGTGGCAAGCCCCACAACGTCACTGTCGTGGCTTGTGCGCGTCAACTGGCCTGCTTCCTCTGGGCCGCGGCTACCGCCGACTAAACCCAGGCCAACAGCCCCGCAGGTCGGTGGGCCGGGGCGCCGGGCCATCAGCGCCCGGCACGCGCGATTCAGCTATGAGCGCCGTCCACAGACGGCACGCTCGCTTCTAGACAGCGCAAGCCGGCAGCACGAAACCGGGCCCTGAGGTACCCAACCCTCGCATCATCAGACTGGCAACGCCGACACCGAGCTCGGCGTCCCGGCCCACCGACCAACCACTCACACGTCCGCCAGCACGGACGCGATCACACACGCCCACTTGACAAACCAACCGCCATATCAGCTGTCCTGCCCACGTAGGTGTGAACGCGGCTGATGGGTGTTCGGTTGCCGATCCCTGAGTGTGGCCTGCGCGTGTTGTAGTGCTCGAGCCAGGTGTGGCAGAGCACGGGCGCGGTGGTTTGAGCTGGCGTAGGTCAGGCCGTAGCCCCACTCTTTGGCCATCGTCTGATGGAAGCGCTCCACCTTGCCATTAGTGCGTGCGCGGTAGGGGCGAATCGTCTTGTGC
>JBAVWI010000107.1:0-2528 GCA_049697735.1 Solirubrobacteraceae bacterium
CCAAGTGGCAGAAGGCCGTCCAGCGCTCCCTGGACTGGGAGGACTGACCTCGGAAGCAGGTCGCGAGTGTCGCGCCTGCGGCGAGCGGGAGTAAATCCGCGGTTTTTTGTCGCACGGGGCCGTCGCCGGACACCAAACCGAAGGATTGGGCTGTGGGCGCCGCCTGAATAGTGACCCACCTGCGCCGGTTCAAAAGTGACCCCCCTGGCGCGGGGTCGGGTTCGTCCGGCTGGGTCCGGAACCTCGCTTGATCGGTGTGATCGGGCGAGGAGGAAGGCGTGTGGTCGGCGTGGAGCAGTGGGCGGAGATCAGGCGGCTGCACCGGGTTGAGGGGGTCTCGATCCGGGAGATCAGCCGTCGGACGGGGTTGCATCGCAAGACGGTCCGCCGGGCGTTGGCGGCGTCGGCGCCGCCGAAGTATTCGCGGCCGGCGAGCGGGTCGAAGCTGGATCCGTTCAAAGACTGGATCTGTGAGCAGTTGGCGGCGGACCCCAGGATCCAGTCGCAGCGGTTGCGGGAGATGGCCACCGAGCTGGGCTATGCGGGCGGCAAGTCGATCTTTGACGACTTCGTCCGCGAGGTCCGGCCAAGGTTCTTGCGGCCGCGGACGTTTCAGCGGACGGTCTATCGCCCGGGCGAGCTGGTCCAATGCGATCTGTGGGAGCCGGGCGAACACGTTGCGGTCGGTCATGGGCAGCGGCGTCGCGGTTGGGTGGTGACCTGCGAGGTGTGTTGGTCGCGCGCGATTGCCGGGACGTTGATCTTCAGCAAGGAAGCACCCGACATCCTCTGGGGTCTGGCGCGGAATCTCAGTCGGCTGGGGGCGTTGCCGGAGAAGCTGGTCTGGGACCGCGAGGCGGCGATCGCTGCCGGCGGTCGTCCGACTGAGCCGTTTGCCTCGTTTTGCGGTCAGCTGGAGGTCGGCTGGGTGATTCTCGAGGCGCGCGATCCGCAGGCCAAGGGGGTGTTGGAGCGCTCGCACCGGTTCATGCGCACCAACTTCGAACCGGGCCGGGTGTTCGCCAACCACCTCGACTTCCAGGACCGGCTCGACGCGTGGACTGAGAAGGCCAACCACAGGGTTCACCGGACGATCCGGGCGGTCCCGGCCGAGCGGCTGGCTGAGGAGCAGCAGCGGATGCGGCCGCTCCCTATTCGGATGCCCGACACAGACCGCCGGCAGGTCGTCCGGGTCGCGGCGCAGCCGTTCGTTCGGGTTGACCGCAACGACTATTCGATCGACCCGGCGTTTGCCGGCCGTCGGGTCGAGGTTCGCGTCTCACAATCGGAGATCACCGCGGTCGTGCTCGACACCGGCGAGCTCGCCGCCCGGCATCGGCGCGTGTTCGCCGGCGGGCTGACCCTGATCGATCCAGCGCATCAGACGCGGCTGGAACGCCAACGCGAGCAGCGGCGCCAGCGCCACCAGGTCGAGGTCGAGATCCGGCCCTTGGCGCGCTATGACGCACTGATCCCGGCATGACCAAACAGGCTGAGCTCGCGCACCTGTTCCGCGCCTTGAAGGCGCCCGCGGCCGCGCGGGCGTTGCCGACATTGGCTGACCGGGCCCGGGAGGAGTCCTGGAGCTATGAACGCTTCGCCGAGATCCTCCTCGGGACCGAGGTCTCAGCGCGGGACAGCCACGGCGGGGAGGGCCGGATCAAAACCGCCCGGTTCCCGGCCCGCAAAACCCTCGAGGAATTCGACTTCACCTTTCAGCGCTCGGTCAAAAAGACGGTCATCGAGCACCTCGGTCAGCTCGACTTCCTGCACGGCAAACAGAACGTCATCCTGCTCGGACCACCCGGGACCGGCAAAACCCACATCGCCACCGCCCTCGGAATCCGTGCCTGTCTGGCTGGCCAGCGCGTCCAGTTCTCGACCGCCACCCAATGGGTCGCGCGGCTCGCCGAAGCCAAACGCCAAGGCCAGCTCGAAACCGAGCTCAGGCGCCTGTCATTCATCCCGCTGATCATCGTCGATGAAGTCGGCTACATCCCGTTCGATCCCGAAGCCGCCAACCTCATGTTCTCGCTGGTGTCCAACCGCTACGAGCGCGCATCGATGATCGTCACGTCCAACAAGCCCTTCTCCGCCTGGGGCGAGATCTTCGGCGACGACATGGCCGCCACCGCCATGATCGACCGCCTCATCCACCACGCCGACATCCTCAGCCTCAAAGGCGACAGCTACCGCCTACGCGGCAAAGACCTCGACGCCCGACCCGCTGACGCTTCAGCCAACTGAGCGACAGCCCACTCCCAACGCCGGGTGTGCTCGGCCCCTGGCGGGGCCTGCGACTACCCGGCGAAAACCGGCTGGGGAAGGGGAAGAGCCCCAACCCTCAACCGGCCTACATTTCGCCCGGCATCGAGCACCTCACCCACGCATGGGGTGGGACACTTTTCAATCGGCGCAACTGGTCCACTTTTCGCCCGGCCTTGACAAGCGAGACGCCCTGCGGGGGAACACTCCGGCAGGTGGACATCCTCAGGGCATGCCGACACTCGGCGGCTCGACGGGGGGAC
>JBAVWI010000108.1:0-8239 GCA_049697735.1 Solirubrobacteraceae bacterium
CCTCTCGCTTCTTCGCGCTCGGCATGCTGATCGCCGCCGGGGCGTGGATCTTCCACGTCGCCGCCCTCGCCATGGCCCCGATGTCGATCGTCCAGGCGGTCCTGGCCGGCGGCGTCGTGCTCCTGGCCATCATGGCCGAGCGGACCTTCGGTCTGCAGATCTCGCGCCGTCAGTGGGTGGGGATCAGCCTCACCGCGGTCGGCCTGCTGATTCTGGGCTTCAGCCTCCCCGCCGTCCACGGCGCCCACTCGCGCTTCTCGCTACCCGGCATGATCGGCTTCGAGGCCGGCCTGCTGGTGGCCGGCACGCTGCTGATCATGGGTCCCCGGATCGGCGCTCCCCTCCGCCACCACGGATTCATGCTGGGGGCGGCTTCGGGCATCCTCTTCGGCGTCTCCGACGTGGCCATCAAGGCGATTTCGGGCCTCGTCGGCGCGCACGGAATCTTCGGACTGGTGAACCCCTGGGTGTGCGTCGCCGGTGTCGCTTCGGTCGCTGCCTTCTACAGCTCGGCCAAGGGCCTGCAGGACGGCGACGCCGTCCCCGTGATCGCGATCACGGGCACGGCCGCCAATGTGTCGGGCATCGTTGGCGGGCTGCTCGTCTTCGGCGACCCGCTGCCCGCCCATCCGCTGATGCTGGCCGTCGAGTTCATCGCCTTTGCTCTCGTCCTGATCGCGGCCTGGCTGACGCCGGCTCCGGTCCGCGCCGCCGGCCCGGGTGCTGCTGCTCCTGCAGCCGCCTAGGCCCCGTTCGCCGGCTAGCCTCGCGCGGCGCCCGGCAAAACGCGACAACCTTGGCTAGCCCCGGGCAAGGTTGTCACCAAATGCAGGCAGGGCACGCATTTTGGCCAAACTCGGCCGGCGTGGGCGGGTTTGTCACCCTCTGCAGGCCGATGAAAGCTGGCCTTCTGCGATGGCCGCCCACTCGGGGTAGAGACAACGCATCGATGGCCGCCCACTCGGGGTAGTACAACGCTGCGATGGTGATCGCGCTGACCCGACCGCTGGTCACGGCGGCTCGTCTGGCCGAGGCCCTGGCCGAAGGGGAGCGGCCGCCGGTTTTGCTCGATGTCCGCTGGGACCTGGCCGGCGGGGCTCGCCGTGACCTTTACGAGCAGGGGCACATCCCGGGTGCTTCGTTTGTCGACCTAGATACCGACCTCGCCGGTCCCCCCGGTCCCGGAGGACGGCATCCGCTCCCTGGCGCGGCGCAGTTCGAGGCAGCGATGCGCCGGGCCGGCGTCCGGGCGGGGAGCGAGGTGGTCGTCTATGACGCCGCCAACTCGACCGCGGCTGCCCGAGGCTGGTGGCTGCTGCGCTTCTTCGGCCACGACGCCGTCTCGGTCCTTGACGGCGGGCTTGCCGCCTGGACCAGTGCCTCCGGTCGCCTTGAGCGGGGCCCCGCCCGCCCTGCCGGTCCCGCAGGGCCTGCGGCGGAGGACAGCGACTTCCTCGCTCGCCCGGGCGCGATGCCGGTGCTCGATGCGCGTGGGGCAGCCGAGCTGGCCGCGAGCGGGGTACTGCTCGACGCCCGTGCGCCCGAGCGGTTCCGGGGTGAGACCGAGCCCGTCGATCCCGTAGCGGGACACATCCCGGGAGCGCTCAACCGCCCGACGCTCGAGAACGTGGGCGCCGATGGCCACTTCCTCGCCGCCGAGGCGCTCCGAGACGAGTTCGGCGCCGCCGGCGTGCTGGACCGGGGACCGGTCGGCGCCTACTGCGGCTCGGGCGTGACTGCGGCCCACGAGGTGCTGGCGCTCGAGGTGGCTGGTCTCTCGGCCGCGCTCTACCCGGGATCCTGGAGCGAGTGGATCACCGACCCGCAGCGCCCGGTGGCGACCGGTGATCGATCGCAGCCCTAAGCCAGTCAGTACAACGGGCAAGCCATCCTTCGCCTCGACGTCCAATTGAGTGGCCGCCATCCAGGCGCTACGGTTATACAAACCGGCCTAGAGAAGAGTCCAGAGGAGAGACGCATGGCTAGCACCGAAGCGGCAGTACGCACCGAGCAGAGCACCCTGCAGGAGCTGGGGCGCCGCCACCTCTGGATGCACTTCACGCGCATGTCGGCCTACGACGACTACGACATCCCGATCATCACGCGGGGTGAGGGCTGTTACGTGTACGACGAACACGGCAACCGTTACCTCGACGGTCTCTCCGCACTCTTCTGCGTCAACATCGGCCACGGCCGTGCTGACATCGCCCAGGCCGCCGTCGATCAGGCCAAGGAACTCGGGTTCTTCACCAACTGGTCCTACGCCCACCCGCGGGCGATCGAGCTGGCAGCGCGGATCGCCGGGCTGGCGCCCGGTGACCTCAACCGCGTGTTCTTCACCAGCGGCGGCAGCGAGGCGGTGGAGACGGCGCTCAAGCTCTGTCGCCAGTACCACAAGCTGACCGGCCACCCGAACAAGACCAAGGTGATCGCTCGTGACATCGCCTACCACGGCACCAGCCTCGGTGCGCTTTCGGCCACCGGCATCACCAGCCTGCGCGAGCCGTTTGAGCCGCTCACGCCCGGCGGCTGCCACGTGGTCAACACCAACACCTTCCGCATGCCGCACGGAATGGCGCCCTCCGATCTCGCCGAGGCGATCGCCACCCGGATCGAGTTCGAGGGTCCAGAGACAGTCGCGGCGGTGATCCTCGAGCCGGTTCAGAACGCAGGCGGCTGCTTCGTTCCCCCTGAGGGCTATTTCCAGCGCGTCCGGGAGATCTGCGACGAGTACAACGTGATCATGATCTCGGACGAGGTCATCTGTGCCTGGGGCCGGCTGGGCGAGTGGTTCGGTGCTCAGCGCTACGACTACCAGCCCGACATCATCACCACCGCCAAGGGCCTGACCAGCGCCTACGCCGCGATGGGCTGCTTGATCGCCTCCGATCGCATCGCCGAGCCCTTCATGAAGGGGACCGAGAGCTTCATCCACGGGTTCACCTTCGCCGGGCACCCGATGGCGTCAGCGATCGCGCTGGCCAACATCGACGCCATGGAGCGCGAGGGCGTGATCGAGAACGTCCGCCAGAACGAGGGCCCGTTCCGGGAGATGCTCGAGTCTCTGCGCGACATCCCGATCGTCGGTGACGTGCGCGGGGCCGGGTACTTCAACGCGATCGAGCTCGTGAAGGATCAGGACTCCGCTGAGCACTTCTCAGACGAGGAGTCAGAGACGCTTCTGCGGGGCTTTTTGTCAGGTGAGCTCTATCGCCGCGGGCTGATCTGCCGCGCTGACGACCGTGGCGACCCGGTGATCCAGCTCTCTCCGCCGCTGATCGCCGGTCCGCAGCAGTTCGAAGAGATCGAGGCTGTGCTCCGACCCGTTCTCACCGAGGCCGGCGAGCGCATGCGCGCCCGGTCCTAAGTCAGATCCGGCCAGTCAGCGCACCGGGAATCGAGCCGAATGCTCACCGTTCGTGAACTGCTGGACGGTCTCGATGTCCGCCTGCACTGTGGCGAGGCGAACGTCGACCTCCCGGTGCGCTGGGTCCACATCTCTGAGCTGCTTGACCCCACCCCGTGGCTGTCAGGCGGGGAGCTGCTGCTCAGCACCGGCATGCTGCTCAAGACGCCCGAGGAGCAACGCGAGTTCGTGATCCGGCTGGCCGATCATCAGCTCGCCGGGCTCGGGTTTGGAACCGGCTTCAGCCATCCCGAGATCCCGCCGGCCCTCCTCGAGACGGCGGCCGAACGGGACTTCCCGGTCTTCGAGGTCCCGTACGAGTTGCCGTTCATCGCCGTCACCGAGGCCGCGTTCACCAAGCTCGTCAACGAGCAGTACGCGGTGCTGCGGCGCGCGATCGCCGCTCACGAACGACTCGAGCGGATCGTGCTCTCCGAACGCGGGCTCGAGGCCCTGGCCGGGACGCTGTCCACCTTGACCGGGGCTGCCGTCCTCATTTTTGACGCCCGTGGCGAGCCACTCGTGCAGCGCGCCTTCCGGCGCGCGATCGAGCCCGAGACAGTCGTCGCCCTGCGCGACGAGCTCGGCGAGCGCACGCGCCGCGGCGAGGCACGGGCGTTTTTGCCCCCCTTGGGCGAGCAGGCCGAGCGTGCTCTGGCCCTGCCCGTCGCGGCCGACGGAGGGCCGGGGGGCGCCCGCGACGGCGCCGAGCGTAAGCCCGAGGCGTGGCTGGTGGCGATCAAGGACTCAGGACCGCTGTCTGACTTCGACCGGCTCACCCTCCATCAAGCGGTGACGATCGTTGCGCTGGAGCTGCTCCGGGGGCGGGTCGCGGGGGATACCGAGCGCCGGCTGGCCGGTGACGTCCTCGCCGCGATCGTCGGCGGCGACCTGACCGGGGTCGAACTAGCTCGCCGCCTTGAGCCGTTTGGCCTGGCTGAGCAGGTGGCCGCGCTGGTCGTGCGGCGTCCCGACAGTGGCCGCGGCCCTGCCCACCCGGTCGAGGACGCCCTCTGCACCGCGCTTCGCGAAGAGGCGTCTCCGGGGCTCGTCGCCTCCACCGCTCAGTTCACCTGTGCGCTGGTGGCCGGCGGTGCCGAGGAGCAGGTGTTCGCGCTCGCCCAGCGCGTCTGCGAGCGGCTGCGCAGCGGGCTTGGCGACGGTGTGCGCGTCGGCGTCGGCCGCCCAGTGGCCGGCGCGGAGGCTCGCCGAAGCTTTCACGAGGGACGCTGCGCGGTGGAGGCGCTCGCGCTCGGAGTCAGTCACGCCGGCGACACGGGCAACGGCCACGCCAACGGCAATGGCAAGGGCCGTCCGGTGGCCACCGTCGCCACCTACAAAGATCTCGGCTCCTTCCAGCTGTTGCTCTCGCTGCAGGACGACGAGGCGCTGAGACTGTTCTGTGACTCGATCCTTGGCCCGATTGAGGCCAGCGAAGGACACTACGGAGGTGAACTGATGCGGTCCCTGGAAGCGTTTATTGAGGAGAACGGTCAGTGGGAGCGCGCCGCCCGGCGTCTCTACTGCCATCGCCATACTTTGCGGTATCGGATCAAACGGGTAGAGGAGCTGACCGGGCGCAATCTCAGCTCCGCCCGGGACCGGATCGAGTTCTGGCTGGCCCTGCGCGGCCGGGAGCTGGTGACATGAAAGTCGGCGTCCCCACCGAGGTGAAGAAGGACGAGTACCGGGTCGCCCTGACCCCGGCCGGGGTGCGCGAGCTCGCCGACGCCGGTCACGACGTGTGTGTCCAGAGCGGAGCCGGCCAGGGCTCCTCGATCTCCGATCAGGACTACGCCGCGCAGGGGGCGACGATCCTTCCTGACGCTGACGCAGTCTTCGCTGAGGCGACCCTGATCGTCAAGGTCAAGGAGCCACAGCCCGAGGAGGTCGCGCGACTGACCCCTCGGCACACGCTGTTTACCTATCTCCATCTCGCCGCCGACCAAGCGCTGACGCGCGGTCTGATGTCGTCGGGCGCGACCTGCATCGCCTACGAGACGGTGGAGGACCTGCGCGGGCGCCTGCCCCTCCTGGCCCCGATGTCCGAGGTGGCGGGCAAGATCGCCACCCAGGCCGGCGCCTTCATGCTCGAGAAGCCGCTCGGCGGCCGGGGCATCCTGCTCGGCGGTGTTCCCGGGGTCGCGGCGGCCAATGTGATGGTCATCGGCGGTGGCGTGGTGGGGATGAACGCTGCCTTCATCGCACTCGGCATGGAGGCGACGGTGTACGTGTTCGATCGCAACATCGATCGGCTCCGCGAGCTCGACATCGCCTTTGGCGGACGAGCCGACACATGCTTTGCCACGACGCTCTCGATCGAGGAGCGCCTGCCCGACGCTGACCTCGTGATCGGCGCGGTCCTCGTCCACGGCGCGCGCGCGCCTCACGTAATCACGCGCGAGCAACTCGGGATCATGAAGCACCAGTCCGTCCTGGTCGACGTTTCCATCGATCAGGGCGGCTGCTTTGAGACCTCGCGCCCGACGACCCACTCGGATCCGACCTACGAGGTCGACGGGATCACCCACTACTGCGTGACCAACATGCCCGGTGCCGTACCTGTCACGTCCACCTACGCGCTCACCAACGCCACCATGCCCTATGTGCTGCACCTGGCCAGCGACGGCGTGCACCGCGCCATAGCCGACAATCCGGGTCTCAAGCTCGGGGTCAACGTTGCCGCAGGCCAGGTCACCTATGCGCCCGTGGCCAACGCCGTCGGCGTCCCCCACGCCGACGTCGACGAGGTGCTGGCCGGGGTGCCCGCCTGAGCCCGGACCCCGGGCGCGCCCCTGCTACGCTCTGCCACCGCATGCCGACCACCAGCCAACTGATCCGCAAAGGCCGCACCGCGCCCAAGAAGAAGCTCGCCACGCCGGGCCTCAAATCGGGCAAGGGTCGCAAGAAGAAGGTAGCCGCGCCCCAGCGCCGCGGCGTCTGCACCCGCGTGTACACCACCACGCCCAAGAAGCCGAACTCGGCTTTGCGCAAGGTGGCTCGTGTGCGGCTCACCAACGGCATGGAGGTGGGTGCCTACATTCCGGGGGAGGGCCACAACCTTCAGGAGCACTCCGTGGTGCTCGTTCGCGGCGGTCGCGTCAAGGACCTTCCCGGCTTTCGCTACAAGGTCATTCGGGGCACGCTCGACGCGGCCGGCGTCAGCGACCGCAAGAAGGCCCGTTCGCAGTACGGCGTGAAGGCGAAGTAGATGCCCCGCCGCGCCGCCGCGCAGATCCGGCCGATCGAGCCGGATCCCGTGTATCGCAACCGCCTTGTCCAGCAGGTCATCAACAAGGTGATGCTCGACGGCAAGAAGTCGACGGCTGAGAAGATCGTTTACGACGCGCTGGCAATTCTGGAGGAGCGCACCGGCAAGAATGCAGTCGAGCAGCTCGAGGCGGGCGTCAAGGCGCTCACCCCGGTGCTCGAGGTTCGCTCCCGCCGGGTCGGCGGCGCCACCTATCAGGTGCCCGTAGAGGTGCCGGCTCGCCGCGCGCGGACGCTGGCCGTCCGCTGGCTTGTCTCCTTCGCTCGGGACCGGCGCGAGAAGCCGATGTCCCAGCGCTTGGCCAACGAGCTGCTCGATGCTCAGCAGCAGCAGGGCAACGCGTACAAGCGCAAGGACGACATCTACCGCATGGCCCAGGCCAACAAGGCCTTCGCCCACTACCGCTGGTAGTCATTCTCGGGCTCACCCAGCCGGCGACGGGCCTGTCGCTCTAGTCAGCGGTGTATTCAGTCCGCGCGGGCGGCACAGCTCGTAGAGAGAGAAAACGCGAGGGCTGCCCACCGCACGGGACCGGGGGCTGCGGTGGGACAACCCTCGCGTTGATTAAATGTAACGCGCGGGTTGTTGGTAAACCGCATAAGGAGAAATTTAGTCAGCACGCGGACAGCGCGTGCCGAACTCCTAACCTGACCGGGCGTGCCGGGCGGGCGTGGGCGTGCCCCTCGGCGCGGTGAGCAGCAATCCGGCGCCGGCGGCGATGAGCAGGATGACGGCGCCCAGGGTCTCGAGGTAGAAGCCGACCTCGGGGCTGGAGCTGGCGATGGCGTATCGCCCCGCGGGACCGAGGATCAAGCCGCTGGCCTGGGCGTCGGGCAGGTCGCCGACCAGGGCGATGAGCAACGCCGCCACGCCCAGCACGCCGAGGGCGAGCAGGACGAGCGGGCTGTGGGCACCCCGCGCGGCCAGGCTCAGCAGGGCCGCCAGGAGGGCGATCGGGATCAATGCGTAGGAATTGTGCGAGCCGGTCTGGACCACCCTGACCGCCGTCGCATGCAGGCCCGAATGCACGCTGAGCAAGGAGGTGAACTCAGCCACCACGAGCAGGGCAGCACCGGCCAGACCGCCCGTCACGACGCCGGTCGCGACGGGCCTGGAAAGCCGCGCGGGGCGCCTGCTGTGACCCTCCAAAGCGCCTCCGGACGCCTCGTCACCTCTGCTATATTCGGTCTCCGCCTCGGGTCGGGTCACGTCCAACTGTGCTCGCTCCCGGGCCCAGTACATCCACGTGATGGAGACAACGACCAACTAGATACCTGCCCGTCGCGAACCCCTGCGTCGTTATCGGGCCCACTGGGCCCTTTTTCATGACCGCAGCCGGAGTCCGCGTCCCGCCCCCTCAACCGCTCACGACCGAAACAACTCATGGCACGCACGTTCCCTCTTCAAAAGATTCGCAACATCGGGATCATGGCTCACATCGACGCCGGTAAGACGACGACGACTGAGCGCATCCTCTATTACACAGGTCGGACCTACAAGATGGGGGAGGTTCACGAGGGCGCGGCCGTCATGGACTGGATGGAGCAGGAGCAGGAGCGCGG
>JBAVWI010000109.1:0-2381 GCA_049697735.1 Solirubrobacteraceae bacterium
CTCGACGCTGACGCCGGCCTGGCTGCCCTGGCCTCGCTCGAGCTCGCGGGCCGGATCCGGCGCGAGGCGGGCGGCCGCTACGCGGCCGTGGCACCGTGAGACGCCGATAGCCTCGGTGCAAGGATGACTTCACCGAGAACGGGCAGGCCCCCATGTGTCCTCTCAATCGCCGGATCGGACTCGGGCGGCGGCGCGGGCATCCAAGCCGACCTGAAGGCCTTCGCTGCCTGCGGGGTGCACGGGATGACCGCCGTGACCGCGATCACCGCTCAGAACACCGTGGACGTGATCGCCGTGCACACGATCCCGCCCGAGATCATCCGCGCGCAGGCCCTGGCTGTCGCGCAGGACATCGGCGTCGACGCGGTCAAGATCGGGATGCTGGGGACCACGGCCACGATTGCGGCGGTGGCCGAGGCCCTCCAGGCGCTCCCGGACGGAACGCCGGTCGTGCTCGATCCGGTGATGGTCTCGGAGTCGGGCGCCGAGCTGCTCGAGCCCCAAGCCCGGGTCGCGCTGATCGAGCGGCTGCTCCCGCTCGCCACCGTGGTCACCCCGAACCTGCCCGAAGCACGCCGGCTCGCCGGGGCCCGGGCGCCCGATCCGCCCGGCGCCGATGAAGAGGCCGAGCAGCTGGCCCGGGTCATCCGCGCCCTTGGACCGGATGTCGTCGTCGTCACCGGCGGCCACCGAGACCAGGCCACCGACATTTTCTTCGATGGCGAGCAGATCCATGAGATCCCCGGTCAGCGTCATCCCGATGGCGCCGCACATGGGTCGGGTTGCACTCATTCGTCGGTGCTGGCGGCACGCCTGGCGTGGGGCGATTCTCCACTTCAGGCCGCGCGGACAGCCAAGCAGCGTGCCGCCGAGGCAGTGCGCATGGGGCTCACCGACGTCGGCGTGGGCCCCGGTCCGGTCGACGTGCTGGGCGTGACATAATCACGGCGGTGCGCTTTCTGAGGATGAAGCCAGGGCATGGAGAGGTGCTGATCGCAGAAGGCGACGTCGAGCTTGCCGACGATGAAATGCGTCTTGTCGAGGAGTTTCGGCGCCAGCTCGATGCCGGTCTGTGGGCGGCGGTGCCGCTCGATGGCTCGGCCGGACGGCGCCAAGCCCGGATGGTGCGCTTCTTTCAAGACATCCCGCGGGATGCCGACCGCGTGATCTTCTTTCCGCGGGCGGCCGGCGGCCGCTAGCAGGCCCGTCGTGCTGCTGGCGCTCGTTGCAACCGCGCTGGTAGCCATCGCTTTGCTCGCCGAGGAGCTCGTCCCCCGCGCCGAGGAGCTGTGGTCGCGCTACCGCGCGCGGCGGCAAATGGCTCCCGTCATGCCCTATGACCCGGGCCGCGAGCGCCGTGCCGAGCAGCGCGCGCGAGCATTGCTCCAGTCGTGCGTGAACGACGAGGAGTGGGGGATGTACCGCGACCTGGGTTTCATCCGCGTCTGGGGCACGTTGTCCGAAGGTCCCTCGGATACCGGTGGCTCGGGCGGGGCGGCCTACGCGTACCTCATCTACCCTCATCGGGCGATCGTCGCCTACCTCGCCCAGACCCACCGGCTGCTCAACGAGTACTGCGTCGCCTTCCCCGACGAGACTCGGCCCTACGGCAGCACCCGCCTGCCAGACTCCGACGACGTGCTGGCCAAGTGGATGGCCCTGACCGGCGATGAGCGGAGGCTGATATCGACCGCCAACATGCACCTGCCGGGCCGCCAGCTCGACCCCGCTCGGGTCAAGCGCGACCTGTGGCGCCTGTCCCAGTGGGAGCGGGCCTGGATGCGCGAGGTGGCCGGACGCAGCGCCACCGAGACTCCGCTCGACAGCGCCAACTGACGGCGCCGCCCAGCACCGCCGTCGCATCCGAGGCGATCGTGTCCGGGTCGATACAGTTGCGCCCCCGATGAGCACCGCCTCCACGTTTGATCTCAAGCACCGCAGCCGCGCCCTCACCGAGGGACCCGAGCGTGCTGCTGCCCGTGCCTACCTGAAGGGGATCGGGTATGACGACGAGGCCCTCGCGCGCCCGCTCGTCGCCGTCGCCAACACGTGGATCGAGACGATGCCCTGCAACTTTCATCTGCGCGCGCGGGCCGCCAAGGTCAAGGAGGGGATCCGAGCCGCCGGGGGGACACCGATGGAGCTCAACACGATCGCCATCTCAGACGGGATCACGATGGGCACGCCGGGGATGCGGGCGTCGCTGGTCAGCCGCGAGCTGATCGCCGATTCGATCGAGCTCGTCGTCGACGCCCACATGTTCGACGCCGTGATCGCGCTCAGCGGCTGCGACAAGACGATCCCCGCGACCGTGATGGCGCTCTGTCGTCTGGACCTGCCCAGCGTGATGCTCTATGGAGGCTCGATCATGCCCGGCCTCT
>JBAVWI010000110.1:0-9994 GCA_049697735.1 Solirubrobacteraceae bacterium
GTGCGGGGAGCGACCTTGGCCAGCACGGCCAGGCGCTCGGGGAGGCGCCGGTCGGCCCCGAGCCGGCGGCCCGCGGCCAGCAGCGGCACGAGGGCGCGCAGCCGCTGGGGATGGGGGAGGGTCTCATAGAGCAGTCGCCGCAGCGCGCGCTCGGCCCGGGAGCGCTCGTGGTTTCGTTCGACCTGGGGCCGGACCCGTTCGATCAGGCGGTCGTACTGGACACCGGACGGGCAGGCGGACACGCAGGCCATGCAACCGAGGCAGCGATCGAAATGGCTGACCATCTCATCCGACATGCCCGCTTCTCCCTCCAATCCCTCCTTCATGAGCACGATCCGCCCCCGGGGCGAGTCGGCCTCGGCTCCCCAGAGGACGTAGGTGGGACAGGTGTCAAGGCAGAACCCGCAGTGCACGCAGTCCTCGATCACGGACTGCTCCGGAGGGCGATGGGGGTCAAAGGCGGGCATCGAGGTCAGCGGCTCCGGGCCACTTTAGATCCCGTCCACGAACAGGCCACGGTTGCAGACCCCGGTGGGATCGAAGCGGCCCTTGACGCTGTGCATGAGGTCGCGCACGGGCGCCTCGAGCGTGCCCCATGGGTCCTGCTGGCCGCGAAGCTCGTCAGGAGCATCGAGGACGATGCTCACGGCTCCGGCCGGCAGGGTCCGGCGAAGCTCGTCGACGTGCTCGGGGGCCAGGCTCACGTAGCTGGTCCCGAGCGCCGCGCGGCCGACCAGGGTTCCGTCGCAGGCTTGGCTGGCGCGGATGACCGCCGCCAGGGCCGTGGGCGCAGCGGCGACCTTGACCAGGGCGGCGTCGCGGCTGCGCTGGCCGGCGCGCTGGCGCTCCCACAGCGACTCGTCGTCGGTGGTGACCTCGACACCATCAAGGCCGAGCTCCTCGAGGCGGCGCGCCGCTCGCCGGGCTCGCCGGGCATGCTCCGGGCCGGCGCAGCGCATCAGAATGCCGCCCCGTCCGGCCCGCCAGGCTACCTCCAGGGCCTCCAGCTCGAGCGGTGCGGCCGCCAGCGCCACCGCGGCCGCCCCCAGGCGCTCGGGGTCCGGGCAGGCGCCCAGGGCCGTGGTGCTGGCGTGCAGGGTATGCAGGCGCACGCTGACCGACAGGATCAGCCCCAGGGTTCCGAACGAACCCGCGAACAGCTTGGCCAGGTCATAGCCGGCGACGTTCTTGATCACCTTCCCGCCCGACTGAGCGATCGTCCCGTCACCGAGGGCGACGGTGGCCCCGATGACGAGATCGCGGGGGGCGCCGTAGCGGTGACGCAGCGGCCCCGAGTCCCCGGTGGCGACGATGCCACCGATCGTCGCCGTCGCGTCGTCACCGAGGGGCGGATCGAGGGCCAGCATCTGGCCGGCGGCGGCGAAAGTGTCCTGTGCGACGGCCAGGGGGACGCCGGCCTCGAGGACCGCGGTGAGATCGCCAGGGTTGTGCTCGACAATCGTGTTCAGGCCGGTGGTATGCAACTCGATGTCAGCGGCCGGCGCGGGCCGGCCCCAGGCCAGCTTGGTCCCGGACCCGTGGAAGCGGACCGAGAGCCCGGCCGAGCTGGCCTGAGCCAGCGTGGCGGCCGCCTCGGCAAAGGTTTTGGGTTCCTGGCGCGTGACAGTTGTCATCGCCGCCTCCGGCGCCGGGCCGTCACCTAAAATCGCTCCGCAACGCCTGCGCGCTCGAGCGGGTGTTCACGGTAGGGACCGGGAACTTCACCACACAACCGCGGTGTGGGCATCACCTTGCCGGGGTTGGCGAGCCCGAGGGGATCAAAAGCGCAGCGCAGGCGCTGGAAGGCATCGAGGTCGGCCTCGCCGAACATCGAGGGCATGTAGGCGCGCTTGTCGACGCCGACTCCGTGCTCGCCGGTGATCGACCCTCCGGCGTCGACGCACGCCTTGACGATCAGCCCCGCGAGCTCCTCGGCGCGCTCTGCCTCGCCCTCCTGCTCGGCGTCGTAACAGACCAGGGGGTGCAGGTTGCCGTCTCCGGCGTGAAACACGTTGGCCACCCGTAGCCGGTATTCCGCGGCCAGGCGGTCGATTTCGCCCAGCACCTCACCGAGACGAGTGCGCGGGATCACGCCATCCTGGACGTAGTAGGCGGGGGCGATCCGGCCCATGGCCGCGAAGGCCGCCTTGCGGGTACGCCAGATCTGCTCACGCTCCTCGTCAGTGTGGGCGATCCGGACGTCGAGCGAGCCAGCGCTTGAGCACAGCTCCATGATTCGCTCCAGGCCGCTCAGGCACTCCTCGCGCGGACCGTCGAGCTCGACCACCAGGGCTGCGCCGGCGTCCGTCCGGTAGCCGGCACCGGTGGCCTGCTCGGCGGCCTCGATCGAAAGCCGGTCCATCATCTCGATCGCCCCCGGGACCAGCCCGGCCTCGACGATCGCCGACACGGCGGCGCCCGCGGGGCCGGTGCCCTCAAAGAACGCGACCAGCGTCTGCACGCTCTCGGGCGCGGGGATGACCCGCAGCCAGATCCGGGTGGCCACCCCGAGGGTCCCTTCGGAGCCGACGAAGGCACCGAGCAGGTCATAGCCGGGATCGTCCCGGCGCAGGTTGACAACGCTGCCGTCGCTGAGCACCACTTCGAGCCCGATCACGTAGTTGGTCGTGAAGCCGTACTTGAAGCAGTGGGCGCCGCCCGAGTTCTCAGCCACATTGCCGCCGATCGAGCAGACGATCTGGCTCGAGGGGTCCGGCGGATAGAAATGACTGGGCGAGACGGCCCTGGTGATCGCGAGGTTGGTCACCCCAGGCTCGACCACGACCGTGCTGTCGTCGAGATTCACGCTGAGAATGCGCCGCAGCCGCGAGAGGACGATGAGCACGCCCTCGGCGAGCGGCAGGGCGCCGCCTGACAGGCCGGTCCCCGCCCCGCGCGCGACCCAGGGAACACGGGCCGCGTGACAGGCGACCAGCACCTGCTGGACCTGCTCCGCGGTGCCGGGCAGAACCGCCGCGACCGGAGTCTGGCGGTAGTGCAGCAGTCCATCTGAGCGATAGGTGGACAGCGCGTGCGGGTGGGTCAGCACGTGCTCTTGACCGCAGATCTCCTGCAGCCGAAAGACCAGCTCGGGAATACCGGACGGCATCTACCGTCCAGTATTCCCGATGCCGAGCGTCTAATGCACCTTGATGTTGAAGGACCGGCTGTAGATCGTGTGCCCGGAGAAGCCGGAGGGCAGCAGCGGGTCAGTCGGATAGGTCCACTGCAGGCGAACCTGGCCACTGGACGGGAACTTCATCTTGACGTCGAAGTACCCCTGGGCCCCGTTCAGGTTGACTGTGTTGAGCGTCTTCCAGGCGCTGCCGATCTGCTCCTGCACCTGAGCCTGCTGGGTTCCGTAGCCGCCCAGCTTCTCGAACCCGGCGGGCCGGGCGTTGCCCCACACCTCGACGCTCGCCGTGTGCGAGAACGACGTGCGCGGCATGTAGAAAGGCATCCGGTAGGCGTCGTAGTTGGCCTTGTGGACACCGCTGGCCGTCTCCAGGCCGCTGGCGAACCCGGCGTAGGCGCCGCTTGACCCGGGCGGATCCATGAGCAGGTACTGCATGTAGGACTTCACCCGGCTGTTCTTGTAGCTCAGGTACTCGGCCCAGTTGATGTAGTAGGAGGCAGTCGCCTGCGAGACGTAATGGCGACTGGCCGGCGGGCTCGTGATGTAGCCGTACTCGGTGTTGTAGATCGAGAAGCGCCGGTGGACACCGTAGGAGCCGGTGGCCCGGTCAAGCGTCCGGGCCAGGTTGCCCAGGTCCGGGAAGGCCGCGAAGTCGGGATCGCTGCGGCCGTCGCGAACCGGCGACAGGTTGTCGGGATAGGGATGGGCAGAGACCCCGCTGGCGCTGAACAGCCCAGGGTTCTGGGCGCGGAAGCGCCGCGAGCCGGCTGCGCTGGTGGGGCAGCCGACCGAGCGGGCGGCACTGCCGCGCAGCTGGCGGTAGCTGGGGCTCAGGCAGTACAGAGTGCGAATGAACTGCAGCGGCTTGGTCTGGCCGTAGTTGCCGGGGAAACCCTGGGGAGCGCGATGGCTCGGGGGCGACGGGGTGCTCCCGCGAGCGGCGAACTCGCCGATCAGGATCGTGTCGTTGCCGTGACCGGTGCCTTGCAGCGCCTTCCAGCCGGCGTTGACGATGCCCCGGTAGAGCATCGGGGCGTACGAGGTTCGCGAGCCGTTGATGGCCTGCGGACCAAGATCCTGGCCGAAGTTGGGCTCGTTGAACAGCGCCCAGAAGTGCACGGCCGGCAGTCCGTCGGTGTGACCGTTGTAGCGCTTGCCGACCGCGGTCACGAACTCGCCGTAGTACTTGGCGTTGGGCTTCCAGGCAAAGGCCGGGTTCTTGCCCTGGGGCGGGATGCCCGAGCCGTCGGCCCACACCGGTGCCCCACCGGTCACCGTCATGTCAACCGTGAGGCCGTCGGCTTGGGCCGCGCGCACGATGTTGTCGTACGGGACCCAGTTCTTAGCCGGGTAAGCATTGGGGTCGGTGGCGTTGAAGTTGGGCTTCTTCTTGGCGTTAAAGCTCGGCGCGATCAGCGCCCAGGGAACGATGACCCGTACCGTGTTGGCGCCGAGCGCCCGGAACTGGCCAAAGGCGGCCTCCGGGTTGGTCAGATCCAAGTTGTCCTGGATGATCGCGAGCTGCGAGGAGTTGGCCGACGCTGCCGCGGGAAGCGCGGCAGCGCCCGTCGCGGCGAGGGCCGCACCAAGGGCAAGCGCGCTGCCACGGCGGAGAATTGATCGAGTCTCTGGGAGTTTGGGCATAGCTTTAGATAACAGCTCCAGGGCAATAGAGTTGCGGACCGGCGCGGAGAGGGGAAGGCGGCCGGCGGTGGCCCGAGCGGGCCGGGGCCAGCCTAGCGGAGCTTGATGGCGACCACGCGACTAGTGATCTCGGGGCCGTGTGGATAACTCCAGGCGAGCTGGACGATGCCGCTGGCGGGGAACTTCTCGGCGACCTCAAAATAGCCGTGCGGGTTGCTGATCGGGACCGTGGCCACGGTGCGGAAGGCACCGCCGCTTGCGGCCTGGAACCGGATGCGAACGCGCTGCGGGCGATGACTGGATCGCGCCGCGTTGGGGGCAGGCCGGACACATCCCCACACCACGAGCGAGTGACCGCGGGCAGTGCTGGTGACGGGCAGGTAGATCGGCATCCGGAAGGCGGCGTAGGCCGGCTTGGGCACGCCGGCAGATGACTTCAGCCCGGTGGCGAAGAACCCGGCCGCTGGGTCGTTCATCAGGTATTGGTCGTAGGTGCGCAGCCGCGGATTGAGCCAGGTCAGATACTCAGACCAGTTCATGTAGTCGGCGGCAACCGGCTGGCTGACGGTTCCGGCTTCGACGTCGGGGGGGTGGGTCTGGTAGCCGAACTCGGTCGAGTAGATCGGAAACACGGTGTGCGACCCGTACACGCGCTGAAGCCTGTCGAGGGTCTGGCCGACCTTTCCGATCTCGGCCAGCTCAGCGTAGTCAGGCTCGTTAGGCGTGGGTTGATTCGGTGGCAGGCCCTGCGGATAGGGGTGATCGGCGAAGCCAGAGGCGTGAAACAGGCCGGGGTGCGCGGCGGCAAAGCCCGAGGAGGCGGCTGAAGTGGGCGGACAGCCCCGCTGGCTGGCGGCGGTGCCGGTGAGTGGGTGATAGGCGGCGTCGACGCAGTAGAGGGCGCGCAGGAAGCGCAGCGGGGCCATCCCGTTGAACTCACCCACGCCGCCTGCGTAGGTGACGCCGGCGGGCGCGATCTCACCGATGAGGATCGTGTCCTGGCCGTGACCGGTGGCGTGCAGGGCGCTCCAGGCGGCGTCGACGAGCCCCCGGTAGGCCCGTCCCGAGGCCTCGATCTCAGTGTTCGGAACTACCTGGGGCGCGAGCTCAGGTCCGAAGTTGGGCTCATTCCAGATCGACCAGTACTTGACGCGCGGCAACGGTTGGGATTCACCGGCCGGCACGTAGTGGCCGCTGTAGCGGATCCCCACGGCATGGGCAAACTGCCCGAAGGCGGCGGCCGAGGGATGCCACTCGGACTGGGAGGCCGGTTTGGGGGCCCCGGGACCCGACGCCCACCTGGGGACGGGGGGGACGAGGTCGAGGTAAAGGGTCATGCCGCGGGCGGCGAGTCCGCGGGCGACCGCGTCGTAGGTGGTCCAGCCCGAGGCCGGGTAGGCGGCCGGATCAGCGGCATTGAAGCTCGGGCGCTGGGGCGACGCGGGACTGGGCGCGATGTCTGCCCAGTGCATGTAGACGTGCACCGAGTCGACCCCGAGGGTGTGGAGCTCGTCGAGCATCGGCGAGGGATTCGCCTCCAGGCCGGCCGGGGTGAACATCGAGGTCGGGCCCTTGAGACCGGGACGCTCCGGAGGGAGCTTGGACACCGTGGAGCCCGAGCCGCCGCAGCCGGCGAGGCTGAGCGCGGCCAGCCCGGCCACCGTCGCCAGGGCAGTTCGCGGGCGCCACCAGGGGAGATTTCGGGGGGCGGGCAAGCGGATGACAATAACGTCGCCTTCGGGCGTTTGGTTTCGCTGTTACGAAGACCTGGTTAGGCCGCGGGCAGGCCGTCCGACCGGAGGTAGACTCCGCCCGCATGCTCTCGCCGGCCCCCACGGAGGCCGCCACCGAGGCCCGGCCGACAGGTGCGTCGGGCCCACTTGGGATCGACGCCGGCACCTGGGCGCTGGCCGCGATCACGGGCTTGGCCGCGGTGCTGCGCTTCGCCACGCTGTCCAGCCAGAGCTACTGGCTGGATGAGGCACAGGCCGTGCACGAGCTGCACCTGTCGTTCGGCGCCATGCTCACTGCCTGGAGCCGCTATGAGTGGAATCCACCGCTGTACCTGCTTGTCGCCTGGCCGTGGGCGAAGCTGTTCGGTACCGGCGAGCTTGCCCTGCGATCGCTCTCGGCGCTGCTCGGCGTCGCCCTGATCCCGCTCGTCTACCTGTGTTGCCGCGAGCTCGTCTCCCGGCCCGCTGGGCTGATGGCGGCAGCCTTTGCGGCCGTCAACCCGTTCATGATCTGGTACTCGCAGGAGGCCCGCGAGTACATGCTCCTGGTCGTCCTGTGTGCCGGCTCGCTGCTCTTCTTCGCCCGGGCGTGGCGGACGGGGGGACGGGGCGACCTGATCTGGTGGGCCGCGTTGTCGATCCTCGCCCTGCTGACCCAGTACTACGCGAGCTTCCTGGTCGCTCCCGAGGGCCTGGCGCTCGTCTATCGGTACCGGTCGCGGATCACCGTGCTGGCCCTGGGCGCGCTCGGCGTCGTCGAACTGGCCCTGATTCCGCACGTCGTCCCCCGCCTGGACCGACCGGTCCAGTTCATCGTCAGCCTGCCGCTGTCGCTGCGCCTGCAACAGGTGCCGGTCACCTTCGCCATGAACACCCTTTATAAGAGCTCTTTGGTCTCCTACGGCCTGATCGGGGCGGCGGTGGTGGGTGTGGCCGCGATCGGGCTGCTGATCGCCGGCGCCGGCCGGCAAGAGCTGCGCGGGGCCGGCCTGGCGGCAGCTTTGGCGGGCGCGGTGATCCTGGTTCCCCTGGCCCTTGCCCTGGCCGGCCACGACGCCTACATCGCCCGAGGCCTGATGCCGGGCTGGGTGCCGCTGGCCATCGTGCTCGCCGCTGCCTGTACGGCGCGCGGGGCGCGGACTGCCGGTGCCGTCCTGGCCGTGGCGCTGTTGGCGCTGTTCGTCTACGCCGGGATCCGGATTCAGAGCGACCCCTCGTTCCAGAAAACACCGGACTGGCGAGCCGTGGCTGCCGCGCTCGGGCCGCGCCCGCCCACCCAGCGCGCGATCGTCGTCTACGACGGCGTGTTCGGGTCCGCGCAGCTCTCGCTCTATCTGGACGGGGTGCCGTGGTCGGGGCCCGGCCTCAAACCCACCCCCGCTCCGGTGACGGTTTCCGAGGTGGACGTGGTCGGAAACGTCGCCCAGCGTCTCGGCCCGCTACCTGGTGGGATCCGGGTGATCTCATCGCGGACAGTGGGCGGTTCCCGGATCGTGCGCTTCGGGTTGGCCCGGCCCTGGACGCTCACTCCGGAGGCCATCGGCACTCGCGCCCCGACCCTGCTCGGCCCTTCAGCCGGTGGCGCCGTGGTGATGGTCCAGCGCCCCGCCGCCTAAGATCCTCACCCGATGCTCCTCCGCCGTCAGGCCAAGCTCGCGGTCCTCGCGGTCCTCGCCGTGTTCGCCGCCGGCGTGCTCAGCGCCGGGCCAGCGCTGGCCAAGAACGCCTCCAACCCGGTCATCAACGACTGCCTCGCCCATCGAGCCGGGCTGACCGGGCACTACACGGTCGCGCAGCTCAACCATGCCCTACAGGTCATGTCGGCCGAGACCAAGGAGTACACCAACTGTCCCGACGTGATCAACCGGGCGCTCTTGGCGGCGGTCGGCCACGGCGGCAGCAGTGGCGGCGGTGGCGGCGGCGGTTCGTTCCTGCCTACGCCGGTGATCATCATCCTTGTCGTCCTGGTCCTGGCCGCGGTCACCTTCGGCGCCCTGGCGGCGCGCCGCCGCCGCGATCCCGACCGCGATCTGGAACGTGGTCCGGACGCTCGTTCGCCGGACGCTCCTTCGCCGGGCGCCTGAGCCCTTCGCCGGGCGCCCAGCCCTTCGCCGGGTGCCCAGCCCTTCGCCGGGGCCTGAGCATCGTGAGGGCCGCTCTACACTGAAGACCATGCCCTCAGAACGCCAGATTCACGTCGGCGCGGTGCCGATCGGCGGCGGAGCGCCCGTCGCTGTCCAGACGATGACCAAGACCGAGACGGCTGATCTGTCGGCCACCATGGCCCAGATCCGCCGGGTCGCCGAGGCCGGTGCTGACATCGTCCGCGTTGCCGTCCCGCGCGAGAAGGACGTGGAGGCGCTACGCACGATCGTCGCCCAGGCGCCCATCCCGATCATCGCCGATGTCCATTTCAACTACACCTTGGCCCTCAAGGCCCTCGATGCCGGCGCTCACTGCGTCCGCCTGAACCCCGGCAACATCGGTGGCCCCGACAAGGTGGCCCAGGTCGCGCAGCGCGCCAACGAGCTCGGGACTCCGCTGCGGATCGGAGTCAACTCGGGTTCGCTGCCCGCGCATCTGCGCGAGCTGGAGTTCGAGAACCCTGTCGAGGCACTTGTAACGGCCGCGGTCGAGTTCGTCGCCCTCATGGAGCGCCTGGAGTTCACCAACTTCAAGGTCTCGATGAAGTCCACCAGTGTTCCCAACACGATCGCCTCCAACCGGCTGCTGGCGCAGCGCATTCCCTACCCGCTGCACCTCGGGGTCACCGAGGCGGGCACCAAGTGGTCGGGATCGCTGAAGTCGGCCGTCGGGCTCGGAACGCTGCTGGCCGACGGAATCGGCGACACGATCCGGATTTCGCTGTCCACCTTCCATGCCGAGGAGGAGGTCAAAGTGGCCTGGGAGATCCTCAAGGCGCTCAAGCTCCGCGAGCGGGGGCCGGTGCTGATCGCCTGCCCGACGTGTGGCCGCCTCCAGTTCGACATGGACACCGTGGTCACCGAGATCGAGCAGCGGCTGGCGGCCTACGACGACCCGATCGAGGTCTCCGTGCTGGGCTGCGCGGTCAACGGCATCGGTGAGGCCCGGCATGCCGACTTCGGTATCACCGGGGCCAAGGACATGGGCATGATCTATTCGCGTGGCGAGCCGCTCAAGAAGGTTGCCACCGAGCACCTCGTCGACGAGCTGTTCGCGGAGATCGATCGCTACTACGCGGCCGGTAAGCGAGTCGTTCGCGACGAGACCAGCGCGGCCGAGGCGCGCGCCTGGCTGGCCGAGAACGAGGATGAAACGGCGATGACGCCCGAGCGATTGGCCGCACTTGAGGCAGCCAACGCCGACGGTGAGAGCGGTGCCGAGGCTCTGGGCACCGGCGCGCCGGGCGCCAAGCCCGAGTCAGCACCGATCGACGAGGAGCAGTCGCCGATCGCCGGGCGGCGTTTCACGCGCGCCTGAGTGGCGAGCGGTCCTCGCG
>JBAVWI010000111.1:0-4034 GCA_049697735.1 Solirubrobacteraceae bacterium
AGTACGCGATCCATCCCGTCGCGGGGCGGATGCCCGGCCACATGAACGTGCTCCTGGCCGAGGCCAACGTGCCCTATGACCTGCTGCGGGAGATGGACGACATCAACCCCGAGTTCAGCCGCACCGATGTGACCCTGGTCATCGGGGCCAACGACGTGACCAACCCGGCGGCCAAGAACGAGCCCGGGAGCCCGATCTACGGCATGCCGATCCTCGAGGTCGACAAGTCAGGCTCGGTGATCGTCCTCAAGCGCTCGATGGCCTCGGGCTTCGCCGGGATCGACAACCCGCTCTTCTATGAACCCAAGACGACGATGCTGTTCGGAGACGCCAAGGCCTCGGTGAGCGAGGTCACGGCCGAGGTGCAGGCCCTCTAAAGGGCTGACAGCACTGGCGGCCGTCTCGGGCGCCGGTTAGAGTCGCGCCGGGATCAGCCAAGACCACGCAAGCGAGGATCGACCATGGACGCCAACCGCCTGACCGCGATACCGATCTTCTCCGAGCTGTCCGAAGCGGAGGCCAAACGCCTGGCCGCCTTCGCGACCGAAACGAGCGCCGCTGAGGGTCAGATCCTGATGAAGGAGGGCGACTACTCGGTCGAGCTGATCGCGATCGAGGAGGGCACCGCCGACGTGATCCAGAAGGGAACGAAGATCGCCACTCTGAGGACGGGCGACCTGATCGGCGAGATGGGCCTACTCGAGCATCGCCCTCGTAACGCCGACGTTATCGCCAGCTCGCCGATGCGCCTTATCAAGCTCACCCACTGGGAGATCCGGCGCATGTCCGAGGACACCGTCAACCGGATCAAGGAGCTGATCGAGCAGCGCCGCCAGCAGGGTGTCGCCGACCCTGCCGACCACCGGGAGTGATCCCGGCGCAGTTGCCGGCCGGTGGCCACGTTTGCCGGCCGTCCGCCGTCGGGGCTTTCTGATAGCGTGCCGCTCGCCGAATCCCCGGACAGCCGCCCCGGGGGAGCGGGGAGCCCAATTTGTTGGGGCGAGTCCCGTGGTGATCCACGAGAAGCGCTCGAAAGAGCGCGAGCCCGTCAGCTAACCCCGTAGGCCAAATAGGCACTGCCGTGCAAGTCCGCTCTCAGCGGCACTCGTCTACGTGTCCATTTCCAGCAGCTTAATCTCCAACAAGGTGTGCAAGCCGGGTGAAAACCCGGCCACGGACGGGTCCCGCGTCGAACGCTACCCCGCTATGCGCGCGCTCCGTCGACTCCTGATCGCCACCGTTCTGGCCGTCGTGCTCCCGGCCGGCGCGGCCCTCGCCGCCTCGGGAGGCGCCGGGCTGGTCGCAGCCACGACCCCCAAGGGCATCGTCAAGGTCAGCTCCAACGCCGGGGTGTTCACGCGCACGCTGCGCAAGGGCCAGCGCGGCGCCGACGTCTCGACCCTGCAGTCATGGCTCTCCGACGTCGGCTACCAGGTTCCCGCGACCGGCTACTTCGGCTCGATGACCAAGGCGGCAGTGCGCCGCTTCCAGGTTGCCTACAGCCTTACGCCCGCCTCGGGGGCGGTCGGGAGTCGCACTGCCAGCACGCTTCACGATGCCGTCCAGAAGATCGCCAAGGGCACCGGGGTGGCTGCCGGCGCCGGCACCGGAACCGTGGCCAACACCACGGCCGGCCTCGTGTTCCCGCTCACGCCGCTCTCGCGAGTGATCGGTCCCAGCAACTGGTCGCTGGACCAGGGCATCGACATCAGCACCCTGGGCGGCGCCTGCGGCAGCCAGGTGACCGAGGTCGCGATGGCCTCGGGCACGATCGTCCAAGAGGGGATCGACGGGTTCGGTCCCGCTGCCCCGGTGCTCAAGGTGTCCGGCGGTGCCTACGACGGCCGCTACATCTATTACGGGCATGCCGCCCCGGCGCTGGTGCCGGTCGGTGCGACGGTGACAGCCGGGCAGCCGATTGCCGAGCTGGGTTGTGGCGACGTCGGCATCTCCACGGGTCCCCACCTCGAGATCGGAATCAGCGCTCCCGGGGGGCCGCCGTGCTGCCCCGGCTACCAACAGACCTCGCCGGCCTGGTACGACGTTGTCCTCGGCCTGTACAAGCAGGCCGGCGGCAAGTAGCACGCCAAGTCGGCCACCGAATTACCGAATTGGGGTGCTAACCCCCCGCGGCGGCCACCGCGGCGGCTATCTTGCCCGGCATGCTCAACCGCGCTGCCGCGCTGGAGACGCTCGCCCGGGACCCGTTTGACATCGTCGTCATCGGGGGTGGCATAACCGGCGCCGGCGTCGCCCTCGACGCCGCCTCGCGCGGCTTCAGCGTCGCCCTCGTCGAGCGCGCCGACTACGCCTCGGGGACGAGCAGCCGCTCCTCCAAGCTTGTCCACGGCGGCCTGCGCTATTTGCAGAACTTCGATCTCGGCCTCGTCCGCGAGGCGCTGCTGGAGCGCCAGTTGCTGGTCAAGCTGGCTCCGCATCTCGTGCGCCCGCTGCAGATGGTGGTCCCGGCCTTCGACGGCGCCCGGCCTGACCGCCTCACCGGAATCGGCCTGAACATGTACGACGTCATGGCGGCGCCGTCGCTGCGGGCGCGGCGCAATGCCCGCAAGACGGGGGGGGAGGCGGGCGAGGCCGACTGGAGCCCGGCCCGCCATCGCGTCATCTCCGGCGACGAGGTCGCTGAGCTGCTGCCTGCGCTGGCCGCCCGCAACCCGACCGGTGGCTACCTGTTCTACGACTGCCAGACCGACGACGTGCGGCTCGTCCTGACCGTGCTCGGCGAGGCCGAGCGCTTTGGCGCCATCTGCGCCAATCGCCTCGAGGTGATCGGCCTGGGCCGCGGCGATGACCTCGGCGCCGGCGTCACCGTTCGCGATCGAGAGAGTGGACTGGAGTTCGCGATCCAGGCCGACAACGTGGTCAACGCCACCGGCGTGTGGGCGGACCGGATCCGTCCCGAGGAGCTCTACTCCGAGGCCGAGGTGCCGCGGATCGCCCCCAGCCGGGGAACCCACATCGTCCTGGCCCACGAGGGCCTGCCCCTCCATGCGGGCGCGATCGTCCCGGCCGGCGAGTCGCGCTCGATATTCGCGCTGCCCTGGTTGGGGCGCAGTCTCGTCGGCACCACCGATAACAACTACGACGGCGAGATCGACCATGTGCGGCCGTCGGGCGACGACATCGACTACCTGCTGCGCGCGGTCAACGAGTTCTTCGGAACCGCTCTGACCCCGGCGCACCTGGTCGGGGCCTTTGCCGGCGTGCGTCCCCTGATCTCAAGTGGGGACAGCCGCAAGTCGGTCGACATCTCCCGCAAGGCCGAGCTCTATGAGACCTCGAGCGGCCTGATCACGATCACCGGCGGCAAGCTCACCACCTGGCGGCGGATGGCCAAGATGGCTGTCGATCGTCTCGTCGAACGCGCCGGGCGCCAGGCCCCGTGCCGGACGCACGAGATCCCCCTGGGCGCTCCCGCCGACCCAGCCGAGCTGCGGCGGGTCGAGGGTGTCTCCGAAGGCGCCTACGCTCAGCTCGCAGCGCGCTATGGCCACGCCGCCGACCGCGTCCTGGCTACGGCTGAGACTCGAGACGAGCTGGCCCAGCCGATCGTCCCCGGACGCCCGGACCTGCTCGCCGAGGCTCCCTTCTCGGCCCGCTACGAGCAAGCGCGAAGTGTTGCCGACGTGCTCTTGCGTCGGACCCGACTTGGCGTGCTGGCGGCTCGGGCCCTGGAGGGGCGCGAACGGGAGGTTCCGCTCCGGGTCGCGCGGGCGATGGCGCCGGAGCTCGACTGGGACCCGCCTCGGGTCGACAATGAGGCTGATCGGTTCGCCGCCGAGGCGGCGGCCGAAGGGCTGGTCGGAAGCTAAGCTCACGGCCGATGGACGAGCTCACTGGGTTGTGCACGCGGCTGCTGGGAGATCGCGACACGGCGAAGCAGGCGGCCGCCCGGGCCCGTGAGGCCTAGGGACGGGCCGGGCAGCTCACCGCGGCCCTCGCGACCTGCCGGACGTTCCACGACGCCTCCGCCGACCGCGCGCGACCGGCAGCCCAACTCTCCGCTGACGCCGGCC
>JBAVWI010000112.1:0-34931 GCA_049697735.1 Solirubrobacteraceae bacterium
CGGGTGACCTGCTCGAGCACACCGCGCGCGGCGAGCGGGCGCGCATCGCCCGCGAGCTGCACGACGTCGTTGCCCATCACATCTCGATGATCGCCGTCCAGGCCGAAACGGCCAGAGTGACGACTCCCGGCATGCCCCTCGCCGGCGCGCGCCGGCTCTCGGCGATTGGCGACGCCGCCCGGTCCGCTCTCACCGATATGCGGCGCCTGCTCGGCGTGCTGCGCGAAGACGCCCATGCCGACATCCCCGACCTGCGGCCCCAACCGGGCCTCCAGCAGCTCAACGAACTGCTCGACGAAGCACGTGACGCATCTGGCTCGACTGCTCGCCTGATCCTCAGCGGTCGGGCTGCGACGCTGGATCCGGGCCTCGAACTGGCCGCCTACCGGATCGTCCAGGAGGCTCTCACGAACGCCCGTCGCCACGCCGCCGGCGCCGGCGTCGACGTCGAGCTTCACTACGGCGGGCACGCCCTGAGGCTGCGGATCCGCGACAACGGGCCTGGCCCACCCACAGACGCTCCAGCTGGGGGCCTCGGACTTTCGGGCATGCGAGAACGCGCGGCGGCAGTCGGTGGGCAGCTACGCACCGGACCGGCAGCTGGTGGCGGCTTCCTCGTCGAAGCGACACTACCCACCGATACCACCGAGGCACTCACGTGAACACAACCGCGCCGCCGGTGCGGATCATCGTCACCGACGACCATGAGGTGGTCCGCTCTGGCTTCGCCAGCCTGCTCGACACCCAGCGCGACTTCACCGTCGTCGGCACCGCGGCAAACGGACTTGAAGCGATCCGCATCGGGCGCGAGCTGGAACCCGACGTGATTCTCATGGACATCCGAATGCCGAGCATGGATGGCATTCAAGCCACCCGACAGCTCGCGAGCGAAGGGCCGGATGGTCCGCGCATCCTCGTGCTCACCACCTTTGACCTCGACGAGTACGTCTACGACGCGCTCCGTGCCGGCGCCAGCGGCTTCCTGCTCAAAGACGTGACAGCCGAGCGACTGTTTGAAGCCGTGCGCGTCATCGCCGCCGGCGACGCCCTGCTCGCCCCCAACGTCACCCGCCGGCTGATCAGCGAGTTCTCCCAGCGTCCCACAGCCAAACGGCAGCCGCTTTTGGCGCTCGGAGAGCTCACCCCGCGCGAGACAGAAGTCCTGCAGCTCGTGGCCGAGGGCCTGTCGAATTCAGAGATCGCCCGCCGGCTCGTAGTCACCGGCGAGACCGTCAAGACGCACGTCAGCCACGTCCTCAACAAGCTCGGGCTGCGCGACCGCACCCAGGCCGTCGTCGCAGCCTACGAGACCGGGCTCGTCGTACCGGGTTCCCCCCGCCCAGGAGCTTCGCGGCGCGGCTAGCGCGAGACCGTGGCGTGGCGAGGCCCGCTTGGCGTCGAGCCTGGTTCGCCGGCCCCACCTTGGAGGTCGGTCTCGATCTCTTCGAGGCTGCGGCCCTTGGTCTCGGTCACGAAGGCCATCACAAACAGGCCGGCCAGCACGCCCAGAGCCGCATAGCCCAGGAACACCGGGCCGGGCCCGACCGAGGACAGGAGCGACGGGAAGGTCTGGGAGACGATTAGGTTGGCGGCCCAATTGCCGAACACCGCGACCCCCATCGCCGTGCCTCGCACGCTGAGCGGCAGGACCTCAGGGATCATCACCCATACGACCGGACCCCAGGTTGCAGCGAAGGATGCGATGAACGTCCCCAGGCAGACCAGCGTGATGATCGCGGCCGGATCGCTGGGATGGTGCGGCGTCGCGAGAACGGAGAGCGATATACCGAGCACGAGCAGGCTGGCGACCATGCCGGCCACTCCCGCGTACAGCATCGGCTTGCGTCCCACCCGGTCGACGATCCGGATGGCGACCACCGTCATGGCAACGTTGACCACCCCGATGATCAGATTGGCGTAGATCGCACTTGTCTTCGCGAAGCCGACATTTGTCAACGTTGTCGGCGCGTAGTAGATGATGGTGTTGATTCCGACCAGCTGCTGAAACACCGCCAGCCCGGTCGCGACCAGCAGCGCCGGGCGCACCCACTTCGCCCGCCACAGCCCGCCCAGCCCGGTCGCGCCCTCCTCTTCCTGCTCAACCTCGCGGATCTCATCGATCCGCTCCTCGGGAGGCTCATCGCCCGGCAGGTCCTCCAGCACGTCGCGTGCGGTCTCCTCCTCCCCGGTGTGCACGAGATATCGCGGCGTCTCGGGCATGAACAGCATTCCCACTAGGAGGACCACCGACGGCACCGCCGCCAGCCCCAGCATCAGCCGCCAGTTCGCCGATGACGCCAGGATCGCGTTGACGATGAACGCCAACAGAATGCCGCCCACGATCATCAACTGATTCAGGGACGCAATCGCCCCGCGAACCTCCGTCGGCGCGACCTCCGAAAGATATAGCGGCACCACCAGCGCCGCCGAGCCAACCGCTAACCCGATAATGAAGCGCGCCGCGATCAGCACGCCCACGCTGGGCGCCACCGCCGCCAGCAGCGACCCGACTGTGAACACGACCGCGGCGACGATGATCAGCAGCCGGCGACCCAGCCGGTCAGACATCCGGCCGGCGCACGCCGCCCCGATCATCGCCCCCAAGAGCAGCGACGCGACAATCGCGCCCTGCAGAAACGGCGACAGCTTGAACGTGTTCGGGATAAACAACAGCGCCCCGGAGATCACCCCCGTGTCATAGCCGAACAACAGGCCCCCCAAGGCACCAAAGAAGTAAATCGTCCGGCCGGTTGGTCTCAGCGCGTGCATCATCCCTCCCGTACTTGGCGGTGACTTCGTAACTGCTGTTGCAATTCTTCCCCGACCCACCTGATCAAAACGTCGGGGTGACTCAAGCGGTGCGTGGTGGTCGTGTTTCGGGCCGTCCGCTGATCATCGATCCCGCGCAGCTGCGCCAGATGGACTCGCTGGTGGCGCCGGGACACCACGCTCCGGCGACCGGGCACCCCGCCACGATCAAGCTTGTTGGGTCCCGGCCGTCAGTGCGCAAACCCGCACGCGGCCGCGGCTTGGTCGCACCCCGCGTCGCGACCGCCAGCGGTAGTTAGTGCACAATGCCTGTCGATGGAGCACTTCGACGATCGCAGAGGACCCGAATGACAAGCAAAGCCGATTTCAACGCCGAGGAATGGTCCACGATCGTCAACGGACCGCTCTACGCGTGCATGCGGGTGATCAGCGCCGACCGTGGCGGCACGCTGCGCGAGAGCCTGGCCATGGGCCGCGCCTATCAGGAAGCCCGCCAGCACCACGGGGAGAGTGAGCTCCTCGACGAGTTGGTCAAGTCCCCACCTGCGATCGATCCCGATCGGCTCCGCGAGGCGGGCGGAAACATCGCAGACGTCGCGACGAACCAGCTTCGCGAGGCGATCGCGATTCTGGAGGCGAAGGCGACGGCCGCGGAGAGCGACGCCTACAAGAAGTTCGTGATGACCATCGCGCAGGCGGTGGCCAGCGCGCACAAGGAGGGTGGCTTTCTCGGTATCGGCGGCAAGCAAATCAGCGACGCTGAGAACCAAGCCCTCGATGAGATTTCCGCGGCACTGGGGCCACCCCCGGCAGCCTGACAGCGATCACTCATCGGCACCTGCGGCTTCGCTTCGACCATGAGTAAGGCAGGACCGACGGCTGAGTAAGGGGTAGGGGCGGAAATGTCGGGGCTCATGCCCGATGTGCCAGGCGCGTCTTACCGGCACGATGTGTCTATGCCGATCGAGAGGAGCGCCACCGTGACACCTTCCATAACTAGCCTGGTCGCCGCCGAGCACATTGCCGAACTGCGACGGGGCGCGGTTCGGCTGCGTCCGGACGCCGATCCTTCGCTGCCCATCACGTCGATTTCGTCGCAGTCACCGGTGGTCGTGCTGCGGCTCGCTGGCCCCGATGACGCACACTTCATAGAACGACTCGCGGCCCTGGATGGCGCTCCGACGCTGGAGGGGCGTGTGCTGCTCGCGCTGAACGACGATGAGGCGGTCGCCGCGCTATCGCTTCTCGACGGGCGTGTCGTTGCCAATCCATTCGTGGCCACCAACGACGCGGTTGGGCTGCTGCGGCTAAGGGCCGAGCATCTGTGGCAGCGGAGGGCGCGCCGCCGGCTGCGGGCCATCCCGTGGCCTCGATTCGCCTGACCGAGAGGGACCCGAATCAGAGGCTGTCCCGCGCGAGCGGACGTCCTCTAGGACGGGGACTCTGGCGCAGCGTCGCGACGAGCCCGTCGAGCTCATCACACAACGGCTGAATCTCCTGGCACACGCGCTGATAGCGAAACCAGACGTTTCGCCGGCCGAGTGCCCAGACGCCTACCGCTGGTCGGTCGCCTCGCTCGAGCATCGGGCACGGCGTGCCGTTGGCCCCCCGTCCCTGCAGGCCGGGCACAAAGCGGGAAACATCGTCGAGAGCGACCAACTGGGTCCTGAACGGTCCCCGCACAACGATCGCACCCGGTCCGATCCATAAGCCGGCCCTGGCTACTCGTCGGGCGAACACCAGCCCCACGGCGGCGATCCCGAAGTAAAAGCCACCGAGCGCCAAGGTCTTGCCCAGGGTCGTGGGCCCATTGAGGTCACCCGAGACGAACAGCACGCCGGCGAATGCGACCGACCAGGCAACCGCGATCGCGGCCCAGCCACGAGTTCGTCGGCGGTTGCGGATCCAGACGCGCGGCAGCACCTCGACCGAGCCGGGACCGACCGCCCTCCGCGCATTCCAAGGCAACGCCATCGGTGCTGCATCGGCGCGGACTCAGGAAACCGTGAATCGGTCCGGCGTTGTCAGACCGAGCTCGCGGGCAGCGATTCTGCACCCGGGGGTGACGGCGTCGACTAACCGGTGGAAGCTGCCGGCCCGTCGTCGGCGTTGGACCACATCAACTGGATCGGCACCGTGCCACCCCCACCAGCCAGCGGGACCTCCTTGAACACGAGGCTGAGGTCGCCGTTGCAGGCGTTGATGGGGAGATCACCGATCTCCCCCTGTCCGGTCTGCGAGTACCAGCCCAGCAACCCATTGTTGCCGGTCGCGTTGACATCCTCCACGGCGGCGTCGGTGCGGGCCTCGCAGAGCTCGTGGTAGAAGGTGGCGACAACGTTCTTCCAGGGGACGCCGAACGCGTCGATGCCGTTGCCGCTTTCCGAATAGACACCCACGGCGTAGAAGATCTCGGTCCCGTCGGCTAGGTGAACGGAGCCGTGGTAGCCGCCGAGACCGTGCTTGGAGTCCGCGGCGTCGCCGGCCTCGAGCTTGATCACGCCCCGCTTGCGGCGCTCGAAGCGCTGCGCCGCCGCCGCGCCGGCCGCAGGCGTGAACCCCGGCGAGAAACTGTCGGACAGCACCACACCATGCGGCAGCATCATGCAGATGACCGTTTTCGCCGGATCGGCCGACCCGAGCACGCCCTGGCTGTGCAACTGCTGGGCCAACGTTTCGGCGGTGTCCTTGAACACAGTGGCCGGGGCGGCGCCGTCGTGGACAGCCGAGGGCAGCATGGTCGAACTGATCGTGGCTCCCGGGAAGTACTGGGCCATCACTTTTTCCAGAGCTGAGTCGCTGAGCGCGGCCGCCAAGGCGTTGTCGATGTCCGTCATGTCGGAGGCCGGCCAGGCGGCTCCTCCGACGTAGCGGTTGACAAAGGTCAGCTCCGAGATGGTCGGCCCGCCGAAATTGGTCAGGTTCCAGCTTGGCTGCGGTTGAAATCCCGGCGCCAGATGCGGCGACGGCTGCGCGCCGGCCGCCTGCGGCGGGCGCGGCGGCTGCTGGCGGCGCACCTGACGATGCGCCTCGGACTCCGGTGAGAGCGCAACATTGATCGCACGCTCGGAAATGCCTGTATCCATCACAGCCGTGTCGGTCACGACTACCCCCGTTGGGTCGCGTTCGTCGCACGGAGCGCTGGTGGCCCGCCCCGCCACACTGCTTCGAGTATCTCCCTTCGCCTGCCAAGTGTCAAGGTTGTTGCGACGACGATTTGCTTGGTTTACCCGCCTGGGCCCGCCAGGAGTGAACATTAAGGAGTAATTGTGAACTTGACTTAAGTTCGAAGAGGTTTGGTCTTGTGTACCTGACACCTTTTCACGTTACGGCCCTTGACAACCGTGATGCGGCGGAGCTAGCGTTGACACTGACAAGTTATTTGTTTGATTGGTGGGCGAGATGGGGTGCATCTCGTTCTGTGCAGTAGTTGTCCATACGCTCGACCGGGCGCGTTGTGACACACGGTAATCGGCATCTCCCGTCCGGGGACGGGGCTGCCGGCGCCCGCCGGGCGAACACGAGGGGGGGACCAAACCATGCTGGGAGCCAGTGAATTCGTTCGCGCCTCGGCCTGGCCTGCTCCCGCCAAACCTGAGTGATCGGCATGGGAGCAGCTCAGAAGGGCGATCCGGCTTTTGCAGCTCGACTCCGCCTCAAGGTTCGTCCGCGAAGAGGCGGAGGCATGCGGGGCGAACCCCGTTCAGCCTCGCGCGCGGCGGAATCGCCGGTCACCCGTACGGCGGAGTGGCTGGTCACCAACGACTCCAACCGCAGGGTGGAGATCCTGGCCGGTGACCGCTCCCAACTGTCGCTGAGCCCCCTGACCACGCGGAGGTTGCCGGGCGAGGTGGTCGAGCGATTCGGCCTCGGCCAGCTCACGGATCTGCTGATCCTCGAATCGCCGGACAGCGCAGCCGACGCGGCTCGGGCAGCGGCTCGCGGCTCCAGGCGCATCCGCTCTCTGCTGGGCAGGATCCGCAGCTCTGGCGGCGAGCAGCTGTATCTCTGGGGCAGCATTCTTTTGGGCGCCGTTTTGCCGATCGCCGTGATCTTCCTCGCCGCCGACGGGCTCAATCTCTTGCATCTCCTGACGAGCCCGGCCGCCCGACGGGCGCTTCCCCCTACGCCCATCACCCAGCATGACGTGGTGGTGACAATGATCGGGCGCGTGATGCAGATCTTCTTCGTTGCCATCGCGGCCCTCCTGCCCGCGCTGCTCTACTTCCTGTTTGACCGGGAGCATCTCGACACACTGCGCCAGCGCTTCGTGCGCCAGATCATGAGGTTCGATCCCGGCATGCGATACGGCCGGGAAGTCAAGGCCAAGTACGGCAACCAGATAGAGGAGGCCTACGGCCGCGACGCCGAGGGAAAGCTCCTCCCGGGCCGGCGATCGCCGTTGCTGCTCGCGACCCTGGTCCTTTCGCTGGGCTGGACGTTCACGCTGCTGCACGGCGACGTGCTGATCGTGCGCGAGCGTGGAATCGCTGCCCTATTCGAGCCTCGCCAGACGGCGGTTTCGTTTGCCTTCATCGGCGCGTATTTCTATGGCATCAACGCGGTGCTGCGCGGCTACATCCGCAAGGATCTGCGCCCTAAGACCTACAGCGCGCTGACCGTTCGGATCTTCGTCGTGGTCCTCTTGGCCTGGGTCCTCGAGGTCCTCTGGCACAGCAACAACGACAGCACGCTGTTCGCCGTTGCCTTCCTAGCCGGGATCGTCCCGGAGACGGCACTTGTGCTCATCCAGGAAACCGTCCGCGGAACGGTCGGGAGTCGCTTTCCCGGAATCGACGAGGACCCCGACCAGCTGACCAAGCTCGAAGGGATCGACCTCTACGACCGTGCCCGCCTGTTTGACGAGGGGGTGACCAACGTCGAGAGCCTCGCCCATCACGACGTCGTGGAACTGATGCTGCAAACCCGCATTCCCGTGCCACGGCTCGTCGACTGGATTGACCAAGCCATCTTGTACCTGCATGCCGGGCCGCGCTCCGCCGACGAGGGCTCCCGAGCGCAATGCCTGAAAGACCTGCGGGACTACGGCATCCGTACGGCCACCGATCTCGACAATGCCTTCGCCGGCGCGACTGACCGCAACGAGCTCAGGGCGCTCCGAGCCATCCTCAAGCCGAGCCGGAAGGGCACCCCGGCACGCCTACAAGTCATGAAAGACGCCCTCGACGACGAGGAGTGGATGTGCAACATCAGGGCTTGGCGCCGGGCGGGAATCGCTCCGCCCAAGCCGATCCGCCTGCACGCGCCTCCGAAGCAATGACCGCCCTCAAGACAGCCGCTAACAACTCGCAGTCCGGAGCCGGCGCTGCCGGCGATCTACCCTCGGCGCTCGAACAGGGGCTTGTCGATTCGGCCAAGCACGCGTCTGGTGCGCCCGTTCCCGACGGTCATGTGTCAGCGGCGTTCGCCCTCGGCTGGCAAATGGCCACCGTCTACCGCCCCAGTCCTCAAAGCACTATTGCGCCGGCGGCGCCAGCCGACCTTCCCGGCCTCGCGAAGCTGGGAGACGACGAGCGGGCCTTGATTGCCGTCAAGCAGATCGAGGTGGGTCTGGCCAAGCTTTCCTCCGCGGTGACCACGGTTGGCTTGACCGCTCCGAACTTCGAGGCGGTACGGGCGAGCTTCGCCCCTGGTGTGGCGACCCCGGAGCGGTGTCAGGCGGTGCTCGAGTTTCACATTGAACTGCTCTCGACGCTGACCGCGGCGGACTACCGGCTGGGGACCGCTTACGGTCTCGGGCGAACGCTCGCGGACACCTGCCGCAACCCGACTGATCTCGACTCCTTAGCGGCCGAATTCAGGCCCACCCGTATTTCGCAGCTGCGCGCGTGGCTGGACGACCTGACTTCGGCATTACCACCCCACGCCGGTCACAGTGTGGGCGACTCGCTCGGGCGCTGGGCCAAATGGACAGCCGGGCCGGGAAGCAGCGGGGCACTACCTGACCACGCCATCAACCAACTGCGCCGTCAGGGCGAGCTCTGGCGGTCCCTACTCTCGGCCGACAAGTCAGGCCAGGACATGCTCTGCCCTGGGAACTACCTCGACGCCGCAAGCCAGCTGCTGCGCACCAGCCGCGGAGTCGTGCTGCGCTTCGTGGGCCGCTTTTGGTGGCTCGTCGTATTCGCGCTGGCGCTGTTCGGCGTTGGCCTGTGGCTGCTGATCAGTCAGAAAGCCACGGGCACCGACGTCGCCGGCGCCGGAGCGCTGGTGGCCAGCTTCGGGCTGACCTGGAAGGGGATCGGTGCCTCGCTGGGCGCAATCGGCGGCAAGGTCGAAATGCAGCTCTGGGGCGCCGAGCTCGACTCCGCCATCGCTGACGCGATCACCCTCCTGCCCTCGCCGCTGCCCGAGTCGCGGACACTGCTGCACCGGGCCCGGCGCGGCCAGGATGTACGCCAGCAGCTGGCCAAGGCAGCCTCCCCGGTGCAGTCTCGTCACCCCGGAGTGACCAGATGAGCCTGGGGGGCATCGCCATTGTCGCAGCGGTAGTCGTGTTGGCACTGCTGGTTCTCGTCGAGCTCACCGCTCGGGTAGTGCATGCCCGGTTCTTCTCTACGGTCATTCTGGGCGAGGACGGCCGCACGTCGACTTCTAAGACGTTCATTCTCCTCTGGACGCTGCTGGTCGGCTGGGCTCTGATCGCTCTCCTGATCGCCGGAGAATTCGTCTCGGCCCACGCTTGCGTCCCGCCCGCGGACATCGCCAACGGGGCTCAGAAGTGCAAAGCCTCGGCCGACCACGTTGGCCTTCTCCAGGTCGGGTGGCTGCATTTCCTCCACGCCGGGCTTTCCGGCAGCTACCTGATCTTGCTCGGGGTGCCAGCCGCAGCGGGCGTCGCCGCGAAAGGCATCGCCCAGTCCAAGGCGCAGAGCGGTTCGAGCGTCAAGCCGCCCAGTTCAGGCGGTCCCGCTCCCTTCGCCCGCATCGCCGAGATCTTCAGCGCTGACGATGGAACCACCGATATCGGCGACTTTCAGTATCTGATCTTCAATCTAGTTACTGCCGCCTACTTTGTCTCCCAGTTCCTCAATCCGGACGGCAGTGGGCTCCCGACCATCCCCGACACGTTGCTGGGACTTACCAGCGTGTCCGCGGGGCTCTACGTTGGCAAGAAGGCCGTCACGAACAGTCAGCCCTCGGTAACGGGCGTATTCCCATTGCCACTTCACGACAGTCAGCCCTTCACCGTGATCGGTGTAGGCCTGACCGCCGATCAGGCGTCACCGACCGACGCTCAGCCCCAGATAACCATCGACGGCGTTCCGGCGACAGCTGTCCGAGCGGTGGGTACGAACCTCACCGCCATCGCCCCGCCCAATCTCGGGCCCGGCGGCGTGCCGATGATCCGTCAACTGCGAGTGCTTAACCCCTATGGGGCGATCACGCCCGACTTCTCCGTCCAATGCCTGTAGCGATTGCTGTGAAGGACGTAGGCGGAGGCATGCGACGTCCGCTTTCCACAGCTGGTCGTCATCCGTTTTAAGGAGTCACATGCAAGCAGTCACACAGACAGATTCTGGCTTCGCCTTCAGGGACCCATCGCTAAGCGATGAGGTCCCGGCGGCTGCTTTAGCTGCAGTCCATCCCGCCGGCCCCCTCGGCCCGCTAGCTGAGCTGCCTGGTACGTGGAAGGGGCGCGGCTTCAACACCATCTGGCGGCCTCATCATGGCGGCCAGGACCGCTTTCTGGAGCTGAATCTCACCACTGAGACACTTGCCTTCACCAAGATCAACGGCCCGATTCCCAACCGGGGACTGCTCATGCCTGACATCGACATGTTCGGCATCACGTACATGCAGCAGATTTCTGAGACCAGCAGTGGGGCCGGCCTCCATATCGAGCCCGGGATCTGGGTTCACGTGCCGCGCACAAGCAATCCGAGCGAACCCCCCACGGTCGTGCGAATGGCCTCGATACCGCACGGCACGGCCATTCTCGCGCAGGGAACGACGCAACTCCTCAATGGCGGGCATCCACATATCCCCGACAACAACATCATCCCCTTCTTCATCGGCAGCCCTCCGCCTAGCAATGCGGATTTCGACTCGGCAGAACTTGCCTTTCCGGAGCTCAACCTGTCGAAGAACACCCCGTTCCGCCTAGTCTCCCCCGGCGTAACTCAGGACATGGTCAGGAACCCGAATAGCGTCCTCAAGTCCGCCATCGCGGCCCAGACCATCAGGCGTAGGACGTTCATCCAGATCTCGACCACGCACCATCCAATCAAGGGCGGAGGCACTGCGAACACCGCATTCCTAGCCGATGCGTCAAACCCTCCGGGGGGCAACGCCAACGCCGTCGAGGTCGACGCCACCTTCTGGATCGAGACCGTTGAGGACCCGGGGCACCCAGACAAGCTTCAGCTGCAGTACACGCAGCTGGTGCAGCTCGACTTCAACGGACTCCGCTGGCCGCACGTCACAGTCGCGACCCTCCACAAGCAATGACCGGCGTCGCTCCAGCGCCCACGCGCGAGGCCGGCAGTCTGCCGTTCCCCGGTCAGCCCCGTGGCACCGCCAACCCCGACATGCCGTTCGACCACATCATCGTCGTGATGATGGAGAACCACTCGTTCGACAATCTGCTTGGAGGCTTGCCGCTCTCAAACCCCGACGTCGAGGGGCTGACCTTTGACGCCGCCGGCAACGCCGTGAACTCGAATCCGGGAACCAACCACATGCCGGCGGAGGTGAAGGCATTTCCGCTCCCCAATACCGCCCAGGCGAAGAACGTGTCGCAGACCTGGAAGGCGACGCACGAGCAGATCGCCGGCGGCCAGATGAACGGCTTCGTCAGGTCAGCCGGCGCCCTCGAGCCGATGGGGTACTACACGACCGGGGTGCTGCCCTTCGCGTACTCGCTGGCCAGCAATTTCACGCTGGGCAACCGCTGGTTCTCCTCGGCGCCGGCACCAACTTATCCCAACCGTCGTTTCCTGCTCGCGGGGACGGCTTACGGCTGCACGACCACCAGCGCAGGCACGCTGCTTGACCCGCCACCACCTCACGGCACGATCTTCGACCGTCTCTCCGAGGCGCACGTCAACTGGTGCGACTACTTCACCGACGTACCGATGACCGCCGTGATCCCCTCGATTGTCCTCAAGCACGCCGATCATCACGCGTCGATCGACAAGTTCTTCCACGATTGTCAGGCCGGCACCCTGCCCGCGGTGAGCTTCGTGGATCCTGGCCTCGGGGTGGCAGACACAGCCATCACCGCACTGCCGCTGCCGGTCAAGACCATCCTCGAGTTCCTGGGCGCGAACTTCCAAAGCACCTCTCCCGGCCAGACGGAGGAGGACCCCCAGAACATGTACTACGGAGAGGCCTGGGCGCACCGTGTGGTCGAGGCGGTCCTGCAGTCTCCACGGTGGAATCGCACCCTGCTCGTCTATATCTACGACGAGCACGGCGGCTACTACGACCACGTCCCTCCACCGGCCGCGATCCCCCCGGACAACATCGCACCGGTACTCCAGCCGGGAGACCCTCCCGGCGGCTACGACATGTACGGCCCGCGGGTGCCCGCCATCGTCGTCTCTCCCTACTCAAAACCTGGCGGCGTCGCCAACAAGATCCACGATCACACTTCCGTACTCGCCACGATCGAGGAGAAATGGAACCTCCCGGCACTCACGCGGCGTGACGCCAACGCCAACACCGTCATGGACTTCCTCGACCCGGCGAATGCCGCCTTGCTGAACCCGCCCGTCATCGACGCCCCTCCCAAGCCTCCCGGCCTCTGAGCGTCTGTCCCGGGGCCAGGGGCGGTCAACCGCCACCCGTGCCGCCCAGCGCGGCCACCATCGGCATTCGGAGCAGCATCTTCATACGACGGGGCCGGGGGTGGGAGCGTCCGACCTGGGTTCGCTCCGTCGACTACGCTCACTGGTTCGTGAGGAGGCTGCCGGCTTGGGCGCGGGTCGCGGGCGTGATGTTCGGAGTCGGCTGGGGCGCCAATCAGTTCTCGTCCCTGCTGTTGGCCTATCGGCTGCACGAGGGTCTCTCTGCGAGCACGGCGAATGCTCTGTTTGGGGTCTATGCACTGGGGTTGATCCCGGCCCTGCTGGTCATCGGACCGATCTCTGACCTGCGGGGGCGCCGCCTGATCGTACGCGCGGCGGGGGTTCTCTCCGCGGTGGCCTCCCTGGCCCTGATCGCGGGGGAGCATTCCTTGCTCATGCTCTACGGCGGGCGATTTCTCGCCGGCGTTTGCAGCGGTGCGGCGTTCGCCGCCGGGACGGCTTGGATCAAGGAGCTGTCAGCCGCGCCCTACGATCACAGAGCTGGCGAGCAGACCGGCGCGCGACGGGCCGCGGTCGCTCTGTCGGCCGGATTTGGGCTTGGCCCGCTGGTGGCTGGTCTGCTGGCCCAGTGGGCTCCGCACCCCCTGCTGACCGCCTACCTTCCGCACCTGGCCGTGATGCTGATTGCTGTGCCGGTTCTCTCCGGGGCGCCCGAGACAATCGCCAAGCAAGCGTGGAGCCTGTCGCTGCGCGATTTGCTGCGGGTACCGTCGGCCGGACGCCGCCGCTTTCGCCGCGTCGTAGCACCGAGCGCGCCGTGGGTGTTCGCGGCGCCGTCGATCGCCTTCGCTGTTCTTCCGAGCCTGGTCGCTCATGACACCACCGGCTTCAGAGTCGGCTTCGCGGCCGTGATCGCCGGACTGACGCTCGCCCTCGGCGTGCTGATTCAACCCCTGGCCCGCCGGCTGGACGGCATCGATGACCCGCGCGGCACTATCGCGGGTCTGACCACGATCGGGGCCGGGACGCTGCTCGGAGCCTTGGCCGCGCATCTGCAGAGCTGGCCGCTGGTCGTTCCCGCCGCCGCGCTGCTGGGCTGTGGCTACGGACTGTGCCTGGTTTCGGGCCTGCTGGAGATTCAGAGATTGTGCCGTCCTGAGGACCTTGCCTCGCTCACCGCGATCTACTACGCCCTGACCTACATCGGGTTTGCGGCCCCGATCGTGCTGTCCGAGCTGACGCGGCTAACCAGCGCTCCAGGCCTGCTGGTGATCACCGCCCTGTTGGTTGTGCTCACCATGGCCCAGGTTCGGCGGAGCGGCTAACGACTCCTCGAGCGCGCTCGGCTCCGACGACGCGGGCGTTCGTCGGCCTCGCCCTCGTCCTCGTCGTACTCCTCGTCCTCGTCGTCCGCCTCGGCTTCGGGCTCGTCGCCTTCCTCGTCTTCGAAGTCCTCGTCGTCCTCTGCCTCGGGCTCGTCGTACTCCTCGTCGTCGGCGTCCTCCTCCTCCTCTGCCTCGGGCCCGTCGTACTCCTCGTCGTCGAAGTCCTCGTCGTCCTCTGCCTCGGGCTCGTCGCCTTCCTCGTCTTCGAAGTCCTCCTCCTCCTCTGCCTCGGGCTCGTCGTACTCCTCGTCCTCGACGTCCTCCTCCTCCTCTGCCTCGGGCTCGTCGCCTTCCTCGTCCTCGTGGCCGGCATGCTCATCGAGACGGTCTCGGAGGGTTCCCACCATGTCACGTCCGCGCGCGCTGACCAGGGCGCGCCCCGCGGTGGCGAGACCCGCGCCCAGCAACACTGCGCGTCCGGTCGAGAGATGCGGCTTCTTGGGCTCCGGAGGTGGTTGCGACTGGCCGCCGGATTGCTTGAGCGCGTTCAGCGCCATCTTCAGGACAAGGGATCGTAGGTCGGCTGCCATCGTGTCCTCCTTCAGTTGCTGCTGCTGCGCGAACGCGAGCGGCTCGATGAGGACCCGCCCGACGAGCGGGAAGACCCGCCTGAGGACCGGGAGCTACCTGAAGAGCGGCGCGAGCCGCTGGATCCGCTGCCGCTGCCGCTGCCGTTCCCGGACGAACGGGAGCTACTGCGGCGCGAGCCACCGCGGCTAGAGCCACTGCCACTCGAACCACTGCCACTCGAACCACTGCCACTCGAACGACTGCCGCTCGAACCACTGCCACTCGATCCACCGCGGCTTGAGCCACTGCGGCTTGAGCCGCCGGACGAAGCCGCGCGGCCGCTCGAACGCGAGCGGCTGCTCCGCTGGCCCGCGTCATCGTCGTCATTGGCGCTGCCACCGTTTGTCGACTGTCGCCGACGACGTCGCGTCCGGGCCGCCCTGGGCTTCTCCTCGTCTTCCTCGTCCTCGCCGGACGCGGCGGCGTCCTCCTGCTCGTCGTCCTCCTGCTCGTTGTCCTCCTGCTCGTCGTCCTCATCCTCCTCGGAGGAGTCTTCAGTGTCCTCCAATTCCTCCATTACCGCCTCGGGATCGGAGTACTCGCGGTCCTCGTCGTAGCTCGGGTCGTGCTCTTCGACGACCTCTCCGTCTTCGATCACGCCGCGCCAAGCGCCACTCTCTTGCTCGGCCATCTCGATGAAGGCCTTGAAGCGGTGCAGGTCTCCGCGGGCCGCGCGCTTGACGTGGCGCATGCCCCGGGCCATCTTCTCGATCAGTCCCCCCGGCTGGACGTCGATGCTCAGCAATACTCGGGTCAGATGCGGACCAAGCTCGTGAAAGGACACCACACCAGCGTGCGTCATCCCCTGGCTGACTTTCCACTTGATGCGATCGTCGGGCCGCTGGGTCTCGATCTTGGCGGTGAACTCTCTTTTCCGCGTCCAGATCTTGACCTCAAAGGTGACGGTGTCGTCGTCCTCCTGCGTCGCGCGTACGACGCGGTGCATGAAGGTGGGCCAGTCCTCAAACTGCGTCCACTGGTTGTAGACCGTTTCGATCGGCAAACCGATGTCGATGCTCTGCTGAACAGGCATCCGCCGTCCCTTGCCGATGCCGAGACCGCCACCCTTGTTGCCACCGCCGCCCCCACCGAAGGGGAGGGCATCCTTGACCGTGTCGGAGAGGAGACCGGCCGGGCCCCCGGCGTCATCGACCTTTTCGCTGACCTTGTCCCCGAGGCTGGAACCAACCTGACCGCCAAGCGTGGAGCTCAGGCCCTGAACCGCCTTGCCGGGTGATTTGACCAGATCCTGAACACCCTCCATGCCGGCCTCGCGAGCCAGCTTGCTGAGGCCCTTGACCGCCGCGGGCGCCAAGGCGGCGGCACCAACTCCAGCCGCTAGTCCCCGCGCGCCGGAACCGCTCTTCTTCTTCGGGCTAGGCAGCTTGTCGCCTCCCCCGTTCCCGCTCTTGCCGGCCCCCTCAATCGTGCTGATGAGCAGCTCGCGCAGCGTGTCTTGCACGTTGTTGGCCATTCTCTTCCCTCCGATTCTTGGACGTCCTAGAGAGCTACCCAGGGCAGGCAAATGAAAACGACGCGAGCCCATGTATTTGACACGACAGCGTTCTTGCAAGACTGGTCCAGACCAGTCAAGAGTTTGGTTAATCGTGACAGTGACTGGACATGCAGTCACTCAGCCGACCGCTGCTGATCCCGCGGCGGGCAGCGTGTACGTGTAGACACGACCGCCATCGGGTAGCACAGAACCAGACGGTCTTGTTCAACACCCTGGCCAAGCCTGGCCCGGGGTCGCGGAGCAGAGCCTGATGTCGATCTCGATAGGGAGGATTGAAATGGCTGTCGAGAATGAAAGCGGCGCCTCGAGTCGCACCACGTCCAATAAACGCTCGTCTTCAAATGCGCCTCGGAAGTCCTCGGCGCGCAGTTCGGGTGATGCCGCCAAGAGCTCACCACGACGGACCAAGTCGAGCGCCGACGCCGGCAGCAAGTCCGGTTCTCGCGCCCGCCCGAAGTCGAGTTCCGGAACGCGCTCGAAGTCCAGTGCGAAGCCCGCTGCGCAACGCAGCTCCGCGAAGAGCGCGTCCGCGAAGAGCGGGACCTCGAAAAGCGGGACCGCGAAGAGCGGGACCTCGCGGACTCGGGCGGCCTCGGCGCGCACGGCTAGGGCGTCACGGTCTCCAGCTGCAACAGCGCGCAAGTCCGGCTCGACGGGGGAGCGCAAGTCTCCGTCGACGGCCGCTGCCAAGACTTCGTCGAGCCCAGCTGGCAAGACCTCGTCGAGCCCAGCTGGCAAGACCTCGTCGAGCGCAGCCGGCAAGACTCCGGCGGCCGCGGCGCGCAAGCCGGCTCGGTCGGCATCTTCAGCGCGTGCCAGTTCGCCGTCTGCCGATCGGGTCCAGGAGCTGTTCAAGAGCCGCGGGTTGAGCACCAACGGCGGCGGTGCTTCGGACCTGATGCGCACCGCGCTCGACAAGGCCGCAATCCCGCTGGCCGGCATCACGGTCGGCGTTGCCGGAGGCATCCTCCTCGGCCGTACGGCACTCCAGCGCAACCACAAGACCCTCGGCTTGCCCGTCCCAACGCCTGGCCGTCGCGTCGACTTTCGAGGCCTGGGTCAGCAGATCGGAGAGGCCGGCCGACAGTTCGCCAAGCTCGCTCAGGAAGTTCATGCCGTGCGCGAGAAGGCCGAACAAGTCGGCCGTGCGATCAGCTAATCCGTGATGGCGACGACAGCCGCCAGGCCCAAGCAGAAAACCAAGTCCGCCCAGGCGGACGAGGTCGGCAAGCCGCGAGCGGCGGCCAAGTCTGACCGCCCGCGCTCAGCCGACAAGCGCAAGCAGGGAGCCTCGCCCTCCAAGTCCGGGAAGAAGGCCAGCGCGGGTACTGCCATTGCTCGCCGCTCGTCTCCCAGTCCGATCGTCTCGGCCGTCGCGCGTCGCGCCCTATCCGCGGGCACGGGACGCGTCTCCGAAGCGGCCCAGCGCGGAGCGCAAGCTGGTGAGCTGGCGCTGCACCTAGCCCGGCAGAAGGCCATCGAGGTCACCAGTACATCGGTCAAGGTCAAGACCACGCAGCGGCCGCCGATACAGGCCGCCATCGACGTGGCCGTTCCCATCGCGGTGGCATGGGAGGAGTGGATGCGCCTTGAATGGCTGCCCGACGGAGCAAGCCGGGTGATCGACATCGAGCGCGATGGTGATGACGAGTTGACCGGCCGCTTGCAGAGCGGCGACCGCGAGGACTGGCGAGCTCAGATCCTCGACGAACGCGAGGAGGACAGCTTCGCCTGGGAGTCGGTGGAAGGCTCCGACTGTGCCGGGCTGATCAGCTTCCATGCCCTCAGCGAGCGGCTCACGCGGATTGAGCTGAACCTCGACGTTCGCGCGGTGACCATCGCCCAGGCGATGGCCCTGGCCTCCCGCCTGGCCGACCGCCGCGTGATGGCTGACCTGCGTCGATTCAAGGCTCGCCTGGAGTTGATCAATCCTGATGTCTACGCGGACCTCGTATGACGGTACTGACTGACGGGAACACGAAGCCCGATTAGCCCGCCTGTCGATCGGAAAGCACCCCATCAATCATCCAGCCACGACCTGACGGAGGCTCACGATGTCAACCACCGCACTATCCCGAGGGGGCGGAAACTCCTACACCTCCCGTTCGAGTTCGAGCGGTCTCTACGACGTGCTCGATCTGCTCCTCGACAAGGGTTTGGTCATCGACGTCTTCCTGCGCGTCTCGCTGGTCGGAATTGAACTGCTGACCGTCGACGCCCGGATCGTGATCGCGAGCGTCGACACATACCTGCGCTTTGCCGAAGCGGTCAATCGGCTCGATCTCGGAAATGCCCAGGGCGAAGGGCTCCCCGATCTGATGCAGGAGGTGACCGAGGGTGGCGCCTCAAGCAAGACCAAGGGCGTACTGGAGGGAGCCAAGGAGAAGATCTTCGGCTCCGACGACGACGATCAGGACGACGACAAGAAGGACGACGACAAAGAATCAAGCAGCGGCAGCAGCAGCCGGCGCTCACCGTCACGCTCGGGCAGCGGTTCCGGCTCGCGGTCGCGCGCGCGCTCTTCGAGTCGCGGACGCTCGTCGAGCTGAACACCCTAGGCGAACGCATTGCCGGTCAAATACATCTACGGCGTGGTCCCGGCTTCGGCCGGGCTCCCGTCGCATCCGGGCATCGCCGGCAGCTCGCTGGAGCTGGTGCGTAGCGACGGAGTTGCCGCGCTGGTCAGCGACGCTCCGGACGGCGAGCTGACCATGGGTCGCGAGGCGATGACAACCCACGCGCGGGTGCTTGAGGCCGCCCATGCCCTGGGCACCGTATTGCCGATGCGCTTCGGGGTGGTCATGAGCGACGAAGCGGAGGTGACGCGCAGCCTGCTCGAGTCCCATCGAGACGACCTCCTGGCCCAGCTCGAGGAGTTCGACGGCAAGGCCGAGCTCAAGCTGCGTGCCACGTACGAGGAGGAGCCATTGTTCCGGGAGGTGGTCCAGGAGGACCAGGACGTGGCCCGCCTGCGCGAGTCCCTCCGGGGCGCCCCTGAAGACGCGACCTATTACGGGCGCATCCAGCTGGGCGAGCTCGTCTCGCAGGCCATCGAGCGTAAGCGTGATCACGACGCTCGGGCGATCATGGAAGCGCTGTCACCGCTTGCCTTGGCCGCCGAGCTGACGCCACCCCCGCACGAGCGGATCGTGCTCAACGCTTCCTTTCTGGTCGACCGCTCCAAGCTGCCGGACTTCGATGCCGCCGTAGAACAGGTCGGAGAACGGCAGGCCGGGCGCATTCGGTTCAAGTACACCGGGCCGCTACCGCCGCACTCGTTCGTGAAGTTCGAGCAGGTGTCCTGACGTGGGGCTGTTCACTGGCCTGCTCACGTTGCCGCTGGCCCCCGTGCGCGGCGTTGTCTGGGTCGCCGACAAGCTGATGGAGGAGGCCGAGCGTGAGCTATATGACGAGGACCGGATTCGCGCCGAGCTGATAGCCCTTGAGTTCGAGGCCGAGGAGGGTAAGTTGGGCGAGGCGGAGGTCCAGGCACGAGAGGACGCGTTGCTCGAGCGCCTGGCGATCAGCCAATCACGCCGGGCCGGGTCAGTCCCGGGGTGGCAAGTAACCGATTTGGAGGGAAACGACCCCTATGCCTGAACCGAGTTCCAAGCGCCGCCGGGGGTCAGGCAGCACTAGCTTGTCCGCCCAAGACGCCGTGCAGCGGGTCCGGGACGATCTGCCCGAGCTGCTTGGCCGCCCGATCGAGTCGGTCCTTGGCGTCAAGCGCTCAGATGACAGCGGCTGGGAGGTGATCGCGGCGGTGGTAGAGCTATCCCGGATACCGAACTCCACCGACGTTCTGGGTGCCTACCGGGTGACCCTGGACAGCAAGGGTGAGCTCGAGGGCTACCAGCGCATACGGCGCTACAACCGCAGCCAGGCCGACGAGGACTGATCGCATGTCCTCGTTTGACTCCGGCATGTCGAGCCGCCTGCCCCAGAGTTACGGGAGATCCGACCTCACGGCGAGGGGCGGCGGCCCGGCCAACCTCGCCGACATCCTTGAGCGAGTCCTCGACAAGGGGATCGTCATCGCCGGCGACATCCAGATCAATCTGCTCGACATCGAGCTGCTGACGATCAAGATCCGCCTCCTCGTCGCCTCGGTGGACAGGGCGCGGGAGATGGGCATCAACTGGTGGGAAAGCGATCCCCGCCTGACCGACAAAGCGCAGCACCTCGAGGACGAGAACAAAACCCTGCGGGAGCGGATCGAACGTCTCGAGCGATTGATCGGTGAGGGCGATGGGGGGAAGAAGGGATCTGGTGCCAAGCAGCGATAAGCAGCTCAAGCGTCTGCGCGAGGCCCTCGACGCCCTGGTGGCGCAGGACATTCCCGAGCTCCTGTCCGAGGCACGCAGGGAAGCCCACTCGCGCGTGCGCGAGCTGCTCACCGAGGCGATGGCGGATTCGATGCTCGAACAGGCTCGCCACCATCTTGACACGGCGCCGTCCCCCGGCCGGGCACCGGCGATCGATCCGGTGGCGTCTCCCGCTCCGGCCGGCGCACGCCCCCCGTCGAGGACCGGTGAACCCGCTCACTCCGCCGATGACGGTGTCCTCGGCTACTACGTCTACGGAGTGGCCGCCGCTGACGGCTCGGCCTCGCCGACGGCGATGCCCGGCGTCGACCCGGACCACCCGGTGACCACGCTCGCCGTAGACGAGCTCGAGGCCGTGGTGAGCAGAGTGCCGCTGACCGAGTACGACGAACAGAGCCTGCGCGAGCATCTGGGGGACATCGCCTGGGTGGAGAGGATCGCCCGGCGTCACGAGGAGGTGCTCGAGACCTCGGCTGCCCTCCGAACCGTGATCCCCATGCGGCTGTGCTCGATCTACCGCGACGCGAGCGGCGTGCGCGAGATGTTGCGGCGCGAGTCCGAGCTCATGCACGACGCGCTGCGCCTCCTCCACGCCCGCTCTGAGTGGGGGGTCAAGGTGTTCAGCCTCCCCCACCGGCCATCGGTCGCGCCGAGCAGCGGCGATCACCAAGCCGAGAGCGGATCCGCCTATCTCGAGCAACAGAGCCAGGCCCGTCGTCGGCGCGAGACCGCTGACGACGAAGCAGCCGCGGCGTGTGCGTCAATCCATGACCGTCTCTCTGCGATCGCTGCCCAGGCGCAGGTAATCGCGCCGCAACGTCCGGAGGTGACCGGCCACGAGGGAGCGATGCTGCTCAATGGCGTCTACCTCGTCGATGACGCAGCGCTGGCCTCGTTTCACGACGCCGTCACGTCCCTCCAGGCCGAGCTGAGCGCGAGCGGCATCGAACTGCAGGCCACTGGTCCGTGGCCCGCCTACAACTTCGTGCCCGATGCCATTGGGGTCCCCGGGTGAGCAGCGCGGTCACCTCCGTCTCGCTTGAGCACCGGACCCGCAACGTGGCCCTGATCGACCTGCTGGACCGCCTGCTCCAGGGCGGCGTCGTCATCCACGGCGACGTGACATTGGCCGCCGCCGATGTCGACCTGGTCAAGCTTGACCTGCGCATCCTTCTCGCCGCCATCGACAAGACCCTGGGCCCGTGAGCCTCCTCCTCTACGCCATCACTGAACACGGCTCCCTGCCCGCGGCGCCGCTTCGCGGGGTGGACGGCGCGGTCGCGCGGCTCGTCGCCGCCGGGGGCTTGGCGGCAGTGGTAACCGAGCACGACCGCACCCCGGCGCTCGACGTGGAGACGCTGTGGACCTTCGAGCACGTGATCGAGGCGCTGATGGGAGCGGGCGCGGCTCTCCCGGTCCGTTTCGGCACGCTGCTTGAGTCCGACGGCGACGTGGAGGGCATGCTCATAACCCATCGTCTCGATCTCGTGCGCAAGCTCGATGAGATCCGCGGCGCCGTGGAGCTGAGCGTGCGAGGCATCTGGCCCGACGTGGCCGAGCCCGAAGGGCCAATGCCCGCCCTCACCGGCACCGACTACATGCACTCGCGCCTCGAGCCCCACCGTCGCGCGCAAGAACTCGCCGCGCGCGTCCACGCCCAACTCGATGACCACGCCCGCGCATCGCGCCACCGGCTGCTCACCCGCGCCTCGGTTCCCGTGAGTGCAGCCTTTCTCGTCGAGCAGGGAAGCGAGGACGATTTCCTGCGCCGCGTCCGCACGCTTGACGCGCAGCTCCCCGACGCCGAGCTCGTGTGCACCGGGCCGTGGCCGGCTTACAGCTTTGTCGGAGACGCGATCGATGACTGACAAGGTGCTGAGCGGCTCGGGCGCCTCGCCTACCGAAGGTGAGCTGAAGCGGATCGAGTCGGCGCTGACCCGGCGCGTGGAAGCCGACCCCGAGGGCCTCGAGAAGGGCCTCGCGCAACTCGTGCTGACGGTAATCGAGCTGCTCCGTCAGCTCATGGAGCGTCAGGCCGTGCACCGCATGCAAGCCGGGAACCTCACTCCCGAGGAGATCGAGCGCCTCGGCCAAACCTTTATGGCTCTGGCCGACCGGATGGAGGAGCTCAAGCAGATCTTCGGCTTGGAAGATGACGACCTAAACCTAAACCTGGGCCCCCTCGGGGACCTGCTGTGAGAGAGGAGCCGCCGTGCCCGCCACGCAGGAGCGCTACTTGGAGATGTTGATGGAACGGATTCGCGAGGACCAGTATCCGAGCCCTCAGCTTCTGGACCGAATCGAGGCCGCGATCTGGACTCCTGAGCAGTTTCACGCCTACGTCGAACTACTCATCGATAAGGCCGACCAGGCCTGGTATACGAGCCCGCAGCTCCTCGACCGGATCCAGCGGATGCTGGCTGTGGCGGCGTCGGTATGAACGCCGGGGTCCGCATGGTCGGCAAGGCACTCGGCGAACGGATCACCGGTGGTCGTCCCGGACCGCTGCGCGCCTTTGCCGCCGCTGCCGTCGTCGGCGCGGCGACCGCAGTCACCACGTACAAGGCACTTCGCAAGTAAGTTCGGCGGGCGACGCCGAGCCGGCAGCTGGCTGCGGGTCGGCCGACCAATTTTGCCCCGGCACTCAGCCGGCATTTTTGCCTTCTGACGGTATGCCGATTGGCATACTTAGACTCTACAACTTCGCATACCTTTGGTCTGCGCAGTGCTACGCTCGCCGGGTATGACTGCTGCCCGCGATCTCAATCCCTTTCGCTTCTCGGGCCCGCTGGCGCCCGAGGAGATGATCGATCGGGACCCGGAGGCTGATGACCTGTTGGCGCTCGCCGCCGGCGGCCATTCCTTTCGCCTCGTCGGTCCGCGTCGCTACGGGAAGACGACCTTACTGCGCAGGGTCCTTGGGGCCGCTGAACGTGAGGGGACGGCGACAGTGCTGGTCGACCTCCAGGATGTCCTCTCGATCGCCGAGATCGTGGTTCGGATCGAGCGCGGTTACGAACGGCTCAAGGGACCGGTCCGTCGGCATGTCGAGAACCTGTTCCGGTCCTGGAACATTGGCCTTGCTCTGGGCGGGGGCGGGTTTACCGCGACCCTGCAGCGAAACCCGAACGTGGATGCGGAATCGGTGCTGCTTCGCCTGCTCGAGCTTCCGATGGCCCTATTCGATCGCGAAGGGACGACCAGCCTCATCGTGTTTGACGAGATCCAAGACGTCCTCGCCGTTCCCGGAGCCGACGGAAAGATCCGCAGCGTAATTCAGCACCAGTCCGAGGCGGCGACCTATGCCTTCGCCGGGTCTGCGCCGGGGGTGATGCAGCAGCTGTTCGCCGATCCAAGACGGCCGCTGCTCGATCAGGCAGTTCCCAAACACCTCGCGCCCCTCCCGCTCGCGGATGTAGGCAACTACGTCGTCCGTCGCTTTGAGCACACCAATCGCGACGCGGGCACCGCGCTCCCACCGTTGCTGGAGTTCACCCGGGGGCATCCCCAGAGAAGCATGATGCTCGCGCACTACCTCTGGGAGCGCACGGCGCGCAGGACGAGCGCCGACGAAGGGACCTGGGTGTCGGCGCTTGACCAAGCCGCAACCGATGCCGCCCCGCTGATGCGGGCGATCTGGAAGGCTCTGACGACGAACGAGCGTCGCGTCGCGCGGGCGCTGGCGGTGGTTGCCACTCCTCTCCACAGTGAGGACACGGCAACCGCCGTGGGCATCAAGCGCTCGAGCATCGGCAAGGCGCTTGAGAGCTTGGTCGCCAACGCGGACGTCATCCACGAGGATCGAAGACCACGCCTCACCGACCCGATGTTCGAACTCTGGCTAAAGACTCGCGGGCTGACCCCCGCCGCCGGTGATGACTCCGAGGACGCTGGGTGGGCGCGCTCGGCCCGCACCATGGCCTCGTGACGTTCGCGGTCACTGACCCGAGGCACATCTATCGCGCCCTGCTGGAACTCGCAGCGGACCGTCCGTACGTGCCGCTTGGCGTGCTCGCGCTGTCACTCGCCGCGGCGCTGTGCTTTGCCGCTTCCTCGGTCCTGCAGCAGCGCGAGGCGCGTGACGCTCCGCCCGAGACGGCGATGCGCCCGGGCCTCGTCGCCCACCTCATAAAGCAGCCGCTGTGGCTGTTGGGCAATGTCAGCGGACTTGCCGGATTTGTTCTGCAGCTCCTGGCGCTGCGTACCGGGTCGTTGGCGCTCGTGCAGCCCCTGCTCGTCGTCGGGCTCGTCTTTGCGCTCGCCGGGGGCGCCGCGCTTGACAAGCGCTGGCTGACGGGCCGACAGTGGCTATGGACAGGGCTGACCGTGGGCGGCCTGGCGCTGTTCCTCGTCGCCTCTCGGCCGGGCCACGGTCACCCCTCCGGCTCGCTCGGCGGCTGGCTGCTGCTCGGTGTCCTGGCCGCAATCGTGGTCAGCGCCCTCAACTTCGTAGCCCACATCCGCCCGCAGTCTCGCGCCCTGACGCTGGGGGTCGCGGCCGGCGTCTTGTTCGGAGTCATCGCCGCGCTGGCCGAGCGCTCCGCCCACCTGCTCGACCGCGGTCTGCTCCACGCTCTCGCCACCTGGCCGCCGTACGCGCTCGTCGTCTGCGCGCTGCTGGGGCTGCATCTCACCCAGAGCGCGTTTCAAGCCGGGGACATCAAGTGGTCGCTCCCGGCCTTGACTGTCACCGAACCGCTGGTGGCGATCCTCATCGGGCAGCTGCTGTTCGGAGAGCACATCGCCCTCGACCCTCTGTCGGTGCTCGCCGAAGCGGTCGGCCTGGTCCTGATGGCGGGCGGCGTGTTCTCGCTCAGCCGGTCGATGCCGGCTCCGCGCGCAGCGCCAGACGGGCGAACGGGCTAGCGAATCGCCGCCTCGAGCGCAGCGGCCCCGTCGCCCAGCACGAGCGGGCCGTGGGAAACCAGCACATGCTCGACGGGAAGGCGGGTCAGACCGCCGAGCACAGCTCGCAGCCGGGCCGGGCCGCCGGCGGGCTGGATCCACGTATCCGGGCAGCGTCTGGGTTTGCCGTTGGGGCTGCGCAGCAGCACGTCGCCGAACAGGAGCGCGGAGTGGTTGGGGATCCAGAGTGCGAACTCGTCGTTTCGCTCAACGTCGAAGGCGAGGAGGCCACCGGGCATCGGCTCCTCGCCGGTGGCCAGACGGTCAAACCGGTAGCGCGGTTCACCCGTCGGCGGCGGCTTGGCCCACACCTCGGCGCCGTAGTGAGTCGCCACCTCGGCGATGCTGCGCTGATGCCAGTGACAGGTCCGCGCGATCCCCGCGACCGACCCCTGCGCAGCGACGAGCCGGTCCAGCTCGGTCCAGTCGAAGACCAGGGGATCGACGAGGATCAGTCCCTGCGGAGAGGAGATCGCCCACCAGGCGACAGTCTGCTCCCAGCCTTCGTCGCCGCCCTCGTCTTCGGTCCACTCGGGGTGCATGGCTTCAAAACGCCACAGCCCGGCCAGGACCTCTGTGCCCTCAGCCTTGTCGGGTCGATCGGTCACGCCAGCGGCCCGCCTTATCCGGGTTGATGTGAGCGTCGGCCATCGAGCCGGGCGGCTAACCGCTTTCGCCGCGGCGCTGTGACCAGTACTCCTCGGCCTCGGCCTCCATCTTGGCCAGCCGGGTGTAGTAGTCCGGAAATTCATTGAGGTGGGCGAGGGCGATCTTGGCCGTGGTCGTCTCATCGTCATCGCTGACGTTGGTGGCCACGTCACGGCGGCCGTGCTCGAGCTCGACGTCGAGCCCCATTCGGAACTGTTCGACGTCGAACGGTGACGTGTCCCAGTCGATCCCGACCCGGCGGCCGAGGTCACGTGCCTGCTCAGTGCTGAAGGTCTCAGATTCGGGCATGACGACAGTGTGGCGCATGCGCACGGCCGCGGGTCACGTCTAGGGCGCGCCGGGACAGAAGGTGCTGCGACCAACGAGGCTGGGCGTCGAGATCAGGTTCGCGACGCCGGGGACGTTGGCGACGCGGTGGAGCTTGGCCAGCGCCGAGGGCTTGTGGTCGAGGTAGTAGCGCAGAAAACTGATCACCGTCTGGCCGACCACGTCGCGGGTGCGCCCGGGCGTCACGTAGGGCGGCAGGTGCGAAGCTCGGGGCAGATCGAGGTAGTACTTCGGCGCCGGAGCCTGGCCGTAGAGCGCCGCGCTGCATCCGGGGACATTGATCGGGTCAGTGCCGCCCTGGACGACGAGCAGCGGCGGACTTCCCGAGCCGTAGTAGGTGCCTCCGAAGGCTGCAAGTTCGGCACCGGAGAGGATCACCGCCGCCTTGACGCGCGAATCCCGGCAGCACGTGTTGGCTGACGTGGCGAGGGTCACGTTACCCCCATCTGATTGTCCGATGAGGGCGATCTGATCGGCCTTGACCAGGCCGTGCAACGGGCTCGCGGCGCGGTGGCCGGCGGCGATCAGCGATGAGACGACGAACCGCAGATCCGCGGGATGGTTGACGATGTCGCTCTCGTTGGGTCCACCCGGGGTAGAGGGATCCGTATCGGGATAGGTCGGATCGGCGACCACGAAGCCCGCCCGGGCCCAAGCGTCCAACAGGGCCGAGTAGCCCTCGGCCGGATAGTCGTAGCCCTGGGAGAAGATGACCAGCGGAAACGGTCCGGCGGCCCGCTGGGGTGGCGCCCCGGGCACCGGCGGACTGGCGGCACTGCCGGGGTTGCCGTGCGCCGGATAACGGATCACTGTCGGCAGCAGGCGGACGGGCTGGCCGGTGCTGGTCTTGGCGTTGGCCAGCGACCCGGTCGAGGGCTCGAGTAGCTGCATCGAAGTCATCCCAACTCGATACGGAGCCTGCTGGGGCGGTGGCGGGGGTGGGGGCGTCGTGGTTGTCGACGTCGACGATGCCTGCGAGGTGGTGGAGGGGGACGCGGTCGCGCTCGCCGAGGACCGCCGCACCGGCGCCGAGCTGCCCTGGGAGCCGACGGCCACGACTGTGACGAGGATCACAGCGGCCAGCAGAACGATCACTCCCAGGCGCCGGCGCCGGTACTTGGGCGGCGGGGGGGGGCGACGTGGGGGGCGCTCGGGACGCCGGGGCGGGCGGGGATGCGGGGTGCGGGTGGCAGGCATGACGTGTCTACAGGCCTCGCTCGGGCGAAGGTGTCGCGCCCGTCGAGCCGGTGATTCGTGAACCGCGTCTCATCTTGGCTTAACCACAGGTTCAGGGCCCCCGCCGAGTCTCAGCGCACCAATGAACAGCATGACAACGCATACTTCAATTATCTCCGCGGCCTCCGAGCGAACCAAAAACGGCCAGACCAATCCTGGCCAACGAGGACCGGGCATCCCTGAGGGAGCGCCCGGACCGATCACGACCAGGTCGCGAAGGCTATCGCTGCGCCAAGCGCTCTCGGTGAACCGGGAGCGGCTCGTCTGGGGCCGCCGCACCGACAGCTGGGACCACGAAGGAGCCCAGGGGCTGACCAGCATCGTGCAGGCGGTACTCGATCGCTGCCGCACGCCACCCGACACGGTGGCAATCGACCTCGGCTGCGGATCGGGTCAAGTCACCCTTCCGCTTGCTCCCCGCTGCGCCCGGGTGCTGGCCATCGACGTCAACGGACCGGCCATCGAGATGCTTGACCGCAAAGCCCACGCGGCCGGGGTCGAGAACATTCAGACCATGACGCAGCCGATCCAGGGACTGGAACTGGATTCCGGCAGCCTCGAGCTGGTCGTCACCAACTACGCCTTGCATCACCTGAGCAACGGCGACAAGCGTGACGTACTCGCCCAAGCCTATGACTGGTTGCGGCCGGGCGGCCAGCTGGTGATCGGCGACATGATGCTCGGACGGGGCACGGCCAGCGGCGACAGGGAGATCATCGCCGCCAAGGTGCGGACGATGGTGGTCCGGGGGCCGGCCGGCTGGTGGCGCATCGTCAAGAACCTCTGGCGCTTCGCCCTGCGCGTCAAGGAGAAGCCGCTGCCGATTCCCGCCTGGGAGGCGATGGTTTCCAGCGCCGGCTTTGAGAACGTGCAGACGACACGGGTCGTCCAGGAGGGCTGCGTGCTGTCAGCCGATAAGCCCGCCGCAGGCTAGAGCGGGCTCAGACCCGGCGCGGAATGCCGGTCCCGCGCCCAGGGCGGCGACCGGAGGGCATGCATTTTGCGCCAAACTGCCGTCTCTAGAACGCCTCCAGCGCGGCGTTGAGCGTGGCACTTGGGCGCATGGCCGCCTCCGCCCGCTCGGGATCCGGGCGGTAATAGCCCCCGATGTCGACCGGTGAGCCCTGCACGTAGGCGAGCTCTGAGACGATCATGTCCTCGTTGTCGGCCAACTGCTGGGCCAGTGGGGCAAAGTGCTCGGCCAGCTCGGCGTCGTCGCTCTGCTCGGCGAGCGCCTGGGCCCAGTACAGGGCAAGGTAGAAATGGCTGCCGCGATTGTCGAGCTCGCCGACCTTGCGCGACGGCGAGCGGTTCTCCTCAAGCACCCGTCCGGTCGCGTGGTCGAGGGTGGTGGCGAGAAGCTTGGCCTGCGGGTTGTCCTGCTTCTCGGCCAGCGTCTCGAACGAGACTGCGAGGGCGAGATATTCCCCCAGCGAATCCCACCGCAGGTGGTTCTCGCGCGTGAACTGCTGGACGTGCTTGGGGGCCGAGCCGCCCGCCCCGGTCTCAAACAGGCCGCCCCCGTTCATCAGCGGCACGATCGAGAGCATCTTGGCGCTGGTGCCGAGCTCGAGGATGGGGAAGAGGTCGGTCAGGTAGTCGCGCAGGACGTTGCCGGTGACCGAGATCGTGTCCTCGCCGCGGCGGGCGCGGGCAAGCGTGAAGCGGGTGGCGGCGGCCGGATCGAGGATCTCAATCTCGACATCGCCGGTGCTGAGCTCCGCCAGGGCCTCCCTGACCTTGCGCAGGACCTCCTGATCGTGGGGGCGGTCCTCGTCGAGCCAGAAGACAGCGGGAGCGCCGGTGGCCTCCGCCCGGGTAACCGCCAGGCGCACCCAGTCCTGGATGGGAGCGTCCTTGGTCTGGCACATGCGCCAGATGTCACCGGCCGCGACCTCGTGCTCGAGCAGGAGGTTTCCCCGGTCATCGACCACTCGCACGCGACCATCGGCACCGATCTCGAACGTCTTGTCGTGCGAGCCGTACTCCTCGGCCTTCTGGGCCATCAGGCCGACGTTGGGCGTGGTTCCCATCGTTGCCGGATCAAAGGCGCCGTGTTCGCGACAGTCGTCGATCGCCTCGGCGTAGACGGCGGCGTAGGAATGGTCGGGGATCACAAACTTGGTGTCCTGCAGCTCGCCGGCGCGATTCCACATCTGACCCGAAGAGCGGATGGCGGCGGGCAGCGAGGCGTCGATGATCACGTCGCTGGGCACATGCAGGTTCGTGATCCCGCGGTCGGAGTCGACCATGGCCAGCCCCGGCCCGTCGCGATAGGCGGCGTCGATCGACTTCTGCACGGCGCCCCGAGCCGAGTCGTCGAGACCCTCGATCGCCTTGGCCACGGCAGCCATCCCGTCGTTGGCGTTGACGCCGACGGAAGCCAGCTCACGGGCGTGTTCAGTGAACACGAACGGGAAGAAGGCCCGCACCGCGTGGCCGAAGATGATCGGATCAGACACCTTCATCATCGTCGCCTTGAGGTGCACGGAGAAGAGGACGCCCTCCTCCCGGGCGGCCGCGACCTGCCGAGCCAGGAACAGCTGCAGGGCCGCGCGTTGCATCACCGCGGCGTCGAGTATCTCGCCGGCGAGCACCGGCGTGGTCTCCTTGAGCACGGTGACGGCGCCGCCATCGTCGGCCACGTGCTCGATCCGCACCGAGCCCTCGGACGCGACTGTCACCGACTGCTCGGTGGAGCGGAAATCACCCTCCTCCATGCTGACGACGCGCGAGCGCGAATCCCGGGACCACTCGCCCATCGAATGCGGGTGAGAGCGAGCGTAGGCCTTGACCGCGGCCGGCGCGCGCCGGTCCGAGTTGCCCTCGCGCAGGACTGGGTTCACGGCGCTGCCCATGACCCGGTCATAGCGGTCACGGATCTCGCGCTCCTGGTCATCGGCCGGATTGTCCGGGTAATCGGGGATCGCGTAACCGGCCTTCTGGAGCTCGGCCACGGCGGCCTTGAGCTGCGGCGCCGAAGCGCTGATGTTGGGCAGCTTGATTATGTTGGCCTCGGGAGTGGTGGCCAACTCGCCGAGCTCGGAGAGCGCGTCGGCGACCTGTTGCTCCTCACTCAGCCGGTCGCCGAACTGAGCGAGAATGCGGCCCGCGAGCGAGATGTCTCGCAACTCGACCTCGATGTCAGCCGCGCCGGCAAAAGCCCGGATGATCGGCAGCAGCGAGTGGGTGGCCAGCGCCGGGGCCTCGTCAGTTTGCGTGTAGACGATCTTGCCCCCCTGGGCTGGGTGACGGCTACCTTTGCCGCGACGACTGAAGCGGGCCTCCTTACGCACTAGCCCGCGATCTTCCAGGTGCCATCGGACTGCTTGCTCAACCTCTCCGGGGCCGAGTTAGCACTCAGGAAACCCTTAAACGATCCCTGCGTGCTGGAGATGTCCTTGGCGCGCACGGTGGCCAGATTTCCCTTCACGCTGACCTTCCTAACCTTGACACTGCCCAGAGCGGCCTTCTGCTTGGTGGTCAGATGGGCGCTGACCAGCGTCACCACCTGCGCGCAGGTGGAGTGCGGCACCGCCGACGCGAGCGACTTCCGTCCCGCCGTGGTGGCCAGTGAGCAGACGGTGCCGCCGTCGCCGGTGCCCAGCGCATGGAAGGCCCGGGTAAGCGTGTTCGCGGCGTGCGAGGCGTCTGCGCTCAGCCCGGTGCTGGAACCACAGCCGGCGAGCAGAACACCACTGAGCACGAACACCGAGAAAAGGCCACAGGGACGGGTGAGCACGCGGCGACCTTACCCTATGTTCGCCGAATCGCTCCCGTCGGAACGGACCTCGGATGTCTACCCGCCCACCACTGCCGCAGGTGGCGCACACCGTGTGGCGCAGCTACGGTAATGCCGGCTCATGAAGCTTGAGATCACCCTTTTCACCGATCCGGCGTGCCCGTTCGCGTTCTCGGCCGAGCCGGTCCGCCAGCGCCTGCGCTGGCATTACGGCGAGGGCCTGGACTGGCAGCTGCGGATGATCGTGCTCACGCGCGAGCCCGGCGAGGCCGATCGCCTGGCCGAGGGCGCCCCGGGGCTGCAACGGCGCTACGGGATGCCGATCATGCCCGGACCGTATCCGCGCAGCTTCTCCTCCGAGCCCGCCTGCCGCGCGATCATCGCCGCGCGCCGCCACAGCCCCGCCCACGCCGAGCGCCTGCTGCGCGGGCTGCGGGTCCGGACCATGGCCGGAGGCTTGTTGGACGATCCGCAGCTGATCGCGGCCGCTGCCCGTGACGCCGGGCTTGATCTGCCCGAGCTGGCGCGCTGGTCCGCCGAGCCGGCCGTCGCGGCCGAGCTCGAGTCAGACATCGCGGCCGCCCGCTCCCCCTCGGCGAGTGCCCGCGCCCTGGACCATAAGCTGGGCGGCCCGGCGAACCAGCGCCGCTACTCGGCCCCGAGCTACGAGCTGCGACGAGCGGACGGGTCGGCGACGGCCAGCATCCCGGGCTTTAACCCGAGCGAAGCCTACGAGGCCGCCATTGCCAGCCTCGCCCCCGAACTCCCGCGGGCGCCCAAGCCCGAGTCGGTCTCGGCGCTGCTTGCTTGGGCCGGCGAGCCGCTGGCCACCGCCGAGGTGATCGCGGTCATGCAGGAGCCCGAAACCGCGGTCCGCACCGAGCTCGGTCGCACCGCCGTTGCGACCCCCGCCGGAGCCGAGTTCTACTGGTCCCTGCCGGCCTGAAAGCTCCGCCGCCTCCGCCCCTTACGCGCGTACCATGGTGGGGTGGAGCGACGCATCGTCTACGTGTCACGCTTGACCAGGCTGCCACTCCTGGGTTCTGACGGCGTCGAGGTCGGCCGGGTGGTCGACGGCGTCGTTGACCTGGGCTCCAAACCGCCTCGGATCAACGGCATTGTCGTCGCCGTGCAACGCCGCCGGGTGTTCGTGGGCATCGGGCGGATCGGCGAAATCGGCTCCAGCGGCGCCCGCCTGCGCCGCGGGTCGGTCAACCTCCGTCAGTTCGAGCTCCGCGAGGGCGAGCGCCTGCTGGCCGGGCAGGTCATCGGCACCCGGTTGAAGGGCGCCCGGGTGGTCGACATCGGGCTGACCCCGGCGCCCGAGCCGTTCGCGTGGGAGGTGGCGACGGTCGCTCTGGCCGGCCGCCGGGTGCCGGGGCTGCGGCGCGCGCCCGAGGTGGTCGATTGGAGCGAGGTCGGAGAGCTGTTCGCCTCCGACCGGCCCCTGGACCGCGAGGCAGCCCAGCTCGGGGGCCTGCATCCGGCCGAGATGGCTGCGGCGCTACGCCGGCTGCCGCTCAGCCGCCGCCGCGTGCTGGCTTCAGAGCTCGAGGACGAGCGCTTTGCCGACCTGCTTGAAGAGTTGTCCGAGGACGAGCAGGTCAGGCTCGTGGAGGGACTCGACCCCGAGCGTCTCGGCCGCGTGCTGGACGAGATGGAGGCCGACGACGCCGCCGACCTGCTGGGAGAATTTTCGGCCAGCCGACAGGCGGAGCTGCTGACCGCGATGGACCCCGAGGAGGCCGAACCGGTGCGGCGCCTGCTGACCTACGAGCCCGATACGGCCGGTGGCCTGATGACGCCAGAGCCGATCATCCTCGCCCCCCACTCCACCGTGGCCGAGGCCCTGGCCCGGGTCCGCGACCCCGAGCTGCCGGTCCCTCTGGCGGCGGCGGTGTTCATCTGCCGCCCGCCGTTGGAGACACCCACCGGCCGCTATATCGGCAACGTCGGCATCCAGCGACTGTTGCGCGAGAACCCGAGCAAGCCGCTCGGCCGGTGTGTCGATGAGGAAGTCGAACCGGTCAACGTAAGCGCAAGTGACCGCGACGTGGCGGGGCAGCTGGCGGCCTACGACGTCGTCTCGCTGGGCGTGGTCGACGATTCGGGCAGTCTGGTCGGGGCGGTTACGGTCGACGATGTGCTCGATCGCCTGCTGCCCTCCGACTGGCGAATATCGCTCTCGGCGACCTGACATGGCCCACCGCGACAAAAAGCGAGATCCGGACTGATGGCTCGCCGCGACGATCTCTCGACCCCTCGGGGGACGCCCGGCGGCCCCGTCTATGACCCCGACGCTTTCGGGCGCTTTGCCGAGCGGCTGGCTCGCTTCCTGGGCACCGGGCGTTACCTGGTTGCCCAGACGCTGCTCGTGATCGTCTGGATCGTGCTCAACGCGGTGGCCGTCTCGCTGCGATGGGACCCTTATCCCTTCATCCTGCTCAATCTCGGCTTTTCCACCCAGGCTGCCTACGCCGCCCCGCTGATCCTGCTCGCTCAGAACCGCCAGGCCGATCGCGACAAGGACGAGGTCGAGCGCGACCGGGACATGAATTCCCGCTCCCTTGCCGAGACCGAGTTCCTGGCGCGGGAGATCGCCGCCGTCCGGCTGGCCGTCGAGCAGAAGGCCGACCGCGACGACATAGTCGAGCCGCTCGAGCGGCTGACACAGGCGATCGAGCGCCTCCAGCAGCCGGTCGAGCGCGACTAAACCGGCGAGCGCGACTAAAACCGGTCAAGCCCGACTGAGACCCCCTAGGCGCGGCCAGTCGCCGCGGGTAGGGTTGCGCCCGGGCCGTGCAGTTCTGATCAGGGGGTCGATCACGCCGGATTCAGCAGCAGTCTCGCCCGCCACCGACGACGCCGAACTCGTCAGGCGCTGCCGCAGTGGCGACCAGGGCGCCTGGCGGCTGCTCGTGGAGCGTCACGCCTCGCTGGTCAACGGGATCCTCCGAGGCGGCTTCCGGCTCGAGGCCCACGACGCCGAGGACGCTTTTCAGGAGGTCTTCACCCGCCTCTACCTGCGCCTGGACTCGGTGCGCGAGGCCGGCGCCGTCCGCGGCTGGATCGCTCAGGTGGCCCGCAATGTGGCCGTGGACGGCCTGCGCCGCGCCAGCCACGAGGTCGTCACGGGCGTGCCGGTGGACGAGCACGCCTACGCCGAGCCCCTGCGGACCGTCGACGAGGCGATGACCGTTCGGGCCGCGCTGCAGCGCCTGCCGACGCACCAGGCGGAAATCCTCGAGCGCTTCTTTGTGCGCGACGAGAGCTACCAGACGATCGCCTCCGTGCTGAACATCCCGCCCGGCACGATCGCGAGTCGCATCTCCCGAGCTCTCGCGGCCCTGCGGGAGGAGATCGAGAGGTAGGTAGGGAAGATCGGGGGCCGCCGGCGCGTCCTCTTAACAATGGACGATCCCCTCAATCCCGAGCTCGAGCTCGTGGCCGCCATGAGGCTGACCACCTCCCCGCCGGCGGCGTGGATCGAGGCCGCGGCGATGCTCCCGGCCACGCTGGGTGATCTGGACACGATCGAGCGGACGATCGACACCCACGAGTTCCGCGTTCAGTTCGCGCGCGATCCCGAGCGCGCCCTGATCCAAGCCGGCCTGGAGTCGACGCCCGCAGTGATGGCCGCCGTCCGCGAGCGGCTCGACGGCTAAAGGACGTCGCGGGCCCGACGGCACGCGGTTTGCGCCGCGGTCACCGATT
>JBAVWI010000113.1:0-8171 GCA_049697735.1 Solirubrobacteraceae bacterium
GCGGCCTGCAGGGCGGGCTGGTTCCCCCCGTGAGTCGAAACCAGGATGACGCAAAAAAGCCATGGCTGAACAGGCTCTGGCCGATTTCGAAAGCCATCTCTCGCAACGTGTCATCGGCGATCGTCAGCGTTCCCAACCCCGCCATATGTTGAGTGGCGAAGCCGACACGAACCGATGGTGCTACGACGGCGTTCAGCCGGGCCGCCACCTCAGCCCCCACGACGTCGGCGAGAAGAGCGTCGCTCCCGAGGGGAAGATGTCCCCCATGTGACTCGACCGATCCAAACGGAACCACGGCCGCCGTGACCCCGCTCTCGAGCAGCCGGGCGAGCTCGTAGCTCGTCAGCTCCTCAAGCCTCGCCACGCCTTGACTTTAGTTTAGGCAGTGGCGTGCGGCCCGACCACCCGACCTCGGTGGTGGCCGAGGATGGCCAGGGTCCAACCGTCGCGTCCACGAAGGAGAACCCGGCAGTCACCATACGGCGAGCTCTGGATCTCGCCAGCCTGGGGTATGGGCGTCGGGTCGGCCGGCGCGGACCGAGCCGACCCGATCGCGGTTCGACCTATCGACTCATCTGGAGGCCAGTCTTGGCGGAAATCGTCGGCGAGAGCCGCCCATGGACGGTGCTGATGATCTCGCTGCTGTCGAGGCCCTGGAGGTAGATGCTGGTGATCCCGAGGTTCGCGTGCCCAAGCTAGTTGGATCACGACGAGCGGAACGCCTTCGTGCGCCATCTCGACCGCATGGGCGTGGCGCAGCTGGTGTGGCGGCGAACCGCCGTCTCACACCCGCCGCGCTTGCAGCATGGTGCAACTGCTTGCGCGCCGCCGACGCCTCCCACCGGCGACCAGCCGTCGGTCCGTGGATCACACACAGCATCGGGCCGATCGGAAGCTGGCGACGAATCTCGAGCCACGGATCGAGCTGCTCCCAAGCCCAACGATCCATTCCGACCTCGCGGCGCTTGCCGCCCTTGCCACGCCGGATGAGTACGGCGCCGCGCGATCTGTCCAGGTCGCTCTCCTGCAGCGCCAGCGCTTCGCTGATCCGTAGTCCGGCGCCCCAGAGCAGAACGATCAGCGCGCGGAGCCGGTGGCCGTCAGCCCGGTCGCTGATTGTGCGCATCACGGCGACGATCTCCTCAACCGTTGGTGGATCGGCCGGGTACTGCTCGCCCTTGTTGCGCGGTGGTCGGCCTCGGTGGTAGCCGGGCAACGGCGGTGGCCGGCGACGTTCAGCAGCACGGATTCCATGAATCCTCCCTTGGTGGGGTTGATGATGCTGCTATTCGATCCACGCCGCCGGGAGCGCCGGGAAGTGGCATCTGCTTCCGAGCGCGAGCTCTTGGTGCCCGGCGCGGAGCAAAGAAGTTGGTGCTGATGCCGCGATGCTCGTCTGACACGCAGAGGAGGTGTCCGGCTAATCGATCTGGTTCTGCTCGATCGGCGCGGATGGCTGCTTGCGACGATGTCGCCTTTGCGGTCTTCGGGGGCGATCTCTGAGACGTCGCCGAGGGAGCCCATGAACGCGAGTCCCTGGCCGATCCCAGCCAGTACCGCGCCGATCAAGAGGATCGGGAGGCTCCGACCGCGCACGGCAATGATCAGCGTTACGACGCCGCAGATCATCACGGTCAACCCGGCGCTCTGGGCGCGGAGGGACTCAAGGCACCTGCCAGCGAGCTGGGCGACTGCGGAGCTGCCAAGCATCAGCGCCATGACCGCTCCGGCTACGCCCAGGTTGTCGCCCGTGAGCACGGTGATCACGAACGAGGGAATCAGCGAGAGAAACAGCCCGGCGACGGTCCACGCCACGAGCGCCGAGACGCCGCGACGATGAACGGGCGGCGAATCTCGGCCGACACGGTCGGTCGGCGCGGCCTCCACCGGCGTCCATCCGCGCGCGGCGGGATCGTCACGATGACTACCGCCAGCGCGATCCCGAGGACTCCGACCTCGATCAGGTAACAAAGTCGCAGCGGGAGGATGGCGTACTCGCCCAGCAAGCCTGCGAGCACCGGTCCGGCCGCCGCTCCCGTGATCGTGAGTGCTGAGGCGACCATCGAGGCGCGTCGTGGCTGTTCGGTGGGGTCGTGCTCGACCAGCGTCGGGGCGCGGTCCCCTGCAGCGCGCCCAGCGCCATCGCCTGCACCGCTTGGGCGATGAACAGCACCGCCACCGCGTTGGCGGCCGCGAACAGCCCTGCCGCGAGACCGGCCACGATGATCGCGCCGACCAGGACCTCGCGGCGGCCCTTGGCGTCGGACAGGGCACCGACACAAGCAGCGCTGGGATCACCAGCAGCGTGTACGTGGCATACAAAAGTGTCACTCCCAGCGGGGAGAGAGACCGTCGCGTAGAGCGGAAACAGCGAGTTGGGCAGATTGCTGCCCAAAAGCATTGCGAATACAGCGAACCCCGCAGCCGCAAATGGCGCTCGCCCACGACGGCGGCTCCGCGCCTCGCCGGCCACCGTCCCGGCGCCACCATCGCAGTGAACATCATCCGGCGCGGCGCGGTCGGGTCAGCACCTGGTCTCATGCGAGTCGACGTCTACTCCGCAAGCACGGCTTCATTCTGGAGGTTCAGCTCGTAGGTCTGGCCGATGAGGGGGACACCGAAGGAGTGATGGGGCTCCTGGCTCGTGAGCTGGAACCCACGTGCGAGATAGATCCTCTTGGCCGCCTCGAGCGGGTGGTTGGTCCACAGTCGGATCCGGGCGTACCCAGCCTGGCGCGCGAACTGCAGGCAGGTGTCCACCAGCCGTCCGCCCACGCCGCCACCGCGCCCGTCTGGATGCACGAGCAGGATGCGCAGCTTCGCCGCACCGGGATCGGCGGGATCTGAGACGCAGAACACGCAGCCCACGCGGCGTCCGTCCAGCTCAGCGATCCACGCCGCCTCCCGGCCCGGGTGATGCCCGGCCGCATAGTCGGCGACGATCTCGGCCACCAGCGCCTCGAAGTCCACGGTCCATCCGAACTCAGCCGCGTAGATCTCGCCATGGGCCATCACAACCCAACCCAAGTCGCCTGGCTGCCCAAGCCGGCGGATGGTGATCTCCATCTGCTGTCCTCCTCCATTCGCACCTACTGAAACGTGTGTTTCAGTAGGCTATCGGACATGGCCAAGGCAAACGACATCGTTCCCGCCTCCTCGGCGCGACGTGACGAGCTGCTCGAGCTCGCGTATTCCTATGTCCTCGAACAGGGCCTCACGGGTATGTCGCTGCGACCGCTGGCCCGCGCAATCGGATCCAGTCCGCGGGTGCTGCTGTTCCTGTTCGCCAGCAAGGAGGGATTCGTGCGCGCCCTGCTCGCTCGCGCCCGCGCCGATGAGCTCGACTTTCTCGCTCGTTTCCGTGCCGCGAAAGCGATCGGCGATCTGCCGTCGGTCGCCGCTGCCGTGTGGGAATGGCTGGCCGCACCTGAGCACCGCGCCCTGCTGCGGCTCTGGGCCGAGGCCTACGCCCGCTCGCTGCTTGCGCCAGATGGTCCCTGGGATGGATTTGCCCGCGCGACCGTCGATGACTGGCTAGAGCTGCTAGCCGAAGCCCAACCCGCAGGCGAGCGCCACACCCCCGCCGGCATCGCCGAACGCACACTCACGCTCGCCGTGCTCCGCGGGGCACTGCTCGACCTGCTCGCCACCGACGACACGACACGGACAACCGCAGCTGTGCACCGCTACCTGGCCTCTCTGCACGACCCAGCACGAACGCCTGCGCCGAGCCGCTAACGGGCAGCAAAAGGACGGTCAGCAGATCCAGAGTGGGTCTCGACGGCAGCCGTACGCGACCGCTCGACGCGCCGTTGCTACAGCCGTTCCGCGTCTTCCAAAAACCGAGAATCCTCGATCGCGGCGACGCGCAACGCGCAAAGAGTTATGGCTGGCCGTCCTCGATCAGCCGGGCGGCCAGCTCCAAGGTCGCTCGGCCACCTCCGGGGCGGCACGAATGATCGTCTTGCGGCGGTCGGTTGGGTACGGGAGCGGATGAGGTAGCCGAGCTCCTCGAGCCGGTCGAGCATCAACGTGACCGCACCGGCCGTCATCGTGGCGAACCGGGAACGGGGCGGCCCCAGCCGCCTCCTGAAGCAGGATCTCGAGGCGACGGGCGTCGGTTCGTTGATTTCCAGCTGGGGCGCGGTCTTCCCGATCGAAATCATCCACCGAGGCTTGGCACCGGCGAATCGCTTCGCCGAGGCCAGCCGCGACTGGCGACAGCACACGCCGCGCCGATTGCCGCCGCCGTTCCTCGCCGCCGCCCTTACTCCCGTACTGCTGCCCAACACCCCGGTCGAGAACATCGAAGCCGTCTGAACCGCCGCATCGCCCCGCCGAATCAAAAGCACGACCAACGGCGCGACCCTGTGACTCCCCCGCTCGACGCCAAACTCGCGCGTGACTCCAGTGCTCGCCGCCGCGGATGCGCCAAGCGTCCTCGGATCCGCGCAAGGCGGGTGCGGTGTGGCCGAGGGCGCGATGCCTGGGATGCTGGCGATGCGGGTCCGCGTGCCATGCGCCAGCCGAGGCCGGGCGCGGTCGTGAAGTGTGGCTCAGTGTGCCGCGGGCTGCGGCTCAGCGTCTGTCTTCAGTGAGGAGAGCTGCTGGGTGTCGTACCGATCCCTGAGGGCGGCAATCGCCTCGCTGTCGGGTGGGCCGCTGTGTTTAAGGATCTCCGCGAGCTCGATGAAGTAGCGATCGTGCGTTGGCGGCGACATCAGTAGGAGGAACTTTGCCGGGGCCCGGCCGCGGTTGGCGAAGGCGTGAGGAACGTGGGGAGGGACGAATACGCACGAGCCTGAGGCGGCAGCGACGACCTCGTCGCCCAGCCGGAATTCGAGCTCGCCGTCGAGGACATACCAGGTCTCCTCAAGCCGCTCGTGCACGTGCAGGCCGGTGTCGAACCCCGGCGCGGCAATCCACTCGGTGCAGCTCACACCCTCGGCCTCCCCGCTCTTGACCTTGAACGTGACTCTGGTCCCGCGCAGCGATACCGACTCGCCTTCCCCCGCCTGTAGCCGAACAGACTGCCCCATGGTGCACGTTCCTTCTTCTTGAGCGTTACCGTCTAGACAGGTAACGTACCTTGCCATGAGCCGAACTGTCAAGCCCAACCAGCCAGCTGATGACCAGTTATCGTTTCGATTTGTTTCCGGTCACCGGGCGCTCGACTTCGTGGCTACGTTCGGCGATCGCTACCGCCGCGGGCTTGAACGCCTGCGCCAACCCTCCGATCTCGAGGGATGGTTGCGATCAGCAGGACTCTCGGTCTCCACGACTGCGAGCGGCGAAGACCTTGATGACGCGCGTCGGCTGCGAGAGGTGATTTATCGCCTGGCGCGAGCGGCACTCAAAGACGAGGCGGTTGCTACCGCGGATCTCGACGCGCTCAACGCCTGGGCGCAAAAGCCTCGCCTTACCCCACAGCTCGACAGGCGCCTCCGTCGCAAATGGGCTTCATCACAGGGCGTCGGGAGCGCCCTCGCGCTGATCGCATGTGAGGCGATCGAACTGCTAAGCGGCCCGGAGCGTCCGCTGATCCGTGAATGCGCGGCCACACCTGCGTGCTCGTTGCTCTACCTCGACCGCTCGCGAGGACGCCGCCGGCGCTGGTGTGAGATGGAGAGGTGCGGCAGTCGAGCCAAGATGGCCGACTACCGCAAAAGGCGCGGGCGCGGAGACCTTGGCGTCAACGCGGTGTGAACCTCGGTAGCGGACGACGACAAAGCAGGTCTCACGCTCAAGAGGGTTGCTTCTCCGCTCGTCGCCATCCTGGGGTGTGGCGTCGGGTCGGCGCGGTGGGCCGGCCGACCCGAGTCGCACTGATGGCTAGCGCCTCATCTGGAGGCCGGCGTTGGCGGAGATCGTCGGCGACGGCCTCCCATGGACGGTGCTGATGATCTCGCTGCTGTCGATGCCCTGCAGATAGATGCTTGTGATGCCGAGGTTGGCGTGCCCGAGCTGGCGCTGGATCACGACGAGCGGCACGCCTTCGTGCGCATCTCGACCGCGTGGCGTGCGGAGCTGGTGGGGCGCGAAGCGGCGGCGCACACCCGCCGCGGCAGCCGCCCGATGCAGTTGCTTGCGTGCGGCCGACGGTTACCAGCGCCGCCCCCCGGTCGGTCCGTGGATCACGCACAGCAGCGCCCCGATCGGTCGCGCGAAGCCGGTGACCGTCGGGACGGTCACCGACCTGCGCATAACAGCGACGATCTCCTCGACGGTAGGCGGATCGGCTGGGTCCTCCTCGCCGTTGTTGCGCGGCGGGCGACCTCGGTGATAGCCGGGCATCGTCGCCGGCGAGCGGCGATGCCCGGCAGTGTCCAGCAGCACGGATTCCATGAATCCTCCCTTGGAGGGGTTGACGTTGCGGCTATTCGAACCGACCTGTCCTCCGGACGGGAAGACCTGGCAGCTACGCGCGCTGCATCGGGGGCGGCACCGTGCGAGCGAGATGCGACCTCTGCTGCTATCCCGGCACCTCCACGCGCGGGCGGCCCGAGCACGACGCCCGCGGGCCGCATCCGCTTCGAGAAGATCAGTCCCGGACTCCTGTCTGCCGCGGTACCCTGAGGGCATGGAACCTGCGCAAGAGGTCGAGTTCGTCTTCGAGCCCCAGCAGGAGGGCGGCTACCACGTCTACGCGCCGGAACTCCCCGGACTCCACACCCAGGGCGAGACGCTTGAGGAAGCGACCGAGAGTGCCCGCGAAGCGCTGGAGCTCTACGTCGAGGGGTTGCGCGAGGACGGTCGTTCGCTCGAGATGGGGATCGTTCGGCGCACGCAGCCGCTCCCAGCGTGAGCGAGCGGCTACCGGTTTATCCGGCCAGCAGCTGATCGACGCTCTCGGAAAGGTAGGATGGGTCGCAGTTCGCCGGCGCGGTAGCCATGTGCGCCTCAAACACGACGAGCGCACGATTGCGCTGGTGGTCCCGCTTCATCGTGAACTCAAGCGCGGGACGCTTGCCGGGATCCTCCGCGACGCCGGGATCGACCGCGACGATCTCCGGCAGCTTCTCTGAATGCACGACGCCGCGGCTCCTGGTCAGCTCCGTCTGCGCGGTGGACTTCCTTCCCGCGCAAAGGGGAAAGGCTGCGTTGCACTCGCGCTGTTCTTGTCGGGAGCAGTGCACCGCTTGCCCAAACGGTCACGTTTTCCGTCGCGGCTATGCGGCCGCCCTGATGTTGCTGCGCTAGATCGGCGGCTCGGCGAGGCGGTGGCAGATCGCCTGCTGCTCGGCCGCGTCGAGTTCGTGCGTGAGTATCCCTTCGATCGTGAACACCGCGATCTTGACTTCGGCGTCGACGTTCGCACCGTTCGCTCCGGCTTGTTCGAGCAGGACGCGCAGGAGTCCTTCGGTCATCACGTGGAACGCGTCGTGCCACTCGTTGATCGCTGGTGATGCCCGGATGCGCGCGTGGACGGTGCTGACCAGCCGGCGCATTTCCTGCAGCTGCCCGACGGCCCACAGCAATTGGTCCTCGAGCGGGCGCGCGGCGACGTCCTGGTAGTCGCCGATTGCGTCGTTCATCACATCGTTGAGGACGGCGATCAAGAGATCGTCCTTGTCGGTGAAGTACCAGTAGATCGTGTTCCCGGCCACGCCGGCGGCGTGGGCGAGCTTGTTCATCGGGGTGTGCTCGTAGCCGTGATCGATGAATAGGCGCCGTGCAGCGCTGACGATCTCGGCGCGTTTCTCGTCGTGCTCCTGCAGACGCTTCGTGGCTGGCATACCACCACCGATGTTACCGGTTCTTGAACGGTGATCAAGATGCTGCTACGGTCCTGCCCGTTGCTCTTGAGCGACATTCAAGACCCGACTATGGAGGTTTGATCTCGATGAGCAGCTACACCCGCCAGGACACCTCATTCAATTCCCACGGCACGTCCTGCGCCGCGTGGCTCTACCGGCCCGACGGGGTCGACCGTCAACCGATCATCGTGATGGCGCACGGATTCGCGGCAATCCGCGCCCTACGCCTCGACGCCTACGCCACCCGGTTCGCGCAGGCCGGCTACGCCGCCCTGGTCTTCGACTACCACGGATGGGGCGACAGCGCCGGACAGCCACGCCGCGTGCTCGACATCAAAGCCCAACACGCCGACTGGCGCGCCGCGATCGCGCACGCCCGCACGATCGACGGCGTCGACAGCAGTCGTGTGATCG
>JBAVWI010000114.1:0-3085 GCA_049697735.1 Solirubrobacteraceae bacterium
GAGCGGATCTTCTTCTGGCGGTCATCGTGGGCGACCTCCAGCACCGAGCGCTCGGCCAGCTCGACCAGCTCGCGGGCCGGCGCCTCGCGAGCCAGGACGCTGGCCTGGATCTCATACGTGGTGGTGAGCAGCGCCCGCATCTGCGCGTTGTCACGCACGATCCGCCCGTACTCGCGGGCATGGCCGGCGGCTGGGACCCAGCCGGCGAGCTCGTCGATCGCCTCCGCACCCCCAAGCTCGTCGAGCTTGCCGTGCTGGCGCAGGGTCTCGGCCACGGTCAGGTGGTCGATCTTGCGATCGTTTTCATACAGCGTCAGCATCGCCTCGAACACCGCTCCGTACTGCTCGCGGTAGAAGTGCTCGGGCCTCAGCTGTTCCTCCACCAGCAGTACATGCAGATGGCGCTCGTCGAGCAGCACCGCACCCAGCACCGACTTCTCGGCCTCGAGGTTGTGGGGGGGGACGGCGATGTTCTGGACGGCGCTCATGTGACCAAAGCGAGTCTAGGTTCGGGACAGGCGTCTGCGCATAATCCGACCCCGCTTACTGCGGCGTTTGCTTTTCGGCGCTGACGCGCCCCCCGGCGCGTCGCCTTCGTGCAACGCCCGGCACACCCGCGGCACGGACACGCGACGCCGCCGCTTCTCGGCCCGGGAATGCTCGGCTTGGATGCGGTAGGGCCGAGCAGTGCCAGCGATCGCGACCGGGCCGAGAGCGGGACGTCGCCCGCCCGTCCGGGGTGGTATCGATTGCCCGAAGACGACATCCAGATCACGCCCGCGCCGGTGGCTTCGTCCCGTCACGGTCGAATCCGCGCCAGACGCTCCTTGGCGCTCGCTGAGCGGCGTCAGGGGCCATGGAGCGCCTCTGCCCGGTTGGTACAGAGCAGGGGGCTGGTGCGAGGTAGCGCTCACGCGCCTGTCGCAATGGCTGGCACCCCACCGACGCCGCGAACCCCACGCGCAAGGCGCGTGCAGCGCCTGCCTCGCACCGGCACCGGCGCGCAGCAGAACGACGGGTTAGGAGGCGACGACCATGGTCTTGACCGCCGCTGTCACTTCGTCGGCGATCTCGACCACCACCATGTACGTGCCGACGTTACGGATCGGCTCGTCGAGGTGGACCTTGCGGCGGTCGACGCGGATTCCGCGGGCGTCGCGGATCGCATCGGCGATGTCCTGGGTTGTCACCGAGCCGAACAGGCGGCCGTCTTCGCCGGCCTGCTGGGCAATGGTGAGCACGGTGCGGCCGAGTACTGCCGCACTCTCCCGAGACCGCTCCTGGGCTTCGCGCTGCGCCCGTTCGGCGTTCTCCTGTCGCGTCTGAGCGACCTTGATGGAGGCGTTGGTGGCCGGCTCGGCCAGCTTACGGGGCAGCAGGTAGTTACGCAGGTAGCCAGCCGATACGTCGACCACCTTGCCGCGCTCGCCGAGTGCTTCGACGTCTTGGAGCAGAATGGCTTGGGGCATCGTGAGCTGCCTGTGATCAGCGGTCGCGGTCGCCGCGGTCACCGCGGTCGCGATCGCCTCGACCGCCGCGGTGCTCAGTGCCCTCGGCGACATAGGGCAGCAGCGCGAGCTCGCGCGCGCGCTTCACTGCCCTGGCGACCTGGCTCTGATGCCGGCGGCATGCCCCGGTGATCCGCCGCGAGCGAATCTTCCCGCGCTCGGAGATGAACCGGCGCAGGGTCGAGATGTCCTTGAAGTCGACCTGTTCGATCTTGTCGCGGCAGTACGGGCACGACTTCCGACGGGTCGAAGTAGGCCCGCCCTTCCTGTCGCGCCGGCGCACCGGACGTCTGCGTTGCTTTGCCACGGTTTCTGAGCCTAGCTGGTCGCCGCGCCCTGCGCGGATTTCTGGTTAGAAGGGAATGTCCTCGTCGGCGGCGGCACTAACGGGAGTGCGCTCGAAATCGCCGGTGTCAATGGGGACATCGCTCTCAGCGGCACGCGCGCTACTCGAGAACCCGTTCCCGCCACCGGTGTCTTCGCGCCCACCGAGGAACTGAACTGTCTCAGCGATGATATCGACGGCTTGGCGCTTTTGCCCCTCGGGGCTCGTCCACTCCCGCCAGCGCAGCCGTCCGTCGACCGCGACCGGGCGGCCCTTGGAGAGAAAGCGTGCGCAGTTCTCCCCCTGAGCGCCCCAGACGGTGACGTCGAAGTAGTTGGGCTGATCCTCCCATTGACCGGTCTCGTTGTTCTTGCGCCGGCCGTTGCAGGCGACGCGCAGCGAGCACACCGAGGTGCCGCTGGACGGCAGCGAGCTCAGCTCGGGATCGCGGGTCAGGTTGCCGGTGATGGTCACGCGGTTGATATTGGTGCCTGCCATTGCTGAGGCTCCTTTCCGGGGAACGTTGAAGCTCGAAGTCGAGTCTATGGCCGGGTCAGGCGGCTGCTCGTTCCCTGGCCGGAAAATGGACAGAAACGTTGCTGGGTGGGCACGGAGCCATGACGCGCCGTCACGGTTTCGCCACCAAGCGATGCGCGGGTACCGGCAGGCGAGATCAGGCCACCGCAGGCGCCGGCGACGAGCGGTCGACGTGACGCCCGGTAGGACTAGGACTCGACGGGTACGGGGGCGGCTGCTGCCACCGGGGGTGCGGCGTCCGGCGGCGGGGGGGTGCCGGGCCGGACCTTGATGATCCGGAAGCGCAGCACGCCGTCGTCGATGCGCAGACTGTGGGACAACGAGTCGAGCAGCGCCGGCGGGCCGGTGAACTGCAGCAGGTGGTACTCGCCTTCCTTCTGGTGCTGGATCTCGTAGGCGAGGGTCCGCATGTGCCAGTCGTCGTTGCGCTCGATGGTGCCGCCGCCGCTCGAGATCTGAGCCTCCACGTCAGAGAGGATCTTGGCGCGCCGGTCGTCCTCGGCCTTGGCCGAGATGACGAGCATGAGGTCGTAGAGCGGAGTCTGAACGGGCATGGTGACGCCCGTGACCGGGCGGCGGCCGACTATAACGGCTGGCAACATGACGGGATGGCCACCCGGAGGTCGTCGGGCCCTCATCAGCCTCGCGAACTCGAGATCCTCGAGTTCGCTGACCAGCGGGCGTGGCGGCAATGGTTGGCAGAGCACCATTCCGA
>JBAVWI010000115.1:0-10812 GCA_049697735.1 Solirubrobacteraceae bacterium
CGCCCCCGGGGTGTCCGAGGTCGCTACCACGCTGGGCGAGGGCGCGGCGGCGTTCGCGCTGCGCGCCGGCGAGGACTTCGAGCTATGTGCCTGCCTGCCTGCCGCGGTCATCGACCACGCCGGCACGCCGGAGGGCGTTGTGACTGCCGGCACGGATGCGTCCGGGCTCACGCTGACGATCGTCGGGCGCGTCCTCGATGGAGCGCCGGGTCTCGCCATCGACGGCGAGCCGACAGAGCTAACCGGCTACGAGCACTCGCTTTGAGCAGGCTTGGGCGCGGCCGGACTGATCTGCTGACCGTCCAGGAGCCGCCGCAGAATGGCTAGCGCCACCGCCTGAGGGTCGACGCGGTACTCGCCGCGCCCGATTTGCTCTTGTAGTTCGCTTAGATGCATGGCCCGACTTCAGTCTTGCTATCAGCATATCTGCCGGCTCGGCTGTGACTCCTTGTCTCGGCACAGGTGATTCGCACCTGCACGACGACTCGAGCAGAGTGGACGTTCGTTCCTTGACAGCGAGACGGAAACCGGGGTCGGCCCGGCCCTCAGCTCGCGGCCGGGCCCAGGGGCTTGACCGAGCTCAGGCGAGCAAACACGATGATCCTCTGCGCGGCGCTGTAGAGCGGGTTGCAGGCCGACAGGACAAGCCGGTCATAACCGACGTTGTTGGTCACCCAGAGCGCCGTGGGGACGACGATTTTGAGGCGCTGGACGCGGTAGGTAAAGCGGCCGTAGGGCATCGTGACCACGATCCGGTTGCCGGCCGCGAGCTCGTTGACGCGCCGAAATGGCGCCAGGTAGGTGGTGCGGTGTGCGGCCACCGCGACGGTCAAGCCCATCCCGGGCAGGGCCGTGCCCGGGTAGTGGCCGGGTCCCTTCTCGAGGCTGAGCTCGTCGGTCCCCTGCACGACCGTGTAGCTGGCGCCGATCTTGGGGATGAAGATCCGCCCCGTGGCGTCCCCGGTCTTGATCTGGCGCTCCTCGCGACGGGCGAGATACGCGATCCGCCGTGTCCGCGAGCGCAACCCGGTCAGAGCAGCGCGGTCGACTGGGGACAGCGGCGCGGTGGTGTAGCTCAGGTAACGGTCGTTGACCTGGCCCCGCAGCACGAGACCGATCGCCGCCGTGACCGGCTCCTGCCAGACCAGCGTAACCCCAGCGTCGAGCACGAGCAGCAGCCCGGACAAGATCAGCACCGACGAGACGTCACGGATCAGGCGCCGCATCATCACCGTCCATGGTGGCACGCGGCCAAGGTTAGGGCTCCAGCAACCCTTACCGGCGCAGAGCCGATTCGGTCCCGCCCAGCGAGCCCGGGCCGGCGTAACCGACCGGACCCCGCACGGTGACCGGGACCTCCTCCGGACGCGGCTGCCGGGCCAGCGCGACGAGGACCGCGGCGGCGGTCAATACGCAGCCCATGAAGACGCTCCACTCCACGATCGCCGCCACGCTGACCCCGTGACCGGCGAGCAAAAGGGCGAACATCCAGAGCTCGTCCACGGGGCCGTAGCCGAGCGTGGCCCCGTAGTAGATCGGCACCAGCACGAGCCCGACCAGGCCGGCGAGCAGCAGCCCGAGCCGGAGGGGGAAGCGCAGGCGCAGGTCGGGACTTGTCGCGACCAGCCAAAGGTGCAGCCCGGGTACGACCAGGAGGGCGGCGAACGGATTGGTCGCCCACAGGGCGAACGTGACCAGGCAGCCGACGGCGAGCAGCCCCACCACCGCGCCCTCGATCGCGGTGTCGCGTCCCGGCCCTCGAGACCGGGCCCGCGGGCGAGCGAAGCCGACCGCCACTGGACGCAGAAGCAGGCCCGAGGCCACGGCGACGAGGGCGGCCAGGACCAGCACGGCGATACCCCCCGAGGTGATCGGCACCGTCCCGGCCGGAGTCGGGCCGGCCGGCGCCGCGGGCAGCGCGCCGAGCAAGCGGGCGGCGAGCACGACCAGCACGGCGAGAGCAAACGGCACCGCGGCCAGGAGGGTAAAGGCGATCCAGCGCCACACCGCGTGCCCGCGCCGCCGGGCCCGCGCGAGCCCGTCGATCGTGGTCAGCAGCACGGGAACGATCAGCGCCAGCACGAACACCGAGATCGCCCACCCGGGGACGACCTTGTTGTCCAGCAGCACGTAGGGCGACGCCGCGGGTACGGATGGACCGGTGTCCAGGGCCGAAATCGTGGCTAGCACCGAGCGCCCCACGGCGTTGAGCTGGTCAACTCCACCCAGCGGCGCGTTGGGCGCGGGACCCCGCTCTCCGGAGAGCGAGATCGTGACCGCGGGGACGCCCTGGCTGCCGAACGGCGCCTGTTGGGAGACGGTGAGGGGAAAGGCCAGGTGCAGGAATTGTCCGAACAAGCTCGTTCCGCCGACGGTGAGCGTCGCCTGCTGGTTGAGCTCTGAGGCCACCGTGTTGCGCAACAACGGGGGCGCCACGTTGGGGCTCGTCGACCAGGGGACGACGATGGGCTGGCGCTCCTGGCTGCTGGCCAGGTCACCGAGCACGAGGACGGCATCGATCGGTCCGCTCAGGGTGGAGGCCAGCCGCAGCGCGCCCGCCATCCCCTGTGAGCCCGTGGTCGAGGCCAGAACGACCGTGCGATGCAGGGTCTCCCCGGCAAGGTCGCGGGCCAGCTCGGTCAGCGTGGCGGTACCGGACAGACTTGCCACTGCTGGGGAACCGCGCGCGTCCCGAGGGGCGACCACGACAATGCTGCCGCTCTGGATCCCGGGCCGCACCCCGACCACGTTCTCGAGCGTCCGCGTGCCGTCCGCGGTGCGACCCGCGAATACGTCCGTGGTCACGCCGAAGCCGTAGCGCTTGAAGCTGATCGCCTCCGAGCTGGCCAGCGACTTGTCCCCTTCGGACCCAGGTCGGCGATCCTGCACGCCGTTGGGCCCCGCCATCGCGACCATTGTGTTGAAGACGTTCTGGCCGTTGAAGGCGTCGGGGGCCAGCGTCGAGGACACCGCGCCCTGCTGGTTCTGAAGCGAGAAGGCGAGAACCAGGACGGCCATCGCCACCAACGCCAAGCCGGTCCGGTAGATACGCGGATCGAGCATCCCAGCGACTTTATAGCGGCCTTCCCCGGCTTGACCGCTTCCCTGCACACGTCAAGCCTTACGCTTTGGCCTTGCCCGATCACTCAGCGCGCATCCTGCTCGTGGACGACGAGCAGTCGATCCAGACGCTCCTCTCCTATCCGCTGCGCAAAGAAGGATATGAGGTCGTGCAGGCGACCGATGGTCGCCAGGCGCTCGATCGTTTCGAGGAGCAGCCGTTTGATCTCGTCGTGCTCGACCTGATGCTCCCCCACCTCGACGGGCTCGAGGTCTGCCGGCGGCTGCGCAGCCACAGCTCGGTGCCGATCATCATGCTGACCGCCAAGTCCGAGGAGATCGACAAGGTCGTCGGCCTCGAGCTCGGAGCCGACGACTACATCACCAAGCCCTTCTCGCTGAGGGAATTCTCAAGCCGCATCAAGGCCGCCCTGCGGCGGGCCGAGATGAGCCGGCCCGCCGAGACGGCGCCCGACGAGGCCCCGCTCGAGATCCGAGCCCTGCGCATCGACTTCCCCAAGCGAAGCGTCCGGGTCCGCGGCCAGGACGCCCAGCTGACCTACGTCGAGTTCGAGATCCTCTCCGTACTCGCCCGGGCTCCGGGGCGGGTGTTCACGCGCGACATGCTCCTAGCCCGAGTATGGGGCGACTCGGCCTATCGCGACCCCCGCACGATCGACGTTCACATCCGCCACCTGCGCGAGAAGGTTGAGCGCGACCCCAAGGACCCCGAGTACCTGTTCACGGTCCGCGGAGTCGGCTACCGCTTCCGCGACACCGAGCCGTAGGGGCGATGAGCCCGTGGGCCCCCTCCAGACACTCATGACCCGCTAGAGGCGTGCGGCTCTCGCTGCGCAACAAGCTCCTGCTGGTCTTCTTCGCCATCACCCTGGTGGCGATCGGGGCGCCGTACGTGTACATCGCTCCCGGGCTCAGGTCACGGTTGATGGGCGCCAAGCTCCACGAGCTCACCACCGCTGCCCAGGCCCATACGCAGGCCATCCGCCGGACCGTGGGCAGCTCGACCGCCCTGCCGCGGGTGCGCAACCTGGTGGTGAGAATCGGGGGCGCCTCGGGTGACCGGGTCACGGTGCTCTCGGTCAACCAGGTCCAGGGGATGCTCCAGCTCTCTCCCGAGGCCGATTCGAGCAACCCGGCGGCCAGCGGCGCCCTGCGCTTTCCCCTCGCCTACCAGGCCATCGCCGCGCGCAAATCGGTCAGCGGGACCGAGACTGGCCGCGACGGCATCACGGCAGAGGTCGCGGTGCCGATCGTCTACCAGGGCCGCGTGGCGGCGGTGATCGTCTACTCGGCCCCGGCCTCCGACATCGTCCGCACCGTGACGACGGTCCGCCACGAGATCCTGGTCGCGGGAGGGGCTGCGCTCATCGTGGCCCTGATCGCCAGCTACCTGGTCGCGCGGGCGCTGGCCCAGCGCGTCCGCCGTCTCGAGCTGGCCGCCAAGCAGGTCGCGGGGGGCGAATTCGGCCATCCGATCCCGGTCGACTCAACCGACGAGCTCGGCCGGCTCGCCGTGGCCTTCAACGAGATGCAGCATCAGCTCCAGCAGCTGGAACTGACCCGCAAGAAGTTCATCGCCACCGCCTCGCATGAACTCCGCACGCCCGTCTTCTCACTGGGTGGCTTTGTCGAGCTGCTCGAGGACGACGACCTCGACGCCGAGACGCGGCGGCGCTTTCTGGGCCAGGTCCGCGATCAGGTCGATCGCCTCGGCAAGCTCTCGGTCGACCTTCTTGACTTGTCACGCTTGGAGTCGGGCTCGCTCGAGCTTCGTCCCGAGGAGGTCGATCTGAGCGAGCTGACCCGCTCGGTGTCAGGTGAGTTTGAGCCCACCCTGGCCCAGCACGACGCACGGCTGGAGCTGCGCCTCCCGGCCCGGCGGATCGAGGCCCAGTGCGATCCCGTCCGCGTGGCCCAGATCATGCGGATCCTGATCGACAACGCCCTCACCCACACACCCCGCGGGACGCAGATCGTTGTCACCGCCGGCCGTGACAACGGACACGTCCGCCTCGCCGTACGCGACAACGGCGAGGGCATCGATTCCCGCGTCGTCCAGCGGATCTTCGAGCCCTTCTACACCGCCGACGACGCGCCGGGCTCGGGGCTCGGCCTGGCCATCGCCTCCGAGCTCGCCGAGCGGATGGCAGGAGCGCTGTCGGTCAGCTCGGCCGCCGGGCACACCGAGTTCACACTCGAGCTCCCGGTCTAGAAGTCCCAGTCGGCCAGGAGGGTGAGCCAGAACTCGCTCCGAGTCGGGAAGGGCGGAATGGCGTGAATCAGGCGTTCGAGTGGAACCTCGCCGACGATCGCGATGGTGGCAGCATGCAGCGAGTCGGCCATGTCGGGGCCGGTGAAGGTCGCGCCGATGACCACGCGGCGAGATTCGTCGATCACCAGGCGTGCCGTAGCGGGGGCATCCTTGCCGATGAAGCTCGCGCCGGCGGTGCGGCCGATCTCGGCATCGACGGCGCGGGCGGAGATGCCCTGGGCTAGTGCCTTCTCGAGCGTGCGACCGACGGCCGCCACCTGCGGCTCGGTGAACACGACCCGCGGAGTGAGCGGACCGTCCCAGACCGCGCGCGCCTCGCGGTTCATGATCGTCGCCGCCGCGACGCGGGCCTGGTACTTGCCGGCGTGGGTCAGCAGCGCGCGACCGTTCACGTCCCCGATCGCGTACAGCCAGTCGTGGCCTGCAACCCGCAGCTGATCATCCACGGTGATCGTGGCCCCGGGCTCGAGGCCGACCGTCTCGAGCCCCAGCTCGGTGGTGTGCGGTTTGCGGCCGACGGCGACCAGCAGCTCGTTGCCGGCGAGCTTTTCGCCGCCCTCGAGCTCGAGCGTGAACATGCCGCGATCGTCGCGGCTGGCGCCCACCGCCTTGGCCCCCGTGCGGACATCGACCCCCTGCCCGGTGAGGGAGTCGGCAAGCTGCCGGCTGGCAAACGCCTCCTCGGTGGCCAGCAGTCGCGGCAGTGCCTCGACGAGGACGACCTCGGAGCCCAGCGAGGCCCAGGCCTGTGACAGCTCGCAGCCGACGGCACCGCCACCGAGCACGAGCAGGCGCTCGGGCACCTCCTTGGCGGTGGTAGCGGCACGGTTGGTCCACGGCGAGATCTCGGCCAGGCCGGGTACCGGCGGGATGGCGGCGCCGCTGCCGACCGCGATCACCACCGCGCGGCGGGCCTCGAGCACCTGATCGCCGACCACAACCCGCCGCTCACCGTCCAGACGGGCTGGTCCGCGGACCAGTTTGATGCCGCGGCTCTCGATCCAGGGCAGCTGTGCGGCGTCGTCGAGGTCATGGATGACCTCGTCGCGGCGGCTCAGCGCCGCGCCGGCGTCGAGTTTGCCGGTCACAGCGTCGCGAGCACCGGGAACCCGCATAACCTCGGCGAGCAGCTCGGCGGGACGCAACAGAGCCTTGGACGGCATGCAGGCCCAGTACGAGCATTCGCCGCCGACCAGCTCGCGCTCGGCCAGCGCCACATCGAGGCCCTGGCCGGCCAGCTGCCCGGCACACACCTCGCCGGCCGGCCCGGCGCCGACCACGATCACGTCGTGTTGGCTCATCACAGCAAACCGTAATCGACGCGAGCCGTCGGCCGCCGGTTGTCGTGCTCAGCGGCCGGTCTGGCCGCCCGGCGTCAGCTCACTTCCCGCAGGCGCCCGGACTCAACTTCGTAGACGAAGCCGCGGATCGAATCCTTGTGGGGGATGAAGGGCGAGGCCTGGATGCGGGCGATCGACTGGCGCACGTCTCCCTCGAGATCGGAGAACGCCTCGGCTGCCCAGGCCGGCCGGATGCCCGTGTCCTGCTCGATCGCGTCCCGGAACGCGTCGTCGCGGAAGGTCAGCATGCCGCAGCCGGTGTGGTGGATGAGCACGATCTCCTCGGTCCCGAGCAGGCGCTGGGAGATAGCCAGCGAGCGGATCTCATCGTCGGTGATGACGCCGCCCGCGTTGCGGATCACGTGCGCGTCGCCGGCCTCGAGGCCGAGCGCGTCGTAGACGTTCAGGCGCGCATCCATGCAGGCCACGACGGCCAGCTTCCGGGCCGGCGGAGCCGGTAGATCGGCCATGTCAAAGGACTCGGCATAACGGGCGTTGTTGGCGATGAGGTCATCGGTGTTGCTCATCAGGCTCCTTAGGGGGCAACGGCGGCGGCGACGGATCTTACGATTTCGCGCGCGGTCGAGGCTGGGACGCAGGGCCAAACGGGTTTGGTCGCCTGGGCCGGCGTTATCGTCCCCAACGCCGAGACGGTTCCTTCGCATGCTCCAGCCCATCCCTGTCGCCCAAAAGCATCTCGTCGACTACGCGAGCATCGTCGGGCGCGAGCTCGTGGAGGAGATCCGCGAGCGAGCCGAGCGCCTGCGCGGCAAGCGGATCCTGCACGTGTCGGCGACCGCGTTCGGCGGCGGCGTGGCCGAGATCCTCTACACCCTGGTGCCGCTCATGATCGACGTGGGGCTTGAGTGCGAATGGCACGTCATGTACGGCCGCGAGGAGTTCTTCAACGCCACCAAGCTCATGCACAACGCCCTGCAGGGCAGCCCCCAGGACCTCGATGGCGACCAATGGGACACCTGGCGGAGCTTCAACGAGATCAACGCGCGCGAGCTCGCAGAGGGCTGGGATGTCTGCATCATCCATGACCCGCAGCCGGCCGCGCTGGCCTCGCTCGTCCCTGAGAAGGCGCGCCTCTGGGTCTGGCGCTGCCACATCGATCTCTCCACTCCCAATCCCTCCACGCTCCAGGCGCTCCTCCCCTATCTCGAGCCCTACGCGGCGGCCGTCTTCCACATGCCCGCCTATGTCCCGCCCGGGATCGACGGCGTGGCGCGGATCGTGCCGCCCGCCATCGACCCCCTGGCGCCCAAGAACATGGCCTTCTCGCCCGATGACGCGGCCTACATATGTCAGCAGTTCGGGATCGACCCCGACCGGCCACTGCTCTGCCAGGTATCGCGTTTTGACCCCTGGAAGGATCCCCTCGGGGTGATCGACGCCTACCGGATCGTCAAGGCGCAGAACCCCGACGTGCAGCTCGCCCTGGTCGGCTCGATGGCCACCGACGACCCCGAGGGCTGGGACTACTTCAACGCCACCGTGGCCCACGCCGACGGCGACCCCGACATCTACATCCTCAACAACCTCAACAACGTCGGCGCGATCGAGGTCAACGCCTTCCAATCGCACTGCGACGTCGTGATCCAGAAGTCGACCCGCGAGGGCTTCGGTCTCACCGTCACCGAGGCGATCTGGAAGGCGCGGCCGTTCATCGGGGGCAACGTCGGGGGGATCCCGCTCCAGATCGCCGACGGTGAAACGGGCTTTCTCGTCTCGAGCGTCGAGGAGTGCGCGCAGCGGGCGGTGGAGATCCTCGCCGACCCCGAGCTCGGCCGCCGTCTGGGGAGGGCCGGAAAGGAGAGCGCGCGGCGGCGCTTTCTCACCCCGCGTCTGCTGCGCGACTGGCTCGAGCTGTTTGAGTCCATCGACGCATGAGATAGTGCGCATGAGATAGTGCGGGGAGATGTCCACCGACACTCCCCTCGTCCTCGTCTCCAACCGCGGGCCGGTCACCTTCCAGCCCGGAGGAGAAATAAAGCGCGGCACCGGTGGCCTGGTCACGGCCCTGATCGGGCTGGCCTCCCATCGGCCCGTGACCTGGGTGGCATCGGCGATGACCGACGAGGACGTGGAAGCGGCCGAGGGCCACGGCGGGCGTCCGTTCCCGGTCAAGTCCTCCGACGGGGACGAGTATCTGGTCAAGCTGGTCGCCTCCGACGCCGACGCCTACGAGGGCTTCTACAACATCATCGCCAACCCGTTGCTGTGGTTCATCCAGCATTACCTGTGGGATCTGAGCAACGCGCCCGACATCCGCCGCAACGAGACCGAAGCGTTCGAGTTCGGCTACAACGCCGTCAACGAGGACCTGGCCTGGGCGGTGCTCGACGAGATCTCCGAGATCGAGGAGCCGGTCGTGATGGTCCACGACTATCACCTCTACACCCTGCCGGGGCTGATCCGCCGCGAGCGACCGGACGCCTTCCTGCACCACTTCGTCCACATCCCGTGGAGTCAGTCGGACTCGTGGCGGGTACTGCCGTCGGTGATCCGGCGGGAGATCTACGACGGGATCCTCGCCAACGACATCGTCGGCTTTCACACCCGCTCCTACCGTCACAACTTCCTCCAGTGCTGCGAGGACCTGACCGACTACGAGGTCGACTTCGAGAGTGGCGTTGTCAAGGTCGGCGACCGCGAGGTGTGGGTGCGGGCCTACCCGCTGCCGATCGACTCCAATGCCATCCAGGCCGTAGCGGGACGCCCGCGGGTGCGCGAGTTCGAGGCCGAGCTGTTGCGCCGGCGGCGCGACCACCTGATCCTGCGCGTCGATCGAGCCGACCTGAGCAAGAACGTGCTGCGTGGCTTCAGCGCCTTTGACACCTTCCTCGAGCAGCACCCCGACTTCCGCGAGAACATCACCTTCATCGCCCAGCTCATGCCGTCGCGGACCGATGTCCCCGAGTACGCCGAGTACCTGGAGCGAATCGAGGCCGTGGTCGCGGTGGTCAACCACCGCCACGGATCGCCCGACTGGATGCCGATCCAACTCAAGCTCCGCGACGACCTCGAGGAAGCCGTGGCTGCCTACAAGCACTACGACGTGCTGATGGTCAACGCGATGTTCGACGGCATGAACCTTGTCGCCAAGGAGGGCCCGATGGTCAACGAGCGGGCCGGGGTGTCGCTGCTGTCCGAGAACACCGGCGCCCACGAGGAACTCGGGGAGTACGCCCTGTCGGTCAACCCATTCGACATCCAGGAGCTCGCCGACTCGATCCACGCCGCTCTGACCATGCCGATGGAGGAGCGCCGGCGCCGCCACGAGGGACTCAAGTCGATCGTCACCGCCCGCAATCCGGGCGACTGGATCGACGATCAGCTCGCCGACATCAAGGCCAAGGGCCGCGCCTAGCCCACCGGCGGGGGGCGGTGGCTCCGGCGGGGGCGGTGACTCCGGCGGGGGCGGTGGCTCCGGGGGCCGGGCCCTGCCCGGCGGGAGCGCCCCTTGGCTGTCCGAGGGCATGCAGAACGCGACAAACTCGACTGAGTCGGGGCGAGTCTGTCGCCAGGCGCATGCTCAGCCCTCATTTTGCGCCAAACCCGGCGGGAGACGCCGAGATTGTCGCCTTTTGCAGGTCTAGTTGAGCGTCTTGCCTTCGCTGAGGAGCGCGATGTAGTCGGCGATCCGCTTGGCCCGGCGCTCGAGCGAGCTGACGTTGTGAAGCCGATACAGGAAGGCGTAACGGCGACTGCCGGTCAGGGTGGCGAAGAATTCTCGCGCCGGCGGGTTCTCGTCCAGCGCGTGCTGCAAATCGTCCGGGATGGTGGCCCGGCTCTGGGGCTGATAAGCAGCATCCCAGCGGCCGTCGTCCTGGGCGGCCTTCACTTGAGCCAGCCCGGCGGCGTGCATCCGCCCGGCGGCGATCAGCGCCGTGGCCTTGTCACGGTTGACCTGGGACCACTTGCTGCGCGGGCCCCGCGGCGTGAAGCGCTGCAGGAAGTAGGTGTCGTCGAGCGACTTTCGCTGCCCGTCGATCCAGCTGTGGCAGATAGCCGAGTCGAGCGCCTCGGGGTGGGCCACCGTGGTCACCGAAGCTGCCTTCCTGGCGATCCTCAGCCACACACCCGGAGAATCGGAATGGTGCTCTGCCAACC
>JBAVWI010000116.1:0-1756 GCA_049697735.1 Solirubrobacteraceae bacterium
GCGGGAAGGTCCTCGCCGGTCAGCTCGCGCCAGCGGACGCGGAAGTGCGCGGCGACGTCGGCAACCGCGGGGCCGTGCAGCCGGGTGGCCACGTCGTGCCAGCCGAGCGAGCGCCGGGCATGATGGGCCTGGGTGTCGAAGCGATCACCGCCGTCGTCGGTCATGTCGATCCCGCCCACGAAGGCCACCTCGCCGTCGATAACCACCGTCTTCTCGTGGTGGCAGTGGAAGGGGTGCTCGCGCGGGTCTCCGTGGGCTTGGATCTTGGTGTCCCGCCGCAGGTTTTCGAGTGCCACGGTGACCTCCCTGCGGGTGGGGTGAAAGGCCGGGACGGGGGCACCGGACCACACCAGCACGCGGACGTCGATCCGCTCGGCGAGTTCGGCCAGCAGCACCCCGATCTGGCCGTCGGGGCGGTCGCGGAACAGCGCGAAGGACGGCGCCAGGTGCCAGCCGGTGATGTGGACAAAGGACTTGGCCTCAGACAGGGCAGCGGCGATCTCGGGCATGGCGTTGGCGCCGTCGATGAGGACGTCGAGCCTGCAGCCTTCCCGCGGGGGCGGATCACCGGCCGCGAACAGGCCTGGCGAGGACGGTTCGAACACGCTGCCCCAGCCGAGTCGTTGCAGGCGCCGCCGATGCTTGTAGCGCACGGTCGCCTCGATCCCGTCCCCGACGACCGCATCGATTCTGCCTACCAACGGGTTTGTCATCGAGGACACTGTCCCACGAACCCGTCCTGGCATGATTGCTCGCCGCAATGAGCCGCTTTGATCAACCCCTCGCCCAGCGCCTCCTGGAAGGCGATAAGCGCGCCCTGGCTCGCGCCATCACGCTGGTCGAGAACGATGACCCGGCGGGCTGGGAGCTCGTCAAGGAGGTCTACCCGCACACCGGTCAGGCCGCCGTGATCGGCTTCACCGGCCCACCCGGGGTTGGCAAGTCGACTCTGCTCGGCGCCCTGACCAAGCTCGAGCGCGAGCGCGACCAGACGGTGGCAGTGCTCTCGGTCGACCCCTCCTCGCCGTTCACCAAGGGGGCGCTGCTCGGTGACCGCATCCGCCTCGCCGACCACTTCCTCGACCCCGGGGTGTTCATCCGCTCGATGGCCAATCGGGGCGCGCTGGGCGGACTCAGCGAAGCCGCCCTTCAGGCGGCGCTGCTGATGGACGCGTCGGGGCGTGACCTGGTGTTCGTGGAAACCGTCGGCGTGGGCCAGGCCGAGGTCGACATCATCGATCACGCCGACACCGTCGTGCTTGTCCTCATGCCCGGCTCGGGGGACTCGATCCAGGCGCTGAAGGCGGGCGTGATGGAGATCCCTGACGTGATCGTCGTCAACAAGGCCGACCATCCGCTCACCGACACCATGGTCCGGGAGATCAAGAGCGTGCTGGCCCTTGGACCCCACCCGGACTGGCCGGTGCCGATCGTCCGCACCGAGGCGGTGCGGGGCAAGGGCACCGCCGAGCTGGCCGACAAGCTGGCCGAACATCGCGCCTACATTCAGGAGCAGGGCACCCTGACCGAGCGGCGCCGGCGAAACCTCATGAACGAGGTGCTGGCCATCGCCACCTTCCGGATGCGTCGCGAGCTCGAGGAATCCCTGCGCGAGGATGACGAGGTGCGAGAGCTGATGGACCGCGTCGTGTCCCGCGAGCTCGATCCGGCCAGTGCCGCCACCACGATCCTCGCCCGAGAGTCGAGCGCGTGGCGAACGCGCTGACCATCCCGCACGCCGTCGCGGCCCTGGTGC
>JBAVWI010000117.1:0-1647 GCA_049697735.1 Solirubrobacteraceae bacterium
GAGCAGTGGGTAGCGGCCCAGTCGGATCAGCTCGGTCTGCAACCGCCCGCCGTGGTGGGCCTCGGCGAGGCGGTCGACCCACTGGGCGGCGGTGGCGAACAGGACCCGGTGCCCGGCTTGGCAGGCCCGGATCGCCAGCCCGGTCGCCAGGTGGGTCTTCCCGGTGCCGGGCGGGCCGAGGAAGACCACGTTGTCTTTCGCGGTGACGAAGTCCAGTGTGCCCAGGTGCGCGATGGTGTCGCGTTTCAGGCCGCGGGCGTGGTCGAAGTCGAACTCTTCTAGGCTCTTGCGGGCGGGGAACCGGGCGGCGCGGATGCGGCCTTCCCCGCCGTGTGATTCCCGCGCGGAGACCTCCCGTTGCAGACACGCCACCAGGTATTCCTCGTGGCTCCATGATTCGGCGCGGGCTCGCTCGGCGAGGCGGGCGACGGACTCGCGCAGCGTGGGGGCTTTCAGCGCCCGGGTCAAAAACGCCACCTCGCCGGTCAGGTCCCGGGCCGGGGAGGCGCCGGTGCGGGCGCTCACCGTGGCTCCTTGGGCTCAAGACCGAGATCGCTGATGGTGACCGGCTCGCCGCAGCCCGGACACGCCCCGCCGAGCCCGACCGCACGACCGAACCGGCCGCAACCCGCACAGCGCTGCACCCCGAGCTGACGGTCTCCGCAGTCCGGGCACTCATAGACAGTGTGCTCACGGCGGGAGCCCTGCGGTGGCGCCCCGGCCAGGTCAACCGTGGCGGGGGTGCGGTGCCGGGCCCGGAACACCCGCTTGCGGCACGCACTTGAGCAGTGCAGCGCCCGACCGGCCGGGATGAACGTCTGCCCGCAGCCCGCGCACCTGCGATCGCTGCGGGTCGTCCCGGTATCGTCTCGCAACGGGGTCGCCGGGGTCATGACGCGGCCACCCCACCCTCGCCCAGGCCGTCCTGGTCCAAGCCCAGGGCGGTGTCGTAGTCGGCCAGGGCCCGGATCTCGACCTCGGGCTCGGGTGCGGGGCGCAGCAGGCCGATCCGGTCACGGCGCAGCAGCTTCGCCGCCGCGACGTGCTCGGGATCAGAGATCGTCTGGTGTTTGGCCCACAGCCGGTCGTGGTCGGCGACCAGGCGGCCGTCGCAGTGCACCCGGACCCGCGTCAGGTCAGCGACGATCTCGACCCGTCGACCGATCACCGCAGGGGCCACCGAGTAGTCGTTGGAATCCAGACGGATGTAATGGTCCCGGGCCAGCCGGGTCGACGCCCGCCACCCGCTCACCGGAGCCACCGGCGGCAGGGCCAGCATCGCCGCCCGGTCCGCGGTGATCCGCTCGGTCGGGGCACAACCCAACACCCGACGGACCCGCCGGTTGGCCGTGGCCAGCCACTCGGTGAGCTGGGCGTTGAAATCCGCCGGCGAGGCAAACGTGCGCCCAGGCAAAAACGAGCGCTCCAAATAGTCATGCGCCCGTTCGATGAGCCCCTTGGCTTCCGGATCGCCAGGTCGACAGATCACCTTCGCGCCCAGTGTTCCGCGGAACCCCTGGCAGTCGGTGGTCAGCTCGCTGCGTCCGCCGCGCCACCGCCCGATCGCGCCCTCACCGTCCCAGACCAGCACCCGCGGCACCGCACCCAACGCCGACAGATGCCCCCACCAGCCGGCGAACAGATCCG
>JBAVWI010000118.1:0-3788 GCA_049697735.1 Solirubrobacteraceae bacterium
GACTGGCGAGCCATGTCCAGCCCCGAGCACAACTCCCGCAGCGTCTGGCCGTTGCGCGCGTTGAGGTTGTCGAGCAGCCGCCGCCGGCTTGGGTCAGCCAGCGCCTTGAAGACCTCATCCACACGCGAATAGGCAGCCATCTGGCTGCACATAATAGGCAGCTTTATGGCTGCATGTCAAGTCGCCGCAGACCCAGACTGATGCTTCATCAGGTCACCGGTGCAGGTCATGCGCGGCTCCCGGCCGCCCGGGCCACCGGGAGGTCACGGGTTTGAGCTTCTATTAGAGGACGGCGTGGGCCAGCGCCGCCACGGCGGCCGAACCGATGACGACGACCGTCAGCGGCGCTTTCCGGGCCAGCGCCACGACCGCGAACACGGCACCGAGCGCTCGGTCATCGAGCGTCAGCGACCGTCCCTGTCCGAACGTCTCGACGATGACCAGCGCGGCCAATAGCGCGGAGGCGAGCAACCCGACCACGCCCATCACCCCTGCCGGCAGGACCCGGCCTCCGAGCAGCAGCGGTCCTGCCAGCTTGAGTGCCGCCGTGCCCAGCGCCAGGGCTGCGATCGTGATCCAGACGCCGGTCACGCCCGCACGCTTGCCATCGCGACGGCTGCCACAACCGCGGCCAAAATGGGTAGTCCGGCCGGCACCAGCGGGGTCAGCACAAGCGCGATCGCCGCTCCGCCCAGCGCAGCGGCAGCGCGCCGCCGCTCGTGCACCTCCTCGAACAGCAGCGCGATGAAGAAGGCTGGAAACAGCGCGTTCAGGCCGTAGTCATTGGGATTGCCCAGCGAGCCGCCGATGAGCACGCCGACGACTGTCCCCAGGACCCACCCAACGTACTGGGGAATGCTGGCGCCGACCATGAACCACGGGTCGAAGGTCCCGTCGCCGGAGCTGGCGGCCGCCCACGAGGCGTCCACCGTCGTCATGGCAAACCCGGCCCGGGCCAGCGGCCGCCCGCGCAGCGACGGAGCCAGCGCCACGCCCATGGCCAGGTAACGCGCGTTGAGCAACAGGGCGGCGGCGATCGCCGCGCCCGTTCCACCGCCCGCATTCAGCACAGCCAGCGCCCCAAACTGCGCCGCTCCGGAGAAGACCACCACCGACATGGCAATCGGAGCGACCCAGCCCATCACCGGCCGGGCCAGCACACCGAATGAGATCGCGATGGCGAATACGGCGATCCCGAACGGCACCCCACGCCGCATCCCGGCCCGCCGCCTGCCCCGGCTGGCGCCGGGACGATCGGACGAGGAGCCTGCAGTCGCCACGCGACTGCACCCTAGACGGTTGATTCCACGGGAGCCTGGAGATGTTGCTTCTGCCGTGAGGCGAGCGAGTCAGCGGCCGATGCGGTAGCGAACGTGCGTCGCAAGCGGGGAGTCGATCACCTCGACCGGCTGTAGGCCGGGGTCTTGCACTCCGTCGAACAGGCGCTCACCGGCGCCGAGCAGAACTGGAGCGAGGTCGAGCATAAGCTCGTCGATCACGCCCGCCGCGAACGCCTGCCGCACGGTGGAGGCGCCACCGGCGATGTCGACGCCGAGGTCGCCGGCCGCCGCCTGCGCGCGCTCAAAAGCGACATCGAAGCCCTCGGTGATGAAGTGAAACGTCGTCCCGCCCTCCATCGCGATCGGGTCGCGCGGGTAGTGGGTGAGAACGAACACAGGAGCGTGATAGGGCGGCTCGTCGCCCCACCACCCGCGCCAGTTCACGTCCCACGGGCCTCGAACCGGGCCAAACATGTTGCGGCCCATAACGTACGCTCCGCAGGGCGTCATGAGCTCGTCGCGCACGCGGGCGTCGGCTTCATGGATGGGCTCGTCCAGGTGCCAGCGGTGGAGCTCCAGGCCGCCGACGCCGAGCGGGTTGTCGCGGCTCTGATCGGGGCCGGCGACGAAGCCGTCGAGAGAGATGGTCATGTGGCATGTGGTTGGTGTCATGTGAACCAAGACCACCGAATCGACGAGAAGTCATCGGTGGGGGACGCCCTCGCGAAAGCTAACGGTTGCCCGGGCTAGAGGGCGGCTTCGGCTGGGTCGGTGGCTGGGCACTGCCGCCCGGCCCTCGCGCGAACGCGCTCGGACCCGAACGACTCGTTTGCCGGCGTGGCGAGGGGAGCGGCCGAACGGGTCCCCGGTCGCGTGCGCCAGGCGAGACCGGCGGCAACAAGGGCCAGGCCGGCAATGATGCTCCCCATGATCTCAAAGGTCGCGTTGAGCCCGATCGATGCAGTCAGGACCCCGGCGATGATCGCCGGTACAGAGAGTGACGCGTAGGCGACGAGGTAGAAGGCGGACATCACCGAGCTGCGGTGCTCGGCCGGGATAGAGCTCGACAGGGCGCGCAGGGCGCCGAGGAAAGCGACGCCGAAACCGGCGCCCGCGATCACGGTGGCGATCACGTAGAGCGCCCCCGACCCCGCGGCGGTGGCGAGGACGATGCCGAGCAGCCCGGCCGACAACACGATCGACCCTCCTGCGGCGCCGGCCCACGGGACGCTGCGGCGGAAGACCAACTGGGCGATCGCGGCCGTGCCGGCGAGGGCGAAGACGCTGATGCCCCCGACCAGGTGGTCGGGGGTGTGAAAGAGGGTGGCCGAAAGCTCGGGACCCAAGGCCAGCGAGAGTCCCCCGATCGACCACGACGACATCACCCCGAGAGCGGCGAGCAGGAAAGCGGGGCGCACCTCTCGTGGTATTCCCGGTCGCTGCGGACGCAGCCGCAGCCCCACGGGATCGGCAACGGGCTCAGGCATGGCCAGTGTGCCCGCGAAGGCGACCGCGAACAGGAGGAAGGCGGCGACGTAGGGGAGGACCCGCGGGGCCGGAAGCAGTTCGACGATCAGCGCCGAGACCAACACCCCCAGGCCCATTCCGCCGGCACTGGCCGCGCCGTTGTGCAGCCCCACGGCTCTGGAGTCACGCTGCGGGTGAAGGTCCAGCAGGGCGGCACTGGCCGCACTGAGGGCGAGCCCGGTCGCCAGTCCCTGCAAGGCGCGCGCCGCGAACAGCCAGACCACCGAGGTGGCCAGCATGAACATGATGGTCGCCGCCATCAGCAGGCAAAGCGCGACCAGGAGGACCGGTCGGCGACCGACGTAATCAGAGACCGGGCCCGCCAGGAGCAGGGTCGCCAGTACGCCAAACGCATAAGTCGCGTAGACCAGCGTCAGCAGCACCGGCGTGAGCGACCACATCTCCCGATAGGTCCCGTAGAGGGGGGAAGGCGTACCCGACGCGAACAGGGCCAGGCCGATCACGCTCGCCATCAATCCGTATGCGGCGCGTCGCGATACGGTTCGCCTCGAGGTCAGGCTCTGTGTGCTCATGACTGCCATGTGTCGCCGTCCTTCTCCGTTATTTCCAAATGTTTAGAAGTAACGTAGCAGGTGCTAGACTGAAGCCCATGAGCACTACTCCCGCCAGTCGCGAAAAGATCCCGCATCCCGCCAAGGAGGCGCTGGATCTGGCCACGGTCATGCGGGCGTTGGGCGATCCCATCCGCCTCGAAATAGTCGGTTTGCTCGCCGACGGGCAGCCCCGGCTCTGCGGCGAGATCTATACCGCGTTGGGGCTGCCCAATTCGACGGGCTCCTATCACCTGCGAACCATGCGTGAGGCCGGTCTCACTCGCCATCGTCCGGCGGGAACGCAGCGCCACGTATCCCTGCGCCGTGACGATCTGGACGAGCGTTTTCCCGGGCTGGTCGACGTTCTCGTTGGCGATCGCCGGCGCGGTTGAGCAGACCAACTGAAAGCGATCGTCAGCCCCAAGGC
>JBAVWI010000119.1:0-2903 GCA_049697735.1 Solirubrobacteraceae bacterium
GCGGTGGGGCGGGCCGGGGCCTGCGCGAGCGCGACCGAGAGTGCGCCCGCCATCTCGGCGCCATCGGCAAAGCGGCGGTCCGGCGCCTTGGCCAGCGCGCGGTCAACGATCTGGGCCAGCGGCGCGGGCGTGGTCAGAGGCAGCGGCGGCGGCCGGTCACGGAGGTGACGAAGCGCGAGCTCGACCGCCGCGCGCTCGGTGAAGGGTGGCCGGCCGGCGATCATCTCGTAGAGGACGATGCCGGCGCTGTAGACATCGGTGGCCGGGGTGGTGGGTCGTCCCCGGGACTGCTCGGGGGCCATGTAGCGCGGGGTGCCGACCACCGTGGCCCCGGCCCCGTCGCTCGAACCCTCAGCCAGGCGGGCGACCCCGAAGTCCCCCACCTTCACGCGTCCCTCAGCGGTGAGCAGGATGTTGGCCGGTTTGACGTCCCGGTGTACGACGTGCTGGGCGTGGGCGCGCGCCAGTGCGCGGCACAGCTGCTCGGCGATCACGGCCGCCTCCCAGGGCGCGATCGAGCCGCGGGCCAGGCGGGTGGCGAGACTCTCCCCGTCGATCAGCTCGGACACGTAGTAGACGCCCTCCGGCGCGTGCCCGACGTCGAAGATCTGGACGATGCCGGGGTCGCTTACCCGGGCCAGGAGCCGAGCTTCGCGCTCGAAGTTCTGAGCCCACTCGGGGTCCTCCGCCCACCAGGGCTTGATCAGCTTGACCGCCACCATCCGCTCCAAGCGCCGATCGCGTCCGCGGTAGACACGGCCGAACGCGCCCTCGCCGATCACGGCGTGGAGCTCGTAGCGATCGTCCAGGGCGCAGCCGGAGAGGTCGGGAGCGTGGGGCATCACGAAGGTCGTACCCGCGCGCACGGGCGCGGTGACAGCTGCACATGATCGCCGATCGGTGTCCGCGGGGAAGCAGTCCGCGCGCGCAGCTCCCGCGCTCGACAGCTCAAGCCCGATGCGTGTCCGCACGCATACGTCCGCGTTGATACCGGTCCCCGTGCCGAGCGACCGGCCACGGGGTTGATCAGGACCAACCTACCTATGGAGGTGAGCCATGTTGCTCGTCTTAGCCGTATTGCTTCTCATCGTCGCCATCGCCGGCGGCGTCATCGTCCATCCCCTGCTGTTCGCGCTCGCGCTGGTCGCGATCGCGCTGTTCTTCTCGGGCCGCCGCGGCGCCTTGCGGTAGGGAAGGCAAACCCGGGGCTCGGGAGCCGGGGCGACCGGGGACGGCGGCGACGTCCCCGGTCGTCACGCGGCCGCTCAGCTCATCGCCGCGGCGAGGCGATGGTGACGGAGCTCGGTCGGCGGGGGCCCGTGCAGGATCCAGGTGCCGTCATCGCGCCGGCTCAGCGTCCCCGCCCGCGACAGCTCGCCAATCCCCGTGGTCACCGCCGGACGATGGGCACCGATCAGGTCAGCCAGGCGTTGATGGGGCAGGGGGAGCGGTACCGAGATACCGCCCGGGACGACCTTCCCCCACCGCTCGGCAAGATGCCAGAGGGTGAGGACCAGCCGCTCGTCGACCCGCTGGTGGTGCGCGATGGCCAGCGCCACGGCCAGCGAATGCGCCCGGCGGGTGCCACGACTGAAGAGCTCCAGCCCCAGCTGCGGCCAGGGGGCGATCCGGAGCACCAGGCCATGGTCGAGCACGGCCAGCTGCGTCGGCTCCAGCACCGCCCACCCCACCTCGGCCTGGACGTGGGAACCCTCCTCGTCCCAGCTCCAGGGACGCAGCACGTCACCCGGGCCGATCAGTTCCACGCATCGCTTGCCCAGGACGTCGACGTCGCGGGTGACGAGACCGTCGATGAGCATGAAGCCGCGGTGGTGAACGTCAGGCTCGACCGCATCCTCGACCCGCCAAGCGCCGGTCGAGAGCCGCCGGACCCGCGTCAGGGCGTCGGCGCGGGCGCGAACGAGCTCCTCGGGCGAGAGCAGATCTCCGAGCTCGGGATCGGCATCGACGATGCTGACAGGCTCGGCCACCGGGTGGGCCTCAGCGCACGATCAGGACGATGACGAGGAGCAAGAGGACGATGATCATCCCCGCCCCGGCCAGCGGCCAGCGGCCACGCCAGTATTCCGGGCGAGCCCGGTCACGCGAATGGCGTCCCTCGGGGGGTGTCCCGACCCAGTCGTCCTCGTCTTCCCACGGAGCCATGGTGCAGTCATACCCGAATCGCCGGCAACCCGTCGTGCCAGACGTCGCCGGCAACCGGTCGTGCTTGACTTTACCTTGACTTTACCTTGACTTTATTTTATGCCAATGCGTCATTGCTCGGTTTTTGAGAGTAAAGTCGTTGAACTGGCCCTGTGGCCTGACCGACAGGCTTGAACTCCTTTGAGCTAGCCGATGTGCGCGAGCGCGGGGGCGCGTGATCGTGGTGATGGGGCAGGCGTTTAGGCGCTTATCCACAGGGCCAGCCTGATACCTGTCAGAGCCGGGTGATCACGTGTGCCAGGTGATCACCTGTCAGAGCCAGGGTGATCGGCCTCGGTGCCGGCCAGCCCGAACGGGCTGCCCTCCGAGTCCCGGCATACCGCCCAGCGGGCGCCGGGGTGGACGACGGTCCCCCCCAGCTCCTGGACGCGAGACAGGGCAGACTCGAGGTCAGCTACCTCGAAGTAGGGCAGCGAGAAGGAATCGCCCGGGCCGCGGCCGCGCTCGTGCACGCCCACCGCCGGCGCAGGGGTCAGGGCGCGGGTCTGCCACCCCTCCCCCTGGCCGTCCTCGCGAACGTCCAGCTCGGTTTCGAGCAGACCGGTCCAGAAGCGCCGCGCCCGCTCAGGGTCGTCGGCGGGAAATTCGATCAGCGAAGGACGCGCGGCCATATCCCGACGATACCGCGGCGGGCAGCGCGCACTCGCCCGCGGAGGCCGGTCCGTCGCCGGCCTCGG
>JBAVWI010000120.1:0-5094 GCA_049697735.1 Solirubrobacteraceae bacterium
AGCCGATGCTCGGCAGCAGCCACAGGCCGAATGGCGGCGAGCGGGCGGTCAGGCGGCCAGGTAGGCGCGCCAGGCGGCGGGGATTGTGGGGCTCGCCACCTGGATGAAGACGTGCGGACTCGGGGTCCGCGGCATCTTGCGCAGCTGCATGCCTGAGTGGCGCAGCAAGGCGTTGCCCTTGCGGCGGTTGCACGGCGCGCAGGAGGCGACGATGTTCTCCCAGCTCGACCGGCCGCCCTTGGAGCGGGGGATGACGTGATCGACGGTCAGGTTGGAGCGCGAGCCGCAGTACTGACAGGTCCAGTCATCGCGGGCGAACACGGCCCGGCGGGTGATCTTGCGCCGGTGGGTGTCACGGGGGATGCGGACGTAGCTGACCAGGCGGATCACCATCGGGCGCGACATCGTCGCGCGCTCCGAGTGCAGCTTCCAGTCGGAGCGCTCGATCACCTCGGCCTTTTCCTTGAGCAGGAGGACGACAGCCCGCCGGACGGTGCAGACGTTGATCGGCTCGAACGTCGCGTTCAATACCAGCACCCGGCCACCCTCACGCCCGCGCCGCTGGTGCTGTGAAAGCGGCGCGGACCCCAATGGCGCTGGTGGTACGAGGGAGCCCATGGTCGTGCGGGAAAAAGTGTACCGACGGCCCCGGCTTCCGCTTGTCAATTGCTTGCAACCGTTTTCGCCCCGCCCCGTCCGCCCACTCGGTTACGCAAACGCTCGCCGGTTGGGGTGTCCGCGGCCGTCCGGCCAGCAGCACGAGCGCTGCGCTCAAAGAGGCTCGCGAGGTCCCGGGGGTGCGCCGCGACTACTGCTGGCGGACAGCCCCGGCCGCCCCACCGTTGATGTGCTCGCACCGGAGGGCGGACGGGGCGGTCGCTGCCGCCGCCCGCACCGGTCGCCTCGTCGGGGCAACGTCTCACGCGGCGCGGCAAGCGTCAGCGTTCCCGGTGCGGGCGGAGGCGAGCGATCCGCGCCGAGCCGCACCAACGCAACCGAAAGACCAAGAGCGAACTAGGCGGCCGGGAATGTCCCCAGCACGCGCAGAACCTCGACGTGCTCGCGCATCTGTTCCAAGCTGGCCGCGACATGGGGCTCGGTGTCGCGCCCCTCGAGATCGATGAAGAACATGTAGCGCCCGAGCCCCTGCTTGCGGGGTCGCGACTCGATCCGGGTCAGGTTGACGCCGCGACTGGCGAACTCCGACAGGCAGGCGACAAGCCAGCCGGGTGCCTCGGACCCGACACCCCAGAAGACGATTGCCGTCTTCCAGGGCCCGAGCTGAGGGGTCGAGCCCGTGGCGGGGCCGCCGGGCGGCGCGCCCACGGGACCCAGCCAGACGAAGCGGGTCTCGTTGTCGGGCACGTCCTCGACGCCGGCCCGCAGCACCTGGCAGCCGTAGCGCTCGGCGGCTACGCGCGTGCCCAGGGCCGCCCAGGGTCCCTCGTGGTCGGCGACCAGGCGCACGGCCTCGGCGGTGGAGCTGCCGGCCATCACCTGGGCGCCGGGAAGACGGGCGCGGATGAAGCGGGCGCACTGGCCGCTGGCCTGGGGATGGGAGATGACCACCTCGATCTCGGAGAGCTCGAGCTCGGTGCGAGCGATCAGGCAGTGGCGGATCGGATGCACGACCTCCCCGAGGATCGACACATCCTCTGTCTCCATGGCCAGCGCGTCGAGGGTGGCGTTGACCGAACCCTCGAGCGAATTCTCGATCGGCACCAGTGCCCGGGGCACCTCACGGCTCTGCACGGCCATGACGGTGTCATAGACGGTCGGATAGGCGACCAGCTCGAGCTGGCTGCCGTGGCTGGCCGCGAGCAGCGCCTCGTGCGTCCAGGTCCCCTCGGGTCCGAAGTAGCCGGCCCGCACAGTGCTCGCCTCGTCCGCCCGGCTCAGCCGGTGCTCGCCGGCTGGCCGCCTTCGAGAGCGACGCGGACCGCCTCGTTCTCCTCCGGCGACAGCTCGAGTTCGCCACGGCCCTCGTGGACCTGCTTGGCATACATGCGGGCCTGGTCGCGGTGATGAATCGAGGACAAGACGATGCCCGAGCGGGAGGCATCGAGCAGGGCAATCGAGGTCGATTGACGCCCCGACATCTCACCGTAGGCGTCGTAACGCACCAGCGAGCGATAGGCGATCGCTCCGTCCAGCCGGAGCTCGGCGACGCCCACGCGCTCATCGAGGCGGGCGGCTATGTCCTGGAGATAGACGTTGAGGGCCTCGAAGTCACTCTGGAGCCGAGCGGCGTGGGTGACGAGATCCTGGCGTCGGTCCCCGAGAACGAGGCGCTGCTCGCTGCGCACGCGGCGCAGGCGGATCGCCAGGACCGTCGCCACGATCAGTGCGACGACGGCCACCGCCGCGGCCGCCATGGCGACGATCCCCACCGTGCCGGTCAGCGGCTGGGTGGCAGCGGGGACGGAGACGAGCGCGGTGCTGATCAGGTCTTGCACCGCGCCAAGGATAGGTCCTAGCTCCGATGTCGCGGACGCCGGGTCGGCGCGACGGCGCTCACAGCCTCACCCGCGCTACTTGAAGGTGACCGGGTAGGAGAGCGAGTTGTTGGAGGTGTTCTTCTCGCCCGGGACCGACTGTATTGACGCCACCACCGTCTGGGTCCCGACCGACGGACTCGACTTCAGGGTCACCTGGCAGCTGCCGTGCTGTCCGGCGAAGGTCTCGGGCACGATCTTCTGACCGCTGATGCTGGTCCCGCTGACCGTCACCGAGCAGACGACGTTGGTCTCGTTGTTGTTTCCGCCGTTGGTGTAGTTGAGGGTGAACGTCGGCGCCGGGCTGGCGCTGATCGAGTTCGCCGATCCGGTCTGAAGCGTGGTGCCGGCGACGCTCACCGAGTCCAGCGAGTGGCCGTGCAGCCCGGGGGCGGCCTTGCCCGACCGCGGCGAGGCCGGCAGCGAGACATGCAGCTCCGACGCGATGAAGGTCGGGAGCACCCACTGCACGTCGGGAACGAACTGTCCACCGGAGATCGACTCACCGTTGGAAGCGCCGACGGCGATCCCAGCGCTGTGCAGCGCCCCGGCGATCGCGGTCGTGATGTAGTCCTTGTAGAGCACGTCAGAGGCGTAGAACTGCGCCGTTGCTCCGGCGATCGCGGTGATCGCGTCCTTGGCGGTCGAGGTGCCGAGGGCAGGCTGGATCTGGGAGGCGATGGTGCTGATCCCGTTCGCCCGCATACGCATCACCAGCACGAGGTTCTGCTGGGCGGACTTGACCGGATCGGGCGCGCTGAGCCCCTGAGCGCGACTGAGATCCTTGCGCGCGTTGGCCAGGACCTGGTTGATGTTGTTCTGCAGGGCGGTGGCGGTTCCCGACCCGGCGCCCGAGAGCTCCTGGAAAAGCGTGGCCCCCGTCGCGTCTGACTGCTGGATCAGCGACGAGACGTTGTTGGTGTAGTCCTTGAGGGCGCTGTTGGCGGCGCTCACCTGGCAGCTGTGCACGCCGAGGGCGACGAGGATGACGAGGATGAGCAGCACCACGGCCGCCACGCCCCGGCGAGCCTGGATCGATTGCTGGCCGCCTGGGGGCCGGCTGCCGGGGCCCGAGGGCCGACGCCGGCGCGGTTGTGTACGAGGTGGGGTACGAGGCTCGTCCACCTCGTCGAAGAACGACACGCGAGATCGCTCCTTAAGAACTTGTGAAGTGCGCAGTATGACTCGCGGGACGGCTGGATAAGCAACCGGGCAACGCGCCGTGCACCCAGGCGAAAGGCTGCGCCCACCTCGATCGGCGCGCAGGGACCCGGGCCGTGACGTTGAAAAACAGGCTCATGCGCGCCAGCCAGGCACGGACTGCCCGGTCGCCCGACGATGCTCGGTCGCGGGCGGACGAACAGGCGCCTACCGCGCCCACCCGTTCTCGCCGGACCTCCTCGCCGCCTCCGGCCCCGGTCGTGCTCGAGCGCTACCGGCTGCAGCGCCGTCTCGGCGCCGGCGCCTTCGGGACCGTGTGGCTGGCTCGCGACGAGCGGCTTGAGCGCGACGTGGCGGTCAAGATCCTGCCCCGGGAGCGGATCGTCGGTGGGCGCTTCGAACGCGAGGCCCGAGCGGCGGCTCGCCTCTCGCATCCCGGCATCGTCACCCTCTACGAGGCGACGGTCGACGATGACGGCGCCTACCTGGTGTCCGAGCTGGTGCGCGGCCGGACCCTCGGCGCGCTGCTCGAGGAGGGCCGCCTGTCAGATCGCGACATCATCGGGATCGGGATCGCGCTCTGTGACGCGCTTGCCCATGCCCATGACGAGGGCGTGGTGCACCGGGACGTGAAGCCGTCCAACGTGTTGGTTCCCACACGCCCGGTCACTCCGGCCCAGGTGGCCAAGCTGACCGACTTTGGCGTCGCGCGACTGGTCGGCGGCGACACGCTGACCATGACCGGTGACGTGATCGGGACGCTGGCCTACATGGCCCCGGAGCAGGCGGAGGGCCGCGAGGCCGGGGCTTCGGCCGACCTCTACTCATTGGCCCTGGTCCTCTACGAGGCGCTCACGGGGATAAATCCCGTGAGGATCACATCCACCGCCCAGCGGGCCCGTCGGCTCGGCGCCCACCTACCGCCACTGCGCCGTCAGCGACATGACCTGCCGCGCACGCTCGGCTCCGGGATCGACTTCGCGCTGCGCCCCCACCCCCGGGAGCGAGGCCGCATCTCGGATCTTCGCCAGGCACTGGTGGCTGCGCACGAACAGGTCGAGGATGAGCCGGGCGTGGTTGCTGGCCCGTGGGCGAGCCGCGAGCACCGGCTCGACGAGCCGTGGGGTCAGCCGGAAGCCCCGGCACACGACGATCACCGCGAGGCAACTGAGCTCGCCGAGGAGGGCCAGCGCCGCCGAGCCTGGCCTGCCCGCGGCCTGGCGAGCGCCGGAGCCGCGGCGACGGCGGCCTGGCTGACCGCCCACGTGCTCGCCCCGGCTCCGTTCCCGCCGGCTGCCGCGGCGCTCCTGGCCGCTGCTCTGATCCTGGTTCTGCCTCGCCTGGGGTGGTTGACCCTGCTCGTCGCGGCGGGTGCGGCCACGGCGGCTCAGGGTCACGCCGGCCTTGCTGTGCTGGCCGCGGTGGCTCTGCTCGTGCC
>JBAVWI010000121.1:0-14052 GCA_049697735.1 Solirubrobacteraceae bacterium
GCGAGACCGGCCAGCTTGTCAACGCCGGCAATCATCTCGAGACCGGCCATTACTGGAACATCCAGACCTGCACCGGGCCCGAGCACGACTCGACCCAGATGACCACGGCCCCGATCGGCGGCCTGGCAACGCTGCTCAACGGACCCGTCGGGCAGTCGCTGCTGCCGCCGCTGCCCGGTCTGCCCGGGCAGCCCCCGCCGCCCCCGGTCAGCCCGACGAGCCAGCTCCCGATCTATCCACCCCCGCCGCACTGCAACACCCGCGGGCTCACGGACCTCGGCGCCTACCTGCTCAACAAGATGATTCAGCAGCACTTCATCGTCGAGCTCGACCACATGGACGTCAAGACTGCCGACGCGACCCTTTCCATCCTCGAGGCCCATCACTACTCGGGCGTCATCTCGGCCCATAGCTGGGACTCGCCCCAGGAGAACCCCCGGATCTACAACCTGGGCGGGTTCATGACCCCGATCGCGGGCGCCTCGCCGACCAGTTTCGTCGATCAGTGGAAGACCAGCCTCACGGTGCGCGACAAGCGCTTCTACAGCGGAACTGGTTTCGGCTACGGGGCCGACATGAATGGCCTCGCCGAGGAGAGCCAGCCCGCCACGGCAAACCCGATCAGCTACCCGTTCAAGTCCTACGACGGCAAGGTGACCTTCGGCCGCGAGGTCTGGGGTCAGCGCACCTTCGATCTCAACACCGACGGCGTCGCCAACTACGGCATGTTCCCCGATTGGCTCCAGGAGCTTTCCCAGATCGGCGGTCGCCCGCTGCTCACTGACATGTTCCACGGCGCCGAGGCCTACCTGCAGATGTGGGAGCGCGCCTACGGGGTGCCCGCGATCGACGGCTGTGTCCCGGCCACCGGGCGCCTCGGGGCCGGCGGCCTGGGGGCATTGCGCCTCGGGACCGGCTCCACGGCGATTCTCTACGCCGCTGGGCAGCCCGCCTCGCGACCCGGCCGATCCTTCCAGTACTGCGAACGTGGAGCCCGGCGCGGGAGCACGGTCGTCGTGTTCAGCCCGTCCGGCCGCGTCGCGATGGTGGCCACCACCGCTCACGGTGTCCGCGCCGGCCGCCTGCGTCCCGGTTCTCGCGCTCCGCGCGGCAAGCGGATGAAGCGCCTGGCCAGATCGCTCGGGCACGGGCTGTGGCTCGGCCACCGGCTCGCCCACGGGACGCACCTGCTCTACCGAGTCCGGCGTGGACACGTCGCCTGGGTGGCGGCGGTCACCGCCTATGACTCTCGTAGCCGGGCTCGCCTGCGCACCGATGTGCGCGCCGCGGGCCTGCGCTGACCGCGGCCGTTTTAGTTGCCCGCGGGCCCGGCCGGATCTCCCGCTCCGCCGGTCGGCCTGTGCGAGAGCTGCCGCCACCAGCAGCTCGTACGCACGACGCGGGGCTCCGTGTTCTCGCTCTGCCGCCGCTCGCGTGACGAGCCCGAGCGTTTCCCCCGCTACCCCCGCCTGCCTGTGACCGCCTGCCCCGGCTATGAGCAGGGCGAGGGGTCTACTGAGGAGGCAGCGGATCCAGGACGATGAGGCTGCTCCCATCCTGGGCCTGCTGGACGTGTTCGGTGAACAGTCCGTTGGCCGTGGCCTGATCAACCAGGCCCGCCTCGGGGGCGGAGGTCATGGCACCCACGGTGGGCGGGAACTGCTCTGGGAGGGTGGCGCTCAGGGGCACGTTGAGTAACGGTGCGAGCTCTTGGCGGCCAAACAGGACGGCCATGTTCACCGGCTTGCTGCTGGTTCGCGACGTGGGCAGCGTCTTGGTCAGGAAGCTGGTCTGCGTGGAGTGGCCAGGAGGGAGGATTGCCACAACGTTGTCAACCGAGTGGATGTACCTGAAGGTGTAGAGCGCGAGTTCGAGCGCCTCGCGGCGCAGCAGCAGGAGGCGCGCGGTGGACGGCGTCCCGACTCCGATCGCGCAGTTGGCGCCGCCGACCCCGCACAGGTTGTACGCGACCGTGTTCCCGGGCAGCAGAGAGATCGTGCTCGAAACCGCACTCGGGTGCACAGCGATCTGGAGTCCGCTGCTGGGCGGTGGGGGAGTGCCGTTGGCCGCCGCCGCGGCCTGGGCCGCCGACGCCGCTGCGCTCTCGAGGTCAACCACGGTGACGACCGACAGCTGGTCGACGGCGGAGATCCGATACAAGGGAGCGACGTGACCAGCGATGTCCAGCGCAGCAGCCGTACCCGAGTCAGGGGGTGACCAGCTCGACCACGGGGCCGACTTGCCCGCGGTTCGGCCGCCCGCACTCACCGCAACCGCTACGGCGATCACGATGGCGCCGATGGCCAGGCCGACCAGGACCGCCGTCGCGGTCCGGAACCGGTGTGCGTACGGGGACGAGTCGTCGCCCCGGCTATGCGTCCGCGCTCGGGCCGATGTCCCGCGCACGCCGGCTCGCACCGTGCTCTCGTCGGTGGACTGGGCGATGTTCGACGGTTCGCTCATACGCTCGGCCAGGTGGCGGGATCGCGCAGATCGAGCTCGGGGCGCCTGAGGTCAACGCGCGCCAGTAGCTCCCCGACCTCGTCGCCGTGCAGCTCCTTGCGCTCGATGAGCGTGTCGGCGATCGCCTCCAGCGAGCTGCGATTGGCCGCCATCAGCGCGTAGGCCGTGACGTAGGCCTGCCCCAGGATCTGGGCCGCGGCGCGCTTCTTGTCCGGGTTGGCGAGCACGGCCCCGATCGGGTTGTCCCCGAGCATGCCGGGACTCCCGGCACGGTTCATGATCGACGAGCCGATCCGCTCCAGGCGTTTGAGCACCGACTCCACGTCCGCGTCGAGCTCGAGGCTGCCCGACATATGGACCGGGTCAGGTCCCATCGCCCAGATGCCGACCATGGCCGCCGCCGTCGCCGTCGCCGAGGCTACGTCCCCGCTGACGCCCTGGGAGTTCTCGCCGTAGAAGACATGTTCGGCGGCCATCGCACCCAGGGTCATGATCAGGCTGCCCATCACCCGGCTGCGGAAGTGCGAGAAGCGCTCGTCCTTCTCCATGCTCTGGTAGTGGCCGAGCGAGCCGCCTCGCTTGCGAATCGAGAGGCGGGTAGAGAGAACGTCCTTCTCCAGGTAGACGTGACCGGCCGCTGCGTGGCCGGCCTCGTGGATTGCAACCGCCCGGGTCTCCTCCTGGATGTACTCGATGTTCTGGGCTGTGCCGGTCTCGACGGTGGTCATCGCCTCGACGATGTCGCGCCAGGCGAAGGCCCGCCGGCCCTCGGTGTGGGCGATGGTCAGCGCCATCGAGCAGCACTGCTCGATCATCGACGGCGAGTAGCCGTTGGTGATCCGAGCCAGCTCGTCGCGGCGGCGCTCGGTGTCGAGGTCGGGTTCGTGGTCGACCTTGCCCAGGTAGAGATCGAGGATGTCGAGCCGGTCATCCTTGGTCGGGGTCCTAAACCAGATGTGACGGCCCATCCGCCCCGGCCGGGTCAGGGCTGGGTCGAGCACCTCGATGGGCACGTTGCACGCGCCGATGAAGTAGATCTGCTCCTGTCGCGGCCGTGGCGGCTTGAGCCGCAGACGCAGTCGGCCGAGCTTGGCCGGGACCACGAACATGGCATCCAGGAAGGTGTTCAAGCGGCTGGTGAACACCTTGCGCATGAGCGGCGGCTCGTCGATCCCGTCCATCACGATGAGCAGCTGGTTGAGGGCCATGCCACCGCCCATCCCGCCGCCCATCCCGAAGCCCGGGTACAGGCGCTGGAGGCGCTCAGTGGCCCGGTTGGCGAACGTCGCGTAGCCAGTGGTCGGCCGCTCGGCCCGCTGCGCGAACAACCGCTCGCGCCAAGCCCGCGACTCGATGATCAGATCGCCACTGGAGGTCAGCGCGCCGCTGGGCCCGAAGAAGTTGAAGTCGTGGATTGAGCTCGGCTCGGAGCCGCCCATCCCGCCCATCCCGCCTATCCCGCCCATCCCGCCCTGGAGCGCCTGGCGGCGCATGCCAACGGCGTCGATTTCATCGATGAAGACGATGCACTGGCCGCCCCACTTGGCGGCCAGCTTGCGTGCCTTGCGGGCCAGGAACTGGACGGTGATCGCGTCCATGCCGATGAACATGCCCGCGAACCCCGAGCCGGGGATAGTCACGAACGGGCAGTTGAAATTGGTGGCGATCGCCTTGGAGATCATCGTCTTGCCGGTACCAGGCGCGCCCAGGAAGAGCAGCCCGCGCTCGCGTTTGCCGCCCGCCTTCTCGAACTCCTCGCCCGATTGCCACAGGGTGATCACCCGGGTGATCTCCTCCTTGGCCTCGGCCTGGCCGCGAACGTCGTCGATCTTCACTCCCCAGCTGGCGTCACCCGGTTCATAGCCGCGGATCTGACGCACGGCGAAGAACAGAAACGGCCCGAAGAAGATGGCGAAATTGATGAAGAAGAGCATCGGCAGCTGAACGAAGACGAGCCCGAGCTGGGGCAGCTGAGAGGGTGGGAAGATCGTCTTCAGGCCCGAGAACGGGTTGAAGAACGGGGCACTGACCCCGCCGAGGGCCAGCAGCAGCTGGCACAGGGCCAGCAACGCGAGCGCGACCACGATGTAAATCGGCAGCCGCCGGAACTTGCCTCGCCAGTACCAGTAGCGGCGGCGGGCGACGATGTCCTCTTGCTTGAGCCCCGACTCGGCGCCGTACAGGCTCGGTGAAGGGATCAACCTCCGGGTCACCACCTCGACCAGACCCCGGAACATGACCACGGCGATCGCCGTCACGATCAGCGCTGGGACCAGGGCCATGTGGTCAGTCGAGAACAGGATCAGGAAGAAGGCCGGCGCGGTGAACAGTGCCACCGTCGTCGCGGCACGGGTCAGCCGCCGCCATTCCCGAGCCAGCGCGGGGGCGTGCTCGTTTATCGGGCCCGGGACGCGCGGACTCTCATCTGCGTACGCCATTCGCCCGCTTGACAGTACACGGGAGCGGAAGCGTCCAAGCCCATTACCGGCGACTGTCAGTCACGGGCGGCGGGGCGCGCGGGGTTCGGCGCGCCCCGCTCGTCCTCGCGCCTCATGCGTCGAGCGGCATCAGGTGTCGGACCGAAAAGCCGTAGCGGTCGGCCAGCCGCTGGCTGATCAGGGAGCGGTGGCAGGCCGCAGCCGCGCACTCGACGCACAGCAGCGCCCCGAGGTCGTGTTCGGCCAGCTCGTCCAGTAGCCGCTCGAGCGGGGCCGAATCGAGGATCTCCTCGGTGTAGCGACGCACGTACTCGGTGGCGAGGATCTCACGCGAGCGCTTGCCGACGCCGGCGAGATCGTCCTCGCGGTACTGGAGGTGGCGCAGCTCGGTGGTCGGCGCGAGCTCGCGATGATGGCTGTAGGAGATGTCGTGGGCGGCCATCAGCGCCTGCAAACGCTGGGAGTTTGCCCAGCTGAAGTGCGGCCCCCGCACACCGCGGCGCTGACGCACGTCAACCAGCAGAGTCACGCCGGCCGCTCGCAGGGCGGCGACGAACGTCTCGGCGTCAAAGCAGTAGACCCCGATGGTGGCGATTGATCGGCGAGTCTCGTTCGCCTCCGCATCGTCCCCCCGTCCTGGGTCACTCATTGCGTCCGAGGGTGCCAAGCTTCGCGTCCAGGGCCGATAGTCGGGCGAGTAGGTGCGCGATGTCCTCCTTGGTCGCGCCCTGCTCGGAGGGCTTGAGGGTGAGGATGAGCTGACCGCCGGGTTCGAGCACGCCGCGTTGCATCTCGCCGATCGCGTCGCCGTTCTGGAGCCTCACGGCGTGCTCGAGATCGCGCGGGCGCAGGGCGAGGCGGTGCACGGCGGCCTCAACCGGTGCTCCATCCTCGATCACCGTGGTCTCGGTGCCCTCCAGGATCCGGGCGGCCCGCGGCGAGCGTGCGATCAGCCGGTTGACCCCGGCGTTGAGCGCGACCAACGTCACCGCCCCGATCGCGCCTCCGGAAAAGCTCGTGTCGTTACCGATCACTGCGTTCTGGACGACGTTGGAGAGCAGGAAGATGACCACGAAGTCCAGCGTGTTCAGGTTGGCCAGGCCCCGCTTGCCGGTGATTCGGAAGAGCAGTGCGATCGTCGTATAGACGAGCACCGTCCGGATGATCTTCTCGACGACGGGCACCTGGACGACAAAGATTTGCTGCCACATGTTTCCTCCGACCGGTTATGAGACGCTGGCGCGGCGATACGGCCTCGCGACAGTAGGACGCCGCCCGGACGCGCGCGCCACTTCCGCATAGACTCGGCCTATGGCTGCTGCCTCGATTTCCATCCACTGGCTCCCTGACCCCGAGAGCCACGACTACGCCGCCGCGGAGAGTTTCCTCAGCCTGCTCCTCGGGCCGGAGGTGCTGGCGGACGTGGTGCAGCGATTGCGCACGGCGCCGGTGGGTCACTGGGCGGCCAAGGACATATTGCGGGCGGCCGGGCTGGCGCCCGTGAAAGCCAAGCAGAGTAGCGAGGTGGCCGAGAAGCTCAAGAAGATCAAGAACTCGCTGCCGATCTCTCCGATCTTGGCCATCGGCGGTCTGCGCGAGAACGTGGTCATCGCCGATGGCTATCACCGGGTGTCGGCGGCCTATCGCGTCGACGAGGACTCGCTCGTCCCGGGAAGGTTGCTCTGGCTGAGCTGAGCGGAGGCGGCGACTCGGAGCCGCCGCGCGTCCCGCTCGGCACGGATCCCCGTATCCACGCCGACCGGGTGGCGACTGCCTTTGCCGACAGCTCGCTGGAGTGGCGCCGGCTCTTCTCGGAGACGCTGGGAACGTTCCTTCTCGTGCTGGCCGGCGCCGGGGCGGGTGTCGTTCAGGCCGCGAGTCACGGTCAGATAAGTCGTGCTGCCGCGGTAACCGCCCCCGGCCTCACCGTGGTGGCGGTGATTCTCTTCATGGGCGCCGTCTCGGGCGCGCACCTCAATCCGGTGGTCAGCGTGGCCTTTGCGGCCCGGGGGGACTTTCCCTGGCGGCGCGTGCCCGGCTATATCGTGGTCCAGCTGATCGGAGGCACCCTGGCGGTGCTCTTCCTGCTCGCCGTCTTCGGGCGGATCGGCAAGCTGGGGGCCACCGTGCCCGGCCCGGGCATCGACGACGCCCAGGCCATGCTGATAGAGCTCGTGCTCACCGCCGGTCTGGTCAGCACCATCCTGGGTACGGCGTCGCGGGCGCAGAACCTGGGACCGATTTCGGCCTTCGGGGTGGGCGGCTACATCATCCTGGCTGGGCTGTGGTCAAGTCCCGTCTCGGGAGCCTCGATGAACCCCGCGCGCTCGCTCGCTCCCGAGGCAGTCCTCGGCGACTTCACACACGCGTGGGTGTACGTCGTGGGGCCGCTGGCCGGGACGCTGCTCGCCTTGGTCTGCGCCCGCGTCCTTCGCGGCCCCGGAGGTCGCGACACGACGGCTCGCCACGCCGCCCAGGGCTCCCCGGAGGCCTAACCGGCCGGGCTGACCATTTACCTCACCGCGGCACACGCCCCAGCCGCCGCTCTGGGTTAGATTGTCGGGGTGGGCGCTGCAACTGACCAGGCGTGCAGCGGCGAGACGTTGTCGTGATGGATCCAGCGGGTGACGTCGAGGACAGACCTTCGCGCCTTGGCGCTTCGCAAGCCGCTTTCGAGATCCGAGCCTATAAGCCCGAGGACGAGCCACAGGTTCTTGACTTGCTCCAAGCCGCCTTCGGAGGCTGGCCGAGCGAGGTGGAGGCCCAGCGTCCGGCGGAACTCTTTCGCTGGAAGCACATGGAGAGCCCGTTCGGGCCGTCGATCTTGCTGGTCGCGGAGGCCAGTGGCGCCGTGATCGGTTTTCAAGCCTGGCTGCGCTGGAGGCTGAGGGCGGCCGGCCGAACTTTCCACGGCCTGCGTGCGGTCGATCTGGCGGTTGACGCCGAGCATCGCAGACGTGGCGTGTACGCGGCACTCATCCGCGCGGGGATGCAGCATTTCCCCGAGGAGACCGCGTTCACGTTGTCAAACCCGAACCCGCGCAGTCGGCCCGCCGCCATCAAATCTGGGTTGAGCGAGATCGGCCAGTTCCCCTTGTTCCTCCGCGTACGCAGCCCAATTCGGTTGGGAATGAGCCTGATCGATGAGCGGCGGCGTGAGGACGCCCGCGAGCCAAGCCCAGCGGTGGAGGCCGAGCCGGCGGCGGAAGCGCTGCTTGATGGTGACGCCGTGGGCTCCTTGCTCGCGGAGGCAGAGGAACCGGAGGCTCGGCTCAGGACGGTCAAGGATCTCGACTATCTTCGCTGGAGATACGGATCGCTCTCGCTCTACCGAGCGGTTCGGGTGCAACGAGGAGGACGTCTCGCTGGCATGGCGATTTTTCGGGTCCGACGCAGAGGTCCGCGTCTGGTCTTGACGATCTGTGAGTTGTTGGTCGCCGGGAGCGACCGCCGTCTCGCACGCCAACTGCTTCGTCAGGTCGTGAACGCGTCTCCGGCGGATTTCCTCATTTGCCACTTCCCGTCGCGGTCGACACAGCGACAGGCAGCCGTTCAATGCGGGTTCCTGCACCTGCCACGTGGTCCAGTGCCGACCATTCGGCTGTTGAGCACAGACATGGTGCCCGATCCCACCAGGCAGGCTTCGTGGGCCCTGTGTCTCGGTGATCTCGACCTGCTGTAGCCCATTCCGACACGCCGGTTCACCCGCCTTGAGCGCTGGCTGCCCCCGCGGAGGTCTCCTCTCCTTGGTCGTCAACCCAGTCATCGAGCTGCTTCCACCAGTCATAGAGCCACTGAGCCTGGGCCTCCGAACCACGCGGTCGCTCAGCGGCCGGGGCCAGCCACATCCGGGTCTTCAAGCTTTTCCCGATGGGTGGATGTCGCCAGAGGTCTCGAGGAAACGCCGCGAGTCCCAGGCCGGTGTGGGCGCCGAAGATGACGTCGGCATCTGGATTCCCTTGCAGGGCGGCCAGGGCCCCGGTCGGGTGCGGCGGCAGCACGTGGTTCATCTGCTGGCCGGCCGCCGCCTCGCGCCGGCGACCCTTGCGCCGGAGCTTTGCGATCGCGCGACGTCGGCGCTCGGGCGTGAAGTTGCCTCCCTCGGGAAACAACAGCAGCACGCCACGCGGGCCCAGCTCGGCACTGACTTCGCGGATGCGGGCTTGGCACTCCTCAGGGTCAGAGGTGTCAAGCCCGGCGTGCGGGAGGCGGTGCCCGATCAGGTCGACGCACGGGTCGATTGTCAGGGTGTCCTTGAAAACCACGCTGGGAAGCCGGTCATAACGGCTCAGCAGCAGATCCACCAGCAGCACCGTGTCCCCGGGGCCGGCGTGGCGGCTGAAGAACAGCACCGGACGGTCAACCCGAAGGCGCCCCACGGCGGCCTCGGAAGGCTGAGGAACCACCTCAATGTCAAGCAAGGTGAGCCCGCGGTCGGCGATGCCGCGCACGAACCAGCGCAGAAGCCGGTAGTGCAGGCGCTGAAACCGTCGGGACCGCATCCGCCAGCCGAAGCCGCTGAGTAGCCACAGCATGCCGCAAGCGGCCAGGACCGCGAGCTCGCGGGCAAAATAGGCAATCACCAGCCGAGCCAGGATCAGCGGTTGCGGACGGCCGAGCGTACTAGCGAGGATGGCGCCGATGGCGAGCAGCAACGGGCTGAGCGCGAGGCAGAGAACTGACATCAGCACCCACAGCGTGATCGTTACCGGGCGGCGAACGGCTGTCGGCGGCATCATTGCTCCTTCAGATACCGCAGGGATGCGTTGTAGGAGGCGTCGATCTGCTGTTGCACGGTTCGCGCTGCCCGCCGCATGAGCAGCTGTCCCGATAGATCGTTGTAGGCCGGAGCGGCCGAGCCGCCGGTGGGCAGGATGTGGAGCTTCACTCCCTCGGGCAGGGATTGGAGGTCGCTGGCGAAGCGGTGGCGTCTGGCCACTTCGAACGCCACCAGGCCAACCTCCCAGGGCCACCGGGCTGGTTGCAGCGGCTTCTCCAGACGGCCTACCTGCAGGACATAGATTGAGCGAGCTCCGAGGGTCACCGCCCGAGCCACTGGGATCGAATTGACGATGCCGCCGTCGATGAAGTGCTCGTCGCCGATCTTGACCGGCGGGAGGATGCCGGGCACCGCACACGAGGCGAGCACCACATCAGCCAGAACACCGGCATCGAACCAGTGCTCGGCCGCCCGTTCGATCGATGCCGCCACGCACTGGAAGGGCACCCGAAGATCCTCGACGCGCTCCACCGGCAGCGCCCGCCGCAATCGCTCGCGGGCCTCGTCCAGCGGGTGCAGATGAGTGCCGGTACGGGCTAGCGTGGTGACGCTGCGCAGCAGACCGCCGGCTGACATCTCGGAGAAGTTTGACTCGCGCCACAGCTCGCTCAGCCGCTCGACGCCCTCGACGGTCGGATCGGCGGCGAACAGCGCGCCGTTGATGGCTCCGACCGATGTCCCCAGGACAAGCCCGGGCACGATCGAGCGCTCGGCCAGCGCCCGCAGCATGCCCACCTCATGGGCCCCAAGGACGCCGCCGCCCCCCAGGACGAACGCGACCTCGCCGAGACCATCCTTGACCGCGCCCATTTCCGCGTTGTACCCGTTCTGCGTGGTTGGCGCTCTCCGGTCGGCCGCGCTACGGGCGCTTGGCAGGAATCTGCTCGGCGCGCCTACCGGCGCTCAGCTCGGAAAGCCGGCCAGCCGGTTGCTGTGGCGGCACGGCTTGTTCCGGGGTAGGATCGCGGCCTTCCGGACGGGGATCGCAAGGGTGCGAACTCCTCACTAGTGCGCGAGCGGAAAGGCCAACCTATGCGACCCCAAAGCCGACGCGGATCCCAAGGCGCCCTGACGCTATCGCTCGCTGTGCTCGCGATGTTTCCGGCCAGCGGCGCGGCGATCGGCGCCCAGGCTCCACGGTCACAAGCGGCATCGAAACAGAAGGCCGCCCAAGGCCCGCGGCCCGGCCGCTACACCGGCAAGACCACGGCCGGGGACCCCACTCCCACGGGCGTCAATCAGCTGGCCATCGAGGCGCAGCGATCAGTATCGCGACACCGGCTCGAGCTCACGGTGGTCACCTTCCATTTGTGGGCGACGTGCGCCGGCACCAGCGACGCCGAGCTGTCCGTTTACGCCGTCCTGCCAAAGCCCCCCTCGATCCCGGCCACATTCAATCGCGCCATTTCCATGACGTTCCGTACCTACTCTTACGGCGCAAAGTCGCCCACCGGGACAGCCGAAGTCCACTTGAGCTTCAGGTCCAACCACAGTGTGACCGGAACCTTCAGCTTCACCAAGAAGTTCCCGACCGACGGCAGAGTCTGCACGACGGGGACTCGGCCGTTTGAGCTGCATTTCTACGGGAGTGCCCCGCCGTTGCCCTGATGCCGGCGAGACCCAACGGCCGAACCCTGTCAGAGGTTGACGGCCACGTACTTCGTCTCCAGGTACTCCTGAATCCCCTCGGGACCGCCCTCGCGGCCGAAGCCCGACTGCTTGATGCCGCCGAACGGGGCCGAGGCGTTGGAGACGATGCCCTGGTTGAGGCCGATCATGCCCGTCTCGAGCCGCTCGCAGACCCGCAATGCGCGCTTGAGATCGCGCGTGAACACGTACGCGACCAGCCCGTACTCGGTGTCATTGGCCGCCGCCACCGCTTCGTCCTCGTCCAGGAAGCCCTTGACCGGCGCCACGGGACCGAAGATCTCCTCCTTGAGGAGCTTGGCTTCGTCGGGAACGTCGGTTAGCACGGTCGGGTGATAGAAGTACCCGGCACCGTCGACGGCAGAGCCCCCGACCACGGCGCGGGCGCCGCGGCCGATCGCGTCCTGGACGAGGTCTGAGACCTTGGTCCGCTGGTTATCGTCGATCAGGGGGCCGACCTCGACGCCCTCCTCGACGCCGCGGCCGATCTTCATCGCGCCCATCTTGGCGGCCAGCTTTTCGGCGAACTGATCGGCGACCGCGTCGGCGACGTGGAAGCGGTTGGCGGAGGTGCACGCCTCCCCGATGTTGCGCATCTTGGCCAGCATCGCGCCCTGGATGGCGGCGTCGAGGTCGGCGTCCTCGAAGACGAGGAACGGGGCGTTGCCGCCCAGCTCCATCGAGAGGCGCAGCAACGTGTCCGAGGCCTGGGCCATGAGCTTGCGTCCGACCTCGGTGGAGCCCGTGAAGGACAGCTTGCGCAGGCGCTGATCGGCGATCAGCGGCCCTGTCGTCTCGCTCGAGGACGAGGCCGTGAACAGGTTCAGGACGCCGCCGGGCAGGCCGGCCTCCTCAAGGATCTTGGCCAGCATCAGCATCGAGAGCGGCGTCTGCTGCGCGGGTTTGACCACCATCGTGCACCCGGCGGCGATCGCGGGCCCGACCTTGCGCGTTCCCATGGCCAGCGGGAAGTTCCACGGGGTGATGAGCAGGCACGGCCCGACGGGCTGCGTCATGGTCAGGACCCGGCCCTGGCCGTTGGCAGCTCTCGAATAGCGGCCGTCGATCCGGACCGCCTCCTCGGAGTACCAGCGAAAGAACTCGGCGGCATAGGTGATCTCAGCCTTGGACTCGGTAATCGTCTTGCCCATCTCCAGGGTCATGATCAGCGCCAGCTCGTCGGTCCGCTCGACGATCGTCTCAAAGGCGCGGCGCAGGATCTCGCCCCGGTCGCGTGGGGCCATGGCGGCGAATTCGGGGCCGGCGTCGACGGCGGCGTCGAGCGCGGCCTTGGCGTCTTGCACCGACGCGTCGGCCACCTCACACAGCGGTTCGGCGGTAGACGGGTCCTCGACGGTCAGGGTGCCCTTGGCCCCGTCGCGCCACTCACCGCCGATGTACAGCTGCTTGGGGACCTGCTCAACGGCTTGCTGCTCTTGGGAGGTAGAAATCGTGCTCATATCCCCAACCTACTACCCCCGGGTCGGGACCCAAAAAGCCGGCCGCCCACATGGACGGCCGGCTTGGGATCCGTACTCCGCTATGGCTAAGCGGCGGCGAGCTTGGCCGGGGCGGTTTCGAGCGCCACGTTCAGCACCTCATCGACCGTCATTGCGAAGTGGAAGTTCATCGCCTCGCGAACCTCCTCGGGGACATCATCGAGGTCACCGCGGTTGCGCTCGGGGAGCACGACATCGGTGAGACCCGCGGCGTGGGAGGCCAGCACCTTCTGCTTGACGCCGCCGATCGGGAGCACCCGACCCTGCAGCGTGACCTCGCCGGTCATGCCGACGGTGTGCTTGACCGGCCGCTGGCTGAGCAGCGAGGTCAGCGCCGTCACCATCGTCACGCCCGCGCTGGGGCCGTCCTTGGGGATCGCCCCAGCTGGCACGTGGACGTGGAACGAGCGGTCCTCGAATTGGCTGGGGTCGATGTGCAGGTCCTGGGTGTGGCCGCGGACGTAGGAGAGCGCGATCTGCGCTGACTCCTTCATCACGTCACCCAGCTGACCGGTCAGGGTCAGCCCCGGCTTGCCGGGCATCGAGGTCGCCTCGACGAACAGGACGTCGCCGCCGGCGCCGGTGACCGCCAATCCGGTCGCCACGCCGGGCACCGCGGTGCGGATCGCCGACTCTTGGAAGTGACGCTGGCGCCCGAGGGCGTCCCGTACCTGGTCGATGTCCAGCACCACCGGGGTGGTGTTCTCATCCGAGGCGATCTTGGTGGCCGTCTTGCGCAGCAACGTCCCGAGGTCTCGCTCGAGCTGGCGAACGCCGGCTTCCCGCGTGTACTCGGTGGTCACCGTCTCCAGCAGCTCATCGGAGATCTCCACCTCCTCAGACCGCAGCCCATTGCGGTCCAGCTGGCGCGGCCACAGGTAGCCACGGGCGATGGCGACCTTCTCGGAGGTCGTGTACCCGTCAAAGCGGATCACCTCCATGCGGTCGAGCAACGGCCCGGGGATCGTGTCGGCCACGTTGGCGGTGGCGATGAACATGACCCCGCTCAGATCGAGCTCGAGGTCAAGGTAGTGATCGCGGAACGAGTGGTTCTGCGCGGGGTCCAGGACCTCGAGCAGGGCCGCCGACGGGTCGCCGCGCCAGTCGGCGCCGACCTTGTCGACCTCGTCGAGCATGATCACCGGGTTCATCGTGCCCGCGTCCCGAAGGGCTCTCACGAGCCGGCCGGGCATGGCGCCGATGTAGGTCCGGCGGTGACCGCGAA
>JBAVWI010000122.1:0-6527 GCA_049697735.1 Solirubrobacteraceae bacterium
GTGCGGCGCGCGCGCGCCGCGGGCGTCCGGACCGGTCTGATCTCCAACTCGTGGGGGACGCGACGCTATGACCGCGGGCTGCTGGCCGAGCTGTTTGACGGGGCTGTCATCTCAGGCGAGGTGGGTCTGCGCAAGCCGGCCCCCGAGATCTATGAGATGGGGGCCAAGGAGATCGGGCTGGCACCAAGCGCCTGCGTTTTTGTCGACGACCTGCCGTTCAATCTTAAGCCCGCCGCCGCGCTGGGCATGGCCACCGTTTACCACCGCGAAGTCGCGCAGACGATCGGCGAGCTCCAACGACTGCTGGCCGTCGACCTGACATGAGACGGTGGGCCGGCGCCCTGCTCGCCGCGCTCACACTGGTTTCGTGCGGCTCGACCGGATTGTCGGCCGCGCAGCTGCGCACGAGCGCCAACCTCGTCTGCGGCGCCGCCAGCCGGCGAGCGGCGACCATCCCGCTGCCCGAGGTTCCGAGCGCCGGACAGCGCTTCCTCAGCCGCGGTATCGCCGCGCTCGCTCCCGAGGTGACAGAGCTGCGCGAGCTTCAGGCCACCGGCACCTTCCGGACCGCGGTCACGGCGACGGCTGCCGAGCTGGCCGCGCTGCGCTTCACGCTCAAGGGCCTGCGGGACGGTAATGACCCCGTGGTGGCGATAAAGACGCTCCAGCAGGAGCTGCGCCCTCTGGAGGAGAAGGCCAACCGGGCCTGGCAGGCGCTGAGCATCCGGGGCTGCCTGAGCGGCTAGACCAGCTGCGACCGTCTGACCCGCAGCGCCGCCGGCACGCGGGGTTTCGCGCGCCGGCGGATGCGGATCATCCGTGGGGTCAGGGCTTAGCGTAGGCCCTTGGCCGTCTTCAGAGCTGCGTTGCGCACCACCTTGGGCAGCGGCGCAAAGTCAAGCGCGGGCCCGAACTGCTGCCCGGTTCCGGTCGCGTACCGGATGAACTGAGCCAGCTGCGCGGAAACGCTCGACACCTTCGGCACGATGGCATAGCTGAAGGTCGACATCGGATACGCCGAGCCGTAGACCGACGGTGGATTGACGATGTGCAGCTCATTGTTGCTCGGCACGCGGGACACTGACTTCGCCGCCGCCGCGATGTTGGCGAGGTTGGGGTACTCGAAGTTGCCGGCTGAATTCTGCAGCGCTGCAACCCCGATCCCCGAGGTGGTGATCAGATACGAGGCGGCGACGTAACCGACCGCACCGTTGACGCCGGCGATCTTGGCTGCCACGCCCGAGTTCTTGGCTGCGCCGACGCCGGCCGGAAAGCTGACCGCGGTCGCGTTGCCGACCCGAGACCTGAAGGCGGAGCTGACACGGGACAGGAAGTCAGTGATGACGTAGGTGTCTCCCGAGCCGTCGCTGCGGTAGACCGGCGTGATCGCCAGGTTGGGCAGTTGGGTCTTCTTGTTGAGCTTCTTGATCGCCGGGTCGTTCCAATTGCGGATCTGACCCAGGTAGATCCTGGCCAGGACCGGTCCGCTCAACTTGACAGCACCGCGGACGCCATCCAGGCGGTAGCCGATGGCCGTCGCGGTGAGGGCCCAGGGGATCTCGACGCAGCCATGGCAGGCCCCGGCCTGGGCCGGCGTCATCGGGGCATCGGAAGCTCCGAACTGGACTGTGCGCGAGGAGATGTCAACGATCCCGGCGCCCGATCCGACCGAGCCGTAGTTGACCGAGATGCCGGTCCGCTGCTGGAAGTCGCTTTGCCAATGGGCCATCAGCGGGGTGATCAGAGTGGAGCCCGCCCCCGTCAGCGAGCCGGCTGCGACGGCGATTGCCGTCACCACGCTCATGGACGCGACGAGCGCCGCGATGCTGAGCCCTACAAATCTCTTGCCGTGCAAGATGAAGCTCCTTTGATTGATAGGTCCGGCCGTCTGACTCCCACAGCGTTACCGCTGGGTAAGCGGCCTCAGCATGGGGCAGCCAGGACGGGGGGCTGTTGCGGACATGTGATCGAGATTTGAAAATCGTGTGATCACGTGGCCTGCGTCTCCAGGCGCCGAGTTAGCGTGGACTAGCCTGGCCCGCCGTGTCGGCGAGCGCCCGAAATCTCCGTATGCCCGGTTTGCCACTCCGCGGCGGCGACACCGGCATGAGTTTTGGCCAGGGCGTCCTGTTCGGACTCTGCGCTCTGGCCGGCCTGCTTTCCGTGCTCGTGATCGTGGAAGTCGGCTATCAGGTGGTGACCGGGGCCCACCTGGCGATCGTCAAGCTCGGCCTGTCCTTTCTCGGACACCAGGCGTGGGCGCCCAACTTCGACCGTTACGGAATCGCCGTGCTGCTCTACGGGACCGCGATGAGCTCGGTCATGGCCCTGCTCATCGCCGTGCCCGTGGGGGTCGCCATCGGCCTGTTCTTGAGCCAGCTCGCCGGCCCCCGGGTACGGGCGGTGGTCGGTCCCCTGGTCGAGCTCCTGGCCGCCATCCCGACCGTGATTCTCGGCTTCTGGGGACTGCTGGTCCTCTCCCCGTTCGTCTCCCGGCACGTCGAGCCTGCACTGCACAACGTCCTGGGCTTCATTCCCCTGTTCGGGACTCCCCAGCCGGGCGGCTCGGGAATCTTCACCGCGGGCCTGATCCTCGCCGTCATGGTCGTTCCCATCGTCGCCTCCCTGAGCCGGGACCTCTTCCTGGCCGTCCCGGGCGAACTCCAAGAGGGCGCCGCCGCGCTGGGCGCGACCCGCTGGGAGACGATCCGCGGCGTCGTGCTTCCGAGCACGGCTCCCGGGGTCATCGCCGCCGCCGTGCTCGGGCTGGGGCGGGCGCTGGGCGAGGCGATCGCCGTCACCCAGGTGATCGGAGCCGGCACCGCGATCCACAGCTCCCTGTTTGCGACCGGTGACACGATGGCGAGTCGGCTGGCCGAGAATTTCCCGGGCGACCATCCCCTGTACACGTCGGCGTTGTTCTACCTGGCGCTCGTGTTGCTCGCCATCGGCCTGCTCGTCAACCTGTTTGCCCAGTGGCTGGGCCGGCAGTTCGATACCCGCGGGACGGGCCGGCGATGAGCGGCGAGACAACCCCGGGCGCAGGCGACACCATCGAGCACGCGCCCTGGCAGGGCCTGTTCGACGCCACCGCACCGCTCACTGCGACCGGGAACCTGCGCCGGCGCGACATCGTCAGCCGGGTCGCCTCCGGCGGGGCGCGCGTCGCGGCCGTCCTCGCCCTCGCCGTGCTGGGGGTGGTCATCTTCGCTGTGATCAAGCGAGGCGGCGGCGCGCTGAGCATAGACTTTCTGACCAAGCCGCCGCCCGTGTTCGGCGGTTCGACTGGCGGCATCGGACCCGAGATCGTCGGTTCGCTGATCATCGTCGGTCTCGCGGCGGCGATCGCAACCCCGGTGGGGGTGCTGGCGGCCCTGTTCGTAACCGAGTTCGCCGGACGCCGCTCGGCGCAGGTGGTCAGGACTTCGCTTGACCTCATGCAGGGATTGCCGAGCATCATCGTAGGCCTGCTGGTGTTCGGACTGCTGGTGGCTGGCGTCGGGCAGTCGGGCTATGCGGCCTCGATTGCCCTGGCCATCATCATGCTGCCCCTGATTTCCCGCGCCAGCCAGGAAGTGCTCCTGCTCGTGCCCAACAGCCTCCGCGAGGCCGCTGACGCCCTGGGGGTCCCGCGATGGCGTACGGTGGTCGGCGTCGTCCTGCCCGAGGCGCTGGGCGGAATCGTGACCGGGACCATCCTCGCCGTGGGACGCGCCGCGGGCGAGACCGCGCCGCTGATCGCCACCGATTCGATCTGGAACGGCAGCAAGTTCGCCGTCAACCCGTTCTCGCACCAGGGCATCCCCAACATTCCCTTCGAGATCTTTACCCTCTCCGAGAACCCCGACCCGAGTAGCTTTCAACGTGCCTGGGGCGCGTCCCTGGTCCTGCTGATGATGATCCTGCTGGCGAACTTCGTCGCCCGCGCCCTGTTGGCCCGCAATCGAAAGAGGAACTCTCGTTGAACACCCCGCCGGAGAGCCCAGACGCCGAGCGCCAGGGTCCGCCTCGCCGGGTCCGGATTCAGACGCGGTCGGCCCCGGCCCCCCGGCCCGCCAGCAATGGCGCCGAGGCAGCCGCGCGCGAGCCGGTGTTCGACGTCCGCAACGTCTCGGTGTCCTACAGCGGCAAGAAGGCGGTGCAGGGGATCACGCTGAAGATCTACCGCAACCTGGCCACCGCCATCATCGGCCCATCCGGGTGTGGCAAGACGACCTTTTTGCGGTGCCTGAACCGGATGAACGACACCATTCCCGGTTTCGGGATCGAGGGCGAGCTCCTCTACCACGGTCACGACGTATACGGCAGCCGGGTCAACCGCGTAGAGGTCCGGCGACGGATCGGCATGGTCTTCCAGAAGCCCAACCCGTTCGCCAAGTCCATCTATGACAACGTCGCCTGGGCACCGCGCAACCTCGGCCTCAAGGCTGACCTCGACGGTCGCGTGGAGCGGGCGTTACGAGATGCCGCCCTGTGGGACGAGGTCAAGGATCGGCTGCGCGCGTCCGCGCTCGGGCTGTCGGGCGGCCAGCAGCAGCGGCTCTGCATCGCGCGGGCGATTGCCATCGAGCCTGATGTGGTGTTGCTGGACGAGCCGGCCTCGGCGCTCGATCCGATCGCCACCGGCGCGATCGAGGACCTGATCGGAGTGCTCAAGCGGCGCTACACGATCGTGATCATCACTCACAACATGCAGCAGGCGGCTCGCGTGGCCGATCGCACGGCGTTCTTCAGCCTCGACAGCGCCGGCGAGCGGGTCGGCACGCTGATCGAATACGACGAGACCGACCGGATCTTCACCAACCCCCGGGATCCGCGAACGCGGGACTACGTGACCGGGCGCTTCGGCTGATCCCTAGGTGTTCCGATCGAGTTGCTGGGCACCTGCTCGAGCAGCGAATGGCCGCATTGCCAGCAGAAGACCGCGCCGCTGGAGTGCGGCGCCCCACAGCTTGAGCATGTGCCAGCGGTGCCCGTGTGTTCCATGCGCAGGATGCGTTGCACCTCCCCCAACTCGGAGTCGGCGTCCTGCAGCTGCGCCGCGCGCCGGACGAGAACGTCGACCCGGATCCGATCGCGGATGGCCATTTCGTACACCAGCCCCCCCAGATCCCACTGGAGCTCGGCCACCCGCGCGGTGAGCTGATCGCGGAGGAGCTCGAGGTCGACCGACTCCTCCGACTCGCGCTGGGCGCGGGGCGAACTCGGCGACACGGGCCGAGAGTCGACTGCCGGAGCGGGCCCAGGGCCGCGCTCATGGTAGGCCGACGCGGGTTCATCGCGCCGAGTCACGACGTTGCCGAAGGGATTGCGCATCACTAGCCACCCGGGCCGAAGAACGTTCCGGTGAACTTGCCGTTGGTGTAGCCCTTCCCGTGACCCGGGGCGCCAACCGTGACGGTGGGGGGCGGGATGTTCTTGACCGTCTGCGTCACGTTGGCGGTGGCCTTGCTGGTGTGTTTGCCGTTGCCCCTGCGCTTGCCCCTGCCGGCACCGGTGCTGGCCGCGGTGGTCGGAGTCGAGCCCGTGCTGGCTGTCGATACCCCGGGGCTGCCGCCCAGGTTGACTACGCGCACAGTGGAGTTGCCGGCCCCCCGGCTCGGGCCCGAGCGGCCGATGAGCACGCCGATGCCCATGGCCAGCAGCAGCGTGCCCACCCCGGCGATCAGCGTCGAGCCACTCGAGAAGCGGGGGGGCATGCGGCGGACGGATTCCTCGCTGACGACCGGTGAGCGCTTGGTCGTCGGCGCCGCAGTGAAGCGCGCCTGGCCGCGCCGTTCCCCGCATTCCAGGCAGTACCGCTGATCAGGAGCGAGCGTGGAGCCGCAGTTCGCGCACCGGTCACCCGCGGCGAGGGCCGGGGCCAGGGTTTCCGTCGGAGGCGCGACGTGTCCGCCCGGGGGCGGCGCGACGTGTCCGCCCGGGGCCGGCGCGAGGTGTCTGCCCGGCGCGGCCTCGACGTTTCCGGCAGCAGGGGCCGCGGTCGGACCTTCGTTCGTCGCATCAGCTTCGGTGGGCCAGCGCATAGGACCGCAGTATGCGTGGCGGTGGCCCCGCAAATTGTTACCAAGACGTGACCCTGATGCCATCGCCGAGATTCGAAGTCGGCAACACGAGGTTCACATCTTCTCCGCCGTCCGCCTTGAGAATGCGGTCGTGACGGGTCACGATCACCTGCGCCCGAGGGCCGCCCGGGCGGTGCCGATCTGCGCCGAGTGCGGCGCTCCGCTGGCGCCCGATCAGCGCTACTGCGTCAGCTGCGGAGCTCGGCGCGCACCCCTGCCGCCGGCCGTGGCCGACCTCATCTCCGGCTTCACCGCCCACCCCGCGCTGGGCGCCTCACGCTCGACTGGCGATGACGACGGCTTCCCGGCCCGGCGTGAGCGCTTCGGTGCGGCCGCGTTCCTGGCCTCGCTGCCGCCCAGGGCGTCGGCTGTCGCCGTGATGTCGATGCTCGCCTTTGGCGTCGTCGTCGGCTCGGGAGCCAGTTCGCTCGCCGACAGTTCGGGTGGCCCGCTTCTCCTGGC
>JBAVWI010000123.1:0-23087 GCA_049697735.1 Solirubrobacteraceae bacterium
CCCAGACCGGATCTGGCGGTGACTGAGCTCGAACCGGCGATCCCGACCGTCCATGCCCAGGGGCGGATGACTCGGGCTGACCAGCTCGACCAGCTCGCCTGCCTCGTCGACCAGATAGGCAGCCGGATTGCCGCAATTGACCCATGTAAGTCGCCCGGCGGCGGCATGCCAGCGCGCGACCAGCGCGGTGACGAAGAAGTTCTCATCGTCGAGGGACCTGACGGTGGCGTGCATCAGCTCGAGCGCCTTGCCCAGGTCGGCTCCGGCGCGCCTGGCGGCCCGGAGTGCGCCGAGCGCTGACGCACCCAGCCCAGCGGCGGTCGGCCCCACGCCGGCCGCGTCGGCGATCGCCAGCCACGCACCGTCGCGATTCTCCACGTAGTCAAACCAGTCCCCGCCGACCTCGTAGCTGGGGAGCAGGACGCCGGCGACCTGCGCCCCGGCAATGCGCGCGATCCGGGGAGGAAAGAGGTTCTGCTGGATCTCGGCGGCGGGACTGGTGGGCTTGTGGCGGCGGGCGGCCTCGATGAAGTCGGTGTAGTCATTGGCGAGTTCGAGCGCCGCCGCACCCTGCCTGGCGATGTCGGCCAGCGAGGCCACCGGGGTTCCCAGGCAGAGGAGCAGTCCGGTAACGCGGCCACGCAGCCACAGGGGCTCAGCCGTGCAACCGGGAAGCGCGTGGGAAAGACGCTCCGTGAATCGCGGAAGGCCCTCGGGGACGAGCTCGGGACCGAGCGCGGGCGGATCATCGATGTGCTCAGGGAACTCGGGCGAGCCGGCCAGGCGCAGAAGGTGAGAGCCGTCGATGTCAACCACGTAGAGCGCGACCGCCACCCCGGCCGCCCGACGCGCTTCGGCCACGAGCTGATCTGCAACCAGGTGCGGCGGGACTTCGTCGAGGACTCGGGTGACCTCCAGTGCCAAGGGTCCGTCGCGTCCGAGCCGTCCGGGCGGTTGAAAGGACAGCGGGGTGACGCGCCCGGCGAGCGGATCCGGCCCCGCCCGGGCCGAGGTGTCGTCGTGCGCCGCAGCTTGACGCAGGGCCAGGTCCAGGGCCCCGCGAGTGGGGAAATGCCGGTAAAGAGTCGACCGTCCGACGGCGGCCGCGGCAGCGATCTCGGCCATGCTGACCCGACGGTCGCCGGTCAGGCCCGCGGCCGCGCTCAGGATGCGTTCGCGGCTCTGGACCGCATCGGACCGCATCGGGGCGGCGTCGGGATCGGAGCTGACGACGGGCTGGGGCTCAGAGGGCGGCACGGCTCGGGGGACCGTAACCGGCCGCTCACACAGACGCTTGCGCAGATACCGGTGAGGGTCGGACAGTCTGTCCCATTTTATTCCCCGAATCGATGTTTGTTACCCGAACAGTCGGGTAAAGCGTCCCTATTCGTCCTAGATAGTGTCCCAGATAGTCAGATAAGTGGCTTTTGGCGTGTTGAGTGAGACAGGGAGGTAGCGATGGCTGAATCTGATCGTCCGATCGCTGAGCTCATGCGCGAGCTCTCCGCGGAGACCTCGACGCTGGTCCGCCAAGAACTTGAGTTGGCCAAGCTGGAGTTGGCCGACAAGGGCAAGCGGGCCGGGATCGGCGCCGGGCTGATGGGCGGAGCCGGCGTGGTCGGCCTGTACGCCGTGGGCGCTTTGACCGCGTGCCTGATCCTGGCCCTGGCCACCGCTGTGACCGCTTGGGTGGCCGCCCTGATCGTCGCCGCCGTCTACGGGGCCGCGGCCGGTGGCCTCGCCCTGGCCGGCAAATCCAAGGTCATCGACGCCGCGCCCCCCGTACCCGAGCAAGCCAGCGAGAGCGTGAAGGAGGACGTGCAATGGACCAAGAATCGAGCCCAGCAGGCAAGGAACTGAACGACGAGGCCACCCGGACACCGGAACAGGTGCGGGCCGAGATCGATGCCACCCGCGAGCAACTCGGCGACACAGTCGCGGCGTTGGCCGAGAAAACGGACGTCAAGGGACAGGCCAAGCGGGCCACCGAGCAGGCCAAGGCCAACGTGACCGAGAAGATTGCAGCGTTCAAGCAAACCGCCGGCGAGAAGAAACAGGAGTACGCGACCTCCGCTCAGGAGGCGAGACCCGAATCGCTAGGCGACGCCGGAAGGCAGGTCCGCGGGCTGGCGCGGGAAAACTCGACCGTGCTGATCGCCGCCGCGACCTTCGGGCTGGGTCTGCTCATCGGGCGGCAGTCGGGCCGATGAGTCTGCTCTCGAAGACCGACGACCCCGCCGCCCCGGACCAGCCCTCCGATCTGCCGCGCTCGGCCTGGCCCAAGGTTCTCAGGGGCACCTTCAAGGAGTTCAAGGATGACAACCTCACCGATCTCGCCGCCGCGCTGACCTACTACGGCGTGCTCGCCATCTTCCCGATGATCATCGTGATCGTGTCCGTCCTCGGGCTGATCGGGAACTCGGCCACGCAGCCATTGATCACCAACCTGGGCAAGCTCGCCCCCGGACCGGCGCAGCAGATCCTCAGCAGTGCGATACACAACGTCTCGTCGGGACGCGGAACCGCCGGGGTCCTGTTCATCGTCGGCCTGCTCGGTTCGCTGTGGTCGGCGTCGGGCTACGTCGGTGCCTTCATGCGGGCCAGCAACATCGTCTGGGACATCGAGGAGGGTCGCCCGGTCTGGAAGACGATCCCGATTCGTCTCGCCGTGACCTTGGTCACCGTCGTGCTGTTGACGGTCAGCGCGCTCGCAGTGGTCTTCACCGGCAGCCTGGCCAGCCAGGCCGGGCAGGTCCTGGGCCTGGGGAGCAGCGCAGTCACGGTCTTCGACATCGTCAAGTGGCCGATCATGCTGCTGGTCGTCAGCGTGATCCTGGCCGTCCTCTACTACGCCGGCCCCAACGTCAAGCAACCCGGGATGCGCTGGGTCAGTCCCGGAAGCGTGCTGGCGGTCCTGCTCTGGCTGGTTGTCTCCGCGGCCTTCGCGCTCTACGTGGCCAGCTTCTCCTCCTACAACAAGACCTACGGTGCCCTGGGCGGAGTGGTCGCCTTCCTGGTCTGGCTGTGGCTGACCAATGTCGTGATCCTGCTCGGCGCCGAGTTCAACGCCGAGCTCGAACGCGGACGTCAGATCCAAGCTGGCCATCCGCCTGACCTGGAGCCGTATCTGCCGCCTCGCGACGAGCCGTAGCGAGCGTGCCGGCGCCAAGGTCCTGCGCCAACCTCAGCGAGGCCCCGGGGGCGAGGCCTATCCTGTCTGGCGATGAGTTTTCTGCGTGGCGGAGGACAAGCTTTCGGCGGGGACGGTGGCCTCGACCCGGGGGTCGTCAGCGCCGAGATCGAGGAGCGGCGTGCCGCCCGGTCTGACCGGCTGTGCACCGGGACCCTGGCCTGCCCGGAGTGCGATGCGCCGGTAGCCATCGGCGGCCAGCCCCGCTCGTTGGCCGACTGGCTGACGTGCCCCTTCTGTCAGCACAGCGGCCGGGTGCGTGACTTCCTCTCGTTGGCGTCACCCACGCGCCCGACCCGGGTTGTCGTTCGGGTCAGTGCCCCCCTGCGACGGTCAGCGCCGGCGCGTCGAGCTTGACCAGGGCTCGCTCGGTCCGATCAAGGCCCGTTCGAGGGAGTCACCGACGCCCGGTCGAGGTCATCGCGGGGACTGCTCATAGTGCATCTCTACGCCCAGATCCGGCGAACCTGCTCAACGGCTCCGGCCGCCTGCATGCGGCCGGCCTCAGCTGCGCCACGACGCCTGGCCGGATCGAGGATGTTGTTTGCGATCGCGGCCCGCGAGGCGCGGTCGGGCGCGATCACGACCGACGGGACGCCGAGCCGATCGAGCTGCTGCTGCGGGCTGGGGACGGGACCGATACCCCGCACCAGCGGCGCTAGGACGACGAGCTTTGCGCACCCGCGCGCCACATCGGCGTTGGCGCTGCTGCGAACGCCGCCGTCGATGTAAAACCGTCCGTCGATCGGGATCGGCGGAAACACCCCGGGAAGCGCACAGCTGGCGGCGACCGCGTCCACCAGCGCGATCCCGTCCCCTTTGGTGATGACGCGAAACTCGCCGCTGCGCGCGTCCACCACGGTGACGCGCAGGTCGCGCTCCGGCCAGCCGCTGGAGGGCAGGCGTGACTCGATCACGGCGAGTCGCTGCCCAACGGTGGGCAGCCGGCCGCCCCAGGCTGCCTTGATTGACCAGGCGCCAAGCCGCCGTCCGAAGCCGGCCAGGTCACCGCGAGATGCGATCAAGGCGGCGGCATAGGCGAGCTTGTCACGGGCGCGCATGCGCGCCGGCAGCTCGTCAGACGGGGGTTCCAGCTGACGTTGATAGAGCTCACTCAGAGGCGTCGAGCTCGTGATCTGAGCCCCGACCACCGAGCCGGCGGAGGTTCCGACGACCACCTCCGCGCTCTGGAGCTCCGCGCCGGCCTCGGCCAGGCCCATGAGCAGGCCGAGCTCCCAGGCGATGCCGGTGACGCCGCCGCCCCCCAGGACCAGCCCTGAACCGTGATCCTGCATGCCCCGACTCTAGGCCGGAGGCACGTCGGCCGGGTCAGCGCGGCCCGAGGCGCTTCGGGACCTGGGGACGCCCCGAGCGCTGGGCTCCTGGCCTTGACGCCTGGCGCCGCCCGCCGGACAGCCCGCGCATGAAGTTCGCGAACCATCCGTCGTGGGAGCGCTCCAGGCGTGGGGCGTTGGCGGGGCGTTCCCGGGTGGGCGCGGACTCGGGAGCGAGGGATGGACCAGCGAAGGTCGGCGTGGGATGTTTTGTCATGCACCGAGTACAGCGTCGAATCCCAAGACGGTCGTGTGGCGCAGCGAAGAAGCCATGAAGACGAACATGAACGCCTTCACAGCTCGGACCGACGCACGGTAGCCTGGTCCCGTGCACGAGACGCAGGACGATCTCGCCCAACTCCAGGCCCTGATCGACCGCAGCTACGAGGCCGCCGGAGCGCATCTGCTGCGGATCCACGATCCACAGCGGCGGCTGAGCGCCGAACAGGTCTGCGCTCGGCTGACCGGGATGTGCCTGCTCACGCTGGCCACGGTCACCGCCGACCACCGGCCGCTGGCAGGCCCCGTGGACGGGATCTTCTATTGCGGCTCGTTCCACTTCGGCTCGGCGCCTGATTCCGTGCGCTTCCGGCACATCCGCGCCCGCCCCCAGGTCAGCGCCAGTCACCTTCCCGGCGAGGAGCTCGCGGTCACCGTCCACGGACGCGCCGTCCCCATCGACATCGGCGCGCCCGAGAACGCGGGCTTTCGACACACCGTGCTGCAAATCTACGTGCCCCGCTACGGGCCCGAGTGGGAGCACGACTTCCTCGATTCCGGTCCCGGGTACGCCCGGATCGAGGCCGAGCGAATGTTCACCTTCGCGATGGCGCCGCCCTAAGCGCGGGCGATTAGCGCGCCGCGGTCTCGTCGAGCAGCTGCAGCAACTCGTGGGCCGCGAGCTCGACCGCCTTGTGACGCCACTCCGCGGCGCGGTAGTGGCAGGCGATGATGCCCGAGCGGTGGACTCGCCGGAAGTCGCCGTACACAAACGCGTAGCGCGCCTTGGTCTCGTCCTTGGCGCCCTCGGTCAAGCCCAGGAACCACTGGCTGTACTTCTCCCAGCCGTGACGTTCGAGGTATGCCGTTTCCGTCGCGGCCCGGGGCTGGGCCTCACCCCAGTCGCTGTTGAGCACGTACTGGTGCTTGGCGATGAGCTCACGGGCATGCCCGACGGCGGCGGGGTTGACCGAGTAGGAGGCCACGGTCAGCGGGCGCGAAGCTCGTGGACGACGTAGGGACTGTGGACGAGAAACGCGTCGGGGTCCTCGTTGGCCTCCTCTAGAACGGCCGTCATCGCCTCCCGGATCTCGTTTTCCACGCCGGCACGCTCGATCTCGGGACGGACCGCCCGGGCCATCGGGTGCTCCTGTCCGGCGGTGACATAGCTCTCGGGCGAGGAGGATCGGATCGGCAGCTCACTCGGCGTGGTGGCATCGAGCTCCAAGCGGGCGGCAACCGCGAGCGGACCCAGGGCTTCGGGATCGTGCCAGGCGAAGCGCGGCCGGGGCGGGGCCTCGGTGACCCGCTGGAGAACACGGCCCATCGCCGCCAGCATGCCGTCGATCGGCCCGGTGGGAATCCAGGCGCTGACCAGCGCGCGCCCGCCCGGGCGCAGCACGCGGGAGATCTCTTGCAGCGCCTGCGCTGGATTCGGGGCGAAGATGACGCCGAACACGGACAAGACGACGTCAGCGGCAGCAGCGTCGACGGGCAGGGCGAGCAGGTCACCCTCGCGCAGGTCAAGGACCACCCCCTGGCTCCGGGCGCGCTCGCGGGCGACCTCGAGCAGCCGGGGAGCCGCGTCCACCCCGATGACTCGGGCCCCGCGCGAAGCCGCGATCAGCGCCGCGTTGCCGGTCCCGCAGCCCAGGTCGACGACGTCATGGCCAGGCTCGAGCCCCGCCTGGTCCACGACCGCATGAGCGACCGGCTCAAGCTCCGTCGCCGTCGTCTCGTACCTTCCCGCTCCCCAGTCGACCATCGGCGCATGATGGCATCGCCGGCTCGTGCCGTCACATCAAAGTCGTGACTGGTCACGCCTCGGGGCAGACCGGCGGCGTGCCGACCGGCGTCTCCGGGTAGCTTTTCTCTGTGGCTGGCACCAGCAAGCTCGCCCGGTACCGCTACATCAGGACTCTCGGCGCAGGTGGGATGGGGATCGTCTCGCTGGCCGAGGACACGATGCTGGCCCGGCCGGTGGCGCTTAAGCGCATGTCCGCGATGGGCGGTGACCAGGGCCTTCTACGGCTGCGTCGCGAGGCGCTGTTGGGCGCCTCGGTGAGCCATCCCAACCTGGTCTCGATCTACGACATCGTCGACTCCGAGGACGGCGACATGGTGATCGTCATGGAGTACGTGGAGGGCGAGACGCTCCGCCAGGCCCTGAGCCGCCGCCAGGGACTCTCGACCGAGGAGGTCCTCCGGGTCCTGGAGGGCGCGGCCGCGGGGCTCGATGCGATCCACGAACAGGGGATCGTCCATCGCGACGTCAAGCCGGCCAACCTCCTGCTCGGCGGCGACGGCAGCATCAAGGTGGCCGATCTCGGGATCGCCTCGGTTGCCGACCAGACGCGACTCACCAGTGCCGGCGCCGTGCTCGGTTCCCTGAGCTACATGGCGCCCGAGCAGCTGCGCGACGCGCCGGCCACACCCGCCATCGACATCTACGCCCTCGCGGCCGTGGCCTGGGAGGCGCTGGCGGGCGAGAAGGCGCGCAAGGAGTCCAACGTCGTCGCCCTGGCCTACGCCCTCTCCACCCAGCCCCCGCCGGCCCTGAGCGAGGCCTGGCCGGCCGCACCGCCCGAGGTGGACGCGCTCCTCAGCGCCGCCATGGCCAGGGAGCCGGCCCAGCGGCCGCGCTCAGCGGGCGAGCTGGTGGGACGTTTGCGGGCCGCCTTGGAGCCAGTGAACACGGCGCGCCTGCGCCCCGCCCCGACCGCTGAGCACCAGGTCCCGACGCCCACGCCGGTCCCCAAGCCCACCGCGCCGCCCCCGCCCGCTCCGGCACCCTCGACCGCTCCGGCATCCTCGACCGCTCCGGCATCCTCGGCCGCTCCGGCACCCTCGACCGCTGCGCCACTCGAGCCCGTAGCCGCCGCCACGGCCCCCCGTCCCGCTCCGCGGGTTCGCCGGCGCGGAGCGGGCGTCGTCCCCGTTTTGGCGCTGGCAGCAGTGGCCGCCGTCGCTGCCGTGGCAATCCTGACCAGTGGTGGCTCGCCCCCGCCCCGGCCCGGCCACACCTCGGCCCAATCGAGCTCGGCAAGCACCCACACCTCGGGCAAGACGAGCAGCACGGCGGCGAGCCCCGCGCCTGCGAGCCCGCAATCTGCGTCGACGAGCACCGCGGGCTCGGGGTCAGCAGCGCCGACGGCTGGCACCGCGGCGGCGGCGGTCGAGTCGTTCTACCGTCTGGCCGCCGCGCACCGGTACTCCCAGGCCTGGGCCCTTGCTGACCCCGCCCTGCAAAGCCAGCTCGGTGGCTACCAGAGCTTTCAAAACACCTTTGCCGACACTCATGCGATCGGGTTCGACAGCGCCCGTATCGTCAATCACTCAGCCGGCGCCGCCACCGTCTCGGTCAAGACCACCTCGGTGCGGACAAGTGGCACCCAGCACTGCACGGGAACCGTGGAGGTGCGCTCCGCAGGCTCCGCGGCGGCCTGGCTGGTTCACCAGATCCAGATCAGCTGCGTCTGAGCGCGGACAACCCGGCAGCGCTCCAGCGCCTCCAGCCAGCCAGCCCGCGCCGCGGCGGCTAGACGGTTGTGTGCCACCAGGCCTGGTCAGTGCCCGAGCTTGCGCATTTCGGCCTCGAGCCAGGCATCGTGCTCGGCCTCGGCTCGCTTCGCCGCCCGGGGGTCCCAGTAGCCCGCCATGAGCAGGATCAGCGGGATGAAGACCACCTCGCCGGCCACCGCGACGAAGAAGAACGTCTGCCACTGCTTGGGCGAGTCCTTGGCCGCCTTCTGCACCGCCGGCCCTTGGCTGCTCAACGTCCTCAAGGCCGTGGCGAGCGGCGGCGTCGGACTTGTCAGAGCGGCGAAGTTGGCCGCACCGAGCTGCTGCGGAGCCGTCTTGCTCAGGAAGGCCAGGTCCTGGGCGGTCTGGGGCCTGACGAGTTCCGCGAATGCGGTGGGCCCGATGACCGCCTTGATCTTGGCCAGAGCCGCCGGGGACGGCGGCGAGCCGGCGGCCTGCGCCTGGCTCAGGGCAGCCCCGACGGCCGGGTGCACCTTGAGCGCTGCCAGCAGCGCAGCGTCGCGCGCTGAGACGGCTTGGAGCTCGGCGATCGTCCCCGGGTGGGCCGCCGTCGCGCTGGCAACCTGGCCCACCGTGGTCTTCCCCACGGGCGTCGGATCGGTGAGTACTGTCTTGACCGCGGGCCCCTTCTCGACCAGGGTCGTCGCGGTGGTGACCACAAGCGGGACGAAGAAGACGCTGACCGCGATGACGACGCGGATGATCAGCCCCCACACGGCGAGGCCGGTGGCCGTGAGCGCGGGGTTGCGACGCTCGACGGTCTCGGTGAAGCTCGCCATCCACGGTGCGAAGGCCAGCGCGAGCGACACGGCGATGCACGAGAGCAGAATCACGAACGTGCTGTAGGTGGTCTCGGGGTGGGTGGCCTTGAGGGCGAAGATGGTCGTGAACACGATCGCGGCAACTGCGCCGAGAACCATGAACGGCTTTCGCACCCGGACGCGGTCGGAGATGATCCCGACCAGCAGCAGTCCGCCGGCGTCGAAGGACCAGAACCAGTTGCCCAGCGTGTTGGCCTTGGATTGGCTGTAACCGAAGACGGTTTCGAAGAAGACCGGGAAAAACCCGACGGCCAGGTAGTAGATGATCAGGAAGACGCTGATCGCGAAGGCTGATCCGATGATGTCCAGATGGAGCATCTGGCGGAAGGGCTTCTCCAGGCCGGCTTTGATGTCGATACCCGCTGCGCGAGCCTCGATCAGGGCGCGATCCTTGCGCGAGACCATCAGCTGGTCGCGCAGTCTGGGCGACAGCTCGCGCAGTCCGACCAGGGCGACGGCGAACACGACCAACCCGATGACGCCGCTGGTGCGGTACTGGTCCTGCCAGCTCGCGTTGGCCGCTCCCGAGACAAAGGCCGAGACGACCAGCGAGCCCAGCACGGGGCCGAGCGTCCAGAAGCCCATCGCTGAGGCTCGCCCCAGCTGGGGCGAGAAATCGCGCACCAGGGCCGGCGTGGCGACGAGAATGATGCCCTCGACGAATCCGATCGCGACGTAGACGACCCCGAAGGCGAGCTTGCTGTGAACGTTGGGCAGCGCAAACAGGCACAACAGGCCGACTATGGCCAGCCCGACAGTGACGATGTTGGCGCGGCCATAGCGGTCGGCGAGCCCGGCCAAGACCGACGCGGTGGCGCCCAGCAGATACCCCACCACACTGACGTTCACGTAGTAGGCAAATGACATGTGCAGCCCGCGCAGGATGTTCGTGGCCACCCCTCCGGCGAGGTACAGCTGGTAATAGAGAACGATCGTCGTCGCGATGACGATGCCCAGACTCACGTACCGGGTCGTGTTGGACGGGTACCGATATAGCGACCGGTTCCAGAGTCGCTGGACGGGATTCGGTGTTGCGCTGGGCGGGGCTGCTACGGCGGGCGTGCTCATGGCCGCACCGTCGGGTAATGGGGATGCATCGTCTTTCCTCTCGCTCGAAAGACCGCTGCACGCCGCCCTGAGTCCCGTTGGCGCGGGGTCACCTCTTCCTGATTCCTCCTACCCCAGTTCGGCCCGGGCCCAATCAATGAGACCGCCGCGGGTCGCGTCAGCTCCTTACCCTCGGTAGGCGCAACGCGCCGAGCGCAGGCGTCAGCCATGATGGTCTCATGACTAGCGACAGCTTCCCTCGTAGCGTCAAGATCGGCAGTGACGAGCGGACGGGCTGGTCATCGGAGCGGCCCAGGCGTGACGGCGCCCCGCCGCGCCCGGTCGACATCGCCACCCGCTGCCGGGTTCTGGCCCCCACCGATCGCATGCGCTACTCGCCGGGAAGCCTTGTCATCGTGGTCGGCACGGCGGCTTCGCAGCCGGCGCGGTTCGCCGACCGAGTGGTCGAGGAGCGCGGTGCGGCCCTCTCCATCGTCCGGGTCCGCGAGCTCCTCGCCGGACGGGTTGACGAGAATGACATTGAGAGCCGTGCGCACGAGCTTCTCACCGCCGCTGTCTCCAAGCGCCTCCAAGCCAGCCAGTCCGTGGTCGTTCCGATCCAAGGCTTTGACGCGGCCGAACGCGAGCGCTACGTTCGCCTTGCCCACGGCCTCAAGCGCCCTCGCCACCTGATCCTCCTCGACTCTCCGCGCGACCAGGTCGCCGACGATGAGCGCGAGCCCCTCAACCACCTTCGGCGCGCCCTCGACGCGGGCGAGGTGGGCCTCGAGGGGTTCCAAACCGCTCTGCGGCTTGGTGGCCCGGCGCTGTCTGAGTTCAAGCGGGTCGTATTTGCCCGCCCACCGCGCGACGACTGACCCGCACGTCACCAGGCTAACCGCCGGCGGCGGCCCCCGTCCGTGTCACACGGGGTCACGGGCCGGGCGCGGCGGCGGGCGATGGCGGCGGTGGGGCTTCGCGCGATGGCGATGGCGCTTGGCCTTGTGGCGGTGGGCCTTGTGGCGGTGGGGCTTGGCCCGATGCCGGGGCGGAGGGCTGACCGCTGCCGGGGCCAGCCCGGCCCGGGCCGGGACATACACCGGCTGGCCGGGTTCCCCGGTCTCCAGGTCGAGCACCGCCTGGTTGGCCGGGTCGCCGGCGAAGTACGACTGATTGGCAATCAGCAACTGAGTGCCCAAGAAGACGACGCCCGACGGAGAGTCGAACGGGACCGGCGAGTCGTTGACCCCCGTGTACTGCTGTCCAAACCGAGCCAGCTCCTGGCCGGTGGAACTCAGCTCGACGACCTGGTTGGAGGCGCCCACCAGGGCGACATAGATGTGGCCGGACCTAGCCAGCGCGCAGCCATCAGGCGCATCTCCGGGGCCACTTTCCCAGATTTGCGTCAGTGGTCCGGGGGTGCCGTTGGCGCTGATGGCCACCGTGTAGAGCTTGCCGGTACTCGGCGTGAGCGTTCCCAGGCCGCCGTCGGAGGCCTGGTCAAAGAGCAGCGTGTGACCGTCGGGCATCATCGTGATGCAGGCAGTGCCAAACGGCCCCCCGTCAAGCCGCCGATCGGCCAGCCAGATCCGCGCTTCCCCTCCGCCTGGCGGGATGCGCCAGATGACAGCCTGCTGGTAGTCGGTCACGTACAGCTCGCCGTCGGGACCCCAGGCGGCGTAATCGGGCATCGGAGCCTGATCGGCCAGCGCCGGCGAACAGGCCGTCCCAGCGCTCGATGCCGAGCAGAGCGGAAGGTCGGGGACGCGGGAGTAGAGGCTCTGCAGGCCGGTCCGGGGATCGAGCCGGATGATCCGCCCACTGGTCTTATCCAAGAGGATCAGGCGGCCGAGGGCATCGTTGGCCGCCACCTGTATCCCGTGGGGGTGGGAGAGATCCTGCCCGGCGACGGTGAACGTGTCAAGCAGCGAGCCGGACAGCGAATACTCGAACACCCGCGAGGGAACCGAGTCGCCCTTGGGATTGTCGTAGGTGCCCTCGTAGACCCGGTCGCCGACCACGTGCGGCAGGGCCGGGTATCCGGGCGAGGACACGGGGGCCAGCACCGTCACGTGGCCCGGGGCCGCCGCCACTGCTGGCGCGGCGCCGGCCGCGATCACCGCGAGCGCGGCTACGGCGGCGGTCGCCGTCCGAGACAGGCTGGACATCAGCGCTCAGGCTCCCCCAGGCGCACGGTGATGTAGGCCTGGAGCATCGCCCGGCTCTCGGCCAGCAGCCGCTCATCGCCGTCCGGCGAGGCACGAAAAGCTTCGCGAAGGAGACCGTCGCCGGCGATCACGACCATCCCGGCAGCGTCATCTCGGGCCTGTTCATCCGCGCTGGGCCAGTGCACGGCCAAGATCCGGGCGATCGACGCGGCGATCGCGCCGCGGGTCGGGCGGGTGACATCGCGGACGGCCTCAGTCCGCAAACCGCCGTACCACAGGGCGAGAAAGCCGGGACGGGCGCGAAATCCGGCCGCCAGGGCGTCGAGGACCGCGCCGGCGGGGTCGCTCATCGGATCCCGCTCGTCGCTCTCCGCCACGCCGGCCACGAGGTCTTCGAAGTCACTCCAGTAGCGCAGGGCCAGCGCTTGGACGACCGTCTCCTTGTCCGGGAAGTAGTGGTAGACCGAGCCCACTGGCACGCCAGCGGCAGCCGCCACCCGGGCCATGGTGAACGGCCCAGCTCCATCGCGGGCCAGCACCGCCTCGGCGGCATCCAGGACCTTGAGCAGGCGTGCTCGGCTGCGCGCCTGGATAGGCACGTGGCGAAGCATCTGGTCGAGCTTGGAGGGGTACGCGCTGGCCATGGAAATGTGAACTGAACGTCGTATTCATGTTACTGTTCCTCCATGGCGGCGGGAAGTGCTTGAAGCTGAACGCGGGCGGGTCGCGAGCGCGGCACGGCGCCTGGCCGCCGCCGGCCTGGTGCTGGGGACAGCCGGCAACGTATCCGAGCGAGCGGGGCGGCTGGTCGCCATCTCCCCCACCGGGGGCGCCCTGGCCGAGCTGGATGCAGGCGCCGTAGCCGTGGTCGACCTCGACGGCAAGCAGGTCGACGGGGATCTTCGCCCCACGTCCGAGATCGAGCTGCATCTCGGCGTCTACCACCGCTTTGAAGTCGGAGCGGTTGTCCACCTCCACCCGCCGATGGGGACCGCGCTGGCCTGCGTGCTCGACGAACTACCGCTGGTGCACTACCAGATGCTCGCGCTGGGGGGACCCGTCCGCGTTGCCCCGTATGCGACCTTCGGCTCGGGCGAGCTGGCCGCGGCCACCCTCGATGCGCTCGAGGGCCGGATGGCCGCCCTGATGTCCAATCACGGAACGATCGCCCTGGGTGGAGACCTGGAGGGCGCCTTGGCCAACGCGGAACTGCTCGAGTGGGCGTGTGAGCTGTATTGGCGCGCCGCCACCCTCGGTACCCCGAGGACACTTGACGAAGGCCAACAGGCAGCCGTCGTCGAAGCGGTCACGGCTCGCGCCTATGGCGCTCCCCAGCCCCGAACCGAGGTGATCGGCGGATGAGAGCTGTCGCGCTCGGCGTCCACGTGGTCGATGTGCTGGCCCGTCCGATCAGCGAGATCCCGGAAGGCCAGGGCGGAGAACTCGTCGACGAGATCCGGATCACGGCAGCCGGCCCGGCGGGAGGCACAGCCGTCACCCTGGCCAAGCTCGGCGCCCAGGTCCACAGCGCCGGAGCCATCGGCACCGATGTCCTGGGTGACGTCCTGCGCGACCTGCTGGGCCGCTTCGGCGTTGACACATCCCTGCTGCTGCGGCGCGAGGGGGTTCAGACCTCGGCCAGCGTGCTTCCGATCCGGCCGGACGGGTCCCGACCCGCGTTTCACGTCGTCGGCGCCAACGCCACCTACTCAGCTGCCGACGCTCCGTGGGACACGATTGCCCAGGCCACCCATCTCCACCTCGGAGCGCCCGAGTTCATGGGCGGCGAGGCGGCCGCCGAAATCCTTTCCTTTGCCCGCCACAACGGGGTGACCACGTCAGCCGACATCCTCGCGCCCGGCGATCAGGCGGCGGCAATCCTCGACTGGATCGCTCCCGCCTTCGAACACCTTGACTACCTGCTCCCCAACGACGAGCAGGTGCTCGCACTGTCTGGAGCGGAGGATCTCCTCGCCGGCTGCCGGGTTCTGCTCGACCACGGCGTGGGCTGCGTCGCTGCCACCTGCGGGCGCGACGGAGTCGTGGTCGCTGATCCCGACGGCGCCGAGCAGATTCCGGCCTTCTCGGTTGAGGTGGTCGACACCACCGGCTGCGGCGATGCCTTCTCGGCCGGGTTTCTCCGCGGCCTCGCGCTGGGACGCTCACGCCCCCAGGCAGCGACCCTCGGCGCTGCCGTCGCCGCCCTTGTCGCAGGCGGGCTGGGCAGCGACCACGGAAACTTCGACCTGGCGGCGGCTGACGCGTTCGCCGCTACGACCCCCACCCTCCCCCCGACCCGGAGAGCCGCCCTCAAATGACAGATCAAGCAGATCACGATCAGAGCCAGATCACCCGCCGGCGCTTCGTGGCCGGGACACTTGTCACCGGAGCTTCGGTGGCCGTTCCCGCGGCCGCGGAAGCGGCACGGCGCAAGCACAAGCCAAAGCACAAGAAACACAAGAAACACAAGAAGCACAAGGGGGCGCCCAAGACGCACACCGCCGATGTGGTCGTGGTCGGGGCGGGCTTTGCCGGCCTCACCGCTGCCCTGAACATCAACGGCGCCGGGAGGTCCGTGGTCGTGCTCGAGGCCCGTGACCGCGTGGGTGGCCGGGTGTGGAACCACGATCTCGGTGGAGGCCAGGTTTCTGAGCGCGGCGGGACGTTCGTGGGCCCGACCCAAGGCCGCCTGATGGCGCTGGCCGATCACATGGGGGTGGGCACATTTCCCACCTACGACGACGGCAACAACGTCTACGTGGCGGACGGGAACCGCCAGACCTACACCGACAGCGGGCCGTTGGGAACCGCGCCGCCGGATCCGACCACGATCGCCGAAGTCACAGCCGATGTCTCCCTCCTGGACCAGATGGCGACCTCGATCGACGTCAATGCGCCCTGGCAAGCCAGCAATGCCGCCGCCTGGGACGGACAGACACTCGAGACCTGGATCGCGCAGCACAGCACAACCGCCCGGTTCAAAGAACTGGTCGCGGCCGCCACGCGTCCGATCTTCGGCGCCGAGCCGCGGGAGGTCTCGCTGCTGTTCACGCTTTTCTATCTCGCCGCCTCCGGGGATGAGAGCAACCCCGGGACCTTCGAGCGCAACTTCAACACCCGCGGCGGCGCCCAGCAATCACGGTTCGTGGGCGGATCGCAGCTGATCGCCGACAAGGTGGCCGCCATCCTCGGCAACCGCATCGTGCTCAGCTCTCCGGTGCGGCGAATCAACACCGGAACCTCCGACGTGACGGTGATATCGGACCTGATGACTGTCACCGCCAAGCAGGTGATCGTGGCGGTCCCCCCCACCCTGGCCGGTCGCATCGACTACGAGCCGATTCTGCCCTTCGAGCGCGATCAGCTCATGCAGCGTTACGGGCAGGGGACCCTGACCAAGGTTGGCGCCGTGTACAACCGGCCCTTCTGGCGCGACGCGGGTCTCACCGGCACCGCGCTGGACACCGGCGGACCGGTCAGCGCCACCTTCGACGACTCGCCCCCCGGCGGCTCGCCCGGAGTCGTGTTCGGCTTTGTGGGCGGAGACAAGGCACGCCAGTACAACTCCATGTCGCCCTCGGACCGAAGCAGCGCAGTGCTGTCCCAGTTCGCGAACTTCTTCGGAGACCAGGCCAAGAGCCCCACGGCCTACTTCGAAACCAGCTGGAGTGGCGAGCAATGGACGCGCGGGTGCCCGGTCGGGATCCCGAGCATGGGCACCTTGCTGGCCTATGGCCCCTGGATCCGGGCCCCGATCGACCGCATCCACTGGGCCGGAACCGAGACATCGACCTACTGGAACGGCTACATGGACGGGGCTGTGCGCTCGGGCGAACGCGCCGCGACCGAAGTGCTGTCGGCACTTTAGGCCTGCCGGAAGCCTCGTACCGCGAGGGGTACGAAGATCACGAGCAGGCCGGCGAGCCAGGCGAGGGTTCCGAGCGTCGGAGCGAGGACTTGGCCGTGACCTATGGTCAAGGCGCGAGCCGCATTCACCACCAGGGTGACCGGGTTGACGTCAGCGAAGGCCCGCACGACTCCGGGCATGTGGGTGGTGGGGACAAACGCGGAGGAGGCGAAGACAAGCGGGAAGACCCAGATGAATCCGACCGATTGGGCGGTCTCGGGGTTCCGGACTGAGACGCCGACAAAGGCACTGATCCACGAGAACACGTAGGCAAACCCGAGGACCAGCGCGAAGGCCAGCACGACGTCATAGATGGGCTGTGAGGGTCTGAACCCGACTGCGAAGCCGATCAGCAGCATCACGATCAAGGTGACGAGGTTCGTGGCCAGGTCGGCGGCAGTACGTCCGATCAGCACTGCCGAGCGTGCGATCGGCAGTGACCGGAAGCGGTCGACGACTCCGGCGGCCATGTCCTCGGTGAGGCCGAGCCCGGTGGTCAGCGCGCCGAACGTCGCCGTCATGACGATGATCCCGGGCATCAGGTAGTCGACATAGCTCACGTGGCCGGTGTTGATCGCCCCGCCGAACACGTAGCGGAAGAGCAGCACGAAGATCACCGGCTGCACGAACAGATAGACGACGTACATCGGTCGGCGCAGGATCTTGCGCAGCTGGCGGATTGCCATCACGCGGCTGTCGGCGATCGTCTCGGCCAGCGTCACCCGACCACGTTCCGGGATTGCGTTGCTCACGGTGCTCATGCGGCCTCCTGGGCGGCTGCTTGGTCGGGCGGCTCCTGGGCGGCCGGCTGGCCGGTCAGGGTGAGAAAGACGTCGTCGAGGCTTGGCTGCTGGAGCTCGATTGAGGCGATCGGCAGCTGGCGGGAATCCAGGCGACGGAGCGCCTCGGCGGAGGCGGCGGGATCTGTCACCGCGAGCCGGATTTCCCCGCTGGCGCGCTCGCGCTCAGAGTCCACCCGGGCCTTCTCGGCCCCGCCCGCGCCCAAATCGGCCAGCACCGCCGATGCGTCACGGACGTGGGCCGGGTCGGCGAGACGGACGATCAGTACGTGACCCCCGATCGTCGCCTTGAGCTGTGCGGCGGTTCCCTGCGCGGCGATCCGTCCGTGGTCGACCACGGCGATCTGCTGGGCAAGCCGATCGGCCTCCTCGAGATATTGGGTAGTGAGGAGCACCGTGGTGCCCTCGAGCCGCAGTTCCTCGACGATGCTCCATAGCTCCTGGCGTGAGCGGGGGTCCAGGCCGGTGCTCGGCTCGTCGAGCAGGACCACGGGCGGGCGACCGATCAGTCCCGCGGCAAGATCAAGCCGGCGGCGCATCCCACCTGAATAGGTCGCCACGCGGCGATCTGCCGCATCGACGAGCCCGAAGCGCTCGAGCACCTCGTCGGCACGCCCGCGCGTTTCAGGACCCGATAGACGGTAGAGCCGGCCGATCATCTCCACGTTCTCGCGTCCGGTGAGCTCCCCGTCGACGGCGGCAAACTGGCCGGCCAGACCGATCCGGCGGCGCACCGCCAACGGCTCTGAGACGACATCGTGACCTAGCACCTCGGCCCTCCCCGTGTCGGGCTTGAGCAGCGTGGCCACGATCCGCACGAGGGTCGTCTTGCCGGCTCCGTTGGGTCCTAAGAGTCCGAATACGGTGCCGGCCTCGACCTGAAGGTCCAGACCGTCGAGGGCTGTCACATCGCCAAAGCGCTTGCCAACCCGGTGCACCTCGATGGCTGAAGCGGGTGTCATCACTCCCTCCCTGGTGTCGTCGTGCTGATCACCCGGCGGCCTCAACGTGCGAGAGGCTGCGGCGGATGGTGATGTCGCCGTAGCCGGTGCGGGCTCGCACTTCGACCGTGTCATCGCCCGGCTGGGGGGCTTCGGCGGCGTCCAGGCTGTTGCGAAGCTGGCCATAGCCCGTGTGAACGTCGAGCCAGGCCGCGGTCCCCTCGGGGATCGCGATCTCGACCGCTCCCGATCCGGTTGCCGCCACGACCGAGCCCCGTCCCGGTGCGCCGACGCGGATGTCGCCGTTGGCGGTCTTGGCCACAATCGAAGCGCCGGAGTGCTCGATCGAGATGTGGCCGTTGGCAGCTTTGACGCTCACCTCGCCGGTTACCAGGTCAACGCGCGTGTCGCCGTTTGAGTTCTTGATCACCGCCGCCCCGTCGATCGCTTCCGCGTGCACGTCGCCAGTAGCTGTGATCAGCGCTGCGTCGCCGATCGCCCGCCCAAGGTTGATGTCGCCGAGAGCGGTCATCAACCTCACCGCTCCGGCCTGCTCGACGTAGATCTCGCCGGCTGTCTTTATCCGGCAGTCGCCAAGCGCGCCCGTGCAGCGAAACGTTCCCAGCGACGATGCGCCGGTCACTCGCGAACCCGACGGCAGCTCGACGTTCACATCCACCGACCCGCCGTAGCCGAACGGACTCCATGACTTCCAGCGCCCGGTGGCCTTGACCAACAGCCTTCCACTGGCGTACTCCACACGGGTCTGCTCGGCGGCGCTCACGTCAGCCCGCCTCGCGCCATCGCTCGGACTGACCTCGACGATCGTGTCCGGACGGTCACCAGCCACGATCCGAACGTCGCCGACGATGAGCTCGACGACTGCGGAAATGGGCTCAGGGGTCTGGAAGGCCGGCATCGTCAGCGCCCCCAGCCCGTGTAGCCCTGGCCACCCCTCGGTTGGCCGCTGTGGTCACGTCGCACGCCGGTCTCACCGCGCTGCGCGGCAGCGGCCGCGGCCCGGACCAGCCAGGTGTTGATCGACACACCCTCCCGCTGTGCCGCCTGCTCAACCCGGCTCTTGAGCTGATCGGGCAGGCGCAGGCTGATCCGGGAGACTCCCCCTTCGTCACCTGGGCGTGATCCGCTCCCCGCCGGCCCCGGCAGCGAGCCACTGGAGGCCGAAGCCTCACTCGTTCTCGACTCATCCTCGGCGCTGTCCCCGGTGGACGAAGCCACGACCACGAATTCGGGGTCAGTTCCGCGCAGGCGCAGCTCAACCGAACCAGGAGCGAGCTCGCGGGTGATCTCCGCCGCCGCGATGGTCAGAACCTCGAGGAGCATCAGCCGGACCGCCGGGTCAAGCGGGGCGATAAGCCGCTGCGCCAGCACCTGGGCCTCATCGCCGCCGGCCTCGGCCGCCACCGCGAGCTGCTCGCGGAGACCATTGATGTGGCGTTCAAGTTCCATGCTGCACCACTATGGCACCACTATGGCACCATGTCAACACCATAAATACCTTGGTTGGCACCATCATGGCCACGAGGCCTGTCGCAAGTGCCTCTGCGGCCGTGAGCCACCGTGTTCCTGCGTCTTGCCGTTCGGTCTTTGGACCCCTGGGGTAGCTTTGCGGTAACCGAAAGGAACGCCATGGCCTACAGACTTGAGGCTGATGAGAGCGTGCGCGAGGCGATAGTCCGCTGCGCTCGTGAGCAGGTCGACCGCGCAGTCAGCGAGCTGAGTGAGAACATCGGCCAAGACCCGGTCGCCGCTGTGCACGGGGCACGCAAGGCTGTCAAGAAGGAGCGCTCGCTGCTGCGTCTGGCGCGGGGCGCGATGCCGCCCAAGCAGCGCCGGCGGGAGAACCGCGCGCTGCGTGAGGCGGCTCGCGGATTGTCTGACGTGCGTGACGCAGAAGCGATGATCCAGACGGTCGCCCAGCTGTCTGAGCGCTTTGCTGGACAACTCCCCGAGAGCGCGTTCACCGCGATCGCTGAACAGCTGGAGCGCACTCGCGACGCGCAGCGCGGCCGGCTGAGCGCCTCGGCCTTGGATGCCCGGGCGGTTGGGGAACTGGGCGCCGTGCGACTGCGCGTCGATGACTGGAGGCTCACGCGGGGTGGCTGGAAAGCACTCGAAAGCGGCCTGCTTCGCTCATATCGGCAGGGCCGAAAGGCGTTTGCCAGGGCACAGCGCGAGCCGTCGCTGGAGGACCTCCACGCATGGCGAAAGCGAGTCAAGGATCTCTGGTATCAGAGTCGTCTGCTGGCTCCGACCTGCGGTCCGGCGGTTCGTGGTCAGGCCAAGGACGCCCACCGGCTGGCCGACCTCCTGGGCGACGATCACGATCTCGGGGTGCTTCGCCAGACCCTGACCCATGATCATCTCGACGTGGCAGTTGACCTGGACGCCGTGGTCAGGCTGATCGATCATCGTCGGGGGGAACTGCAGACCGAGGCGATCCACATCGGTGAGCGTGTCTACGCCGAGACACCCAAGGCGTTCAGGCGGCGAATGCATCGCTGCTGGAAGGCCGGGCGCCGGGCCGCCCATGCGCAGCTCGAACACGACCCAACCGAGCTGGCTACGTTGACGCGAACCCCGCATCACGACGACGACTGACGACTGACGCGGCTACCAGGGGCCCCAACCACCGAGGAGCCCACCATGCAGATCACCCGCAACTCCCTCGACACCCATCCCGGCCCCGGCGACTGGTTCACCGGCGCCGTCTACATCGACACCATCGCCTCTCCCTCACCGCCGTCACGCACCGCCGCGGCCAACGTCCACTTCACCCCGGGCGCCCGGACAGCGTGGCACACCCACCCCTTCGGTCAGACGATCTTCGTTACAGAAGGTGTAGGCCGCTGCCAGCGCGAGGGCGGATTCGTGGAGGAGATCCGCCCCGGCGACCGGGTGTTCTTCGAGCCCGGGGAGAACCACTGGCACGGCGCCGCACCCAACCGCTTCATGGTCCACATCGCCATGCAGGAGGCCGATGAGTCGGGCAGCCCGGTGACGTGGGGCGAGCACGTCACCGACGAGCAGTACAACACAGCCCCGGTGACCTGAGGCGCCCGGCCGTCGCTGACCGATCTGCGCGGCACCCGCCGTCTGGGCTGCCTCAGTATCGGTCGTGGTGGCGAAACCAGGCTCCGTTGTCGTTGCGTCCCAGTGGCGCGCGATCGAGCCACTGGTACATGCCCCACAGCGAGTCGAGGCCGCGCGCGTAGGCCGAGTAGGTGTGGTAGACGACGCCGTCCTGGAACGCGAACGAGCTCATGCCGGGGGCCTCGCGCATGAAGGTGGCGTTGTCGGTGCCGGCCATCGCGGCGTGCGGGCTCGGTTGCGTCGCTGCGAGCGCGTTACGCATGTCCCTCGCGGCGTAGTTGTAGTCAGTGTCGCCCGAGCGCTGCTGCTCTTCGGTGAACGACGTGTTGAAGTCGTAGTTGAAATCAGTGTCGTGCGAGGAGACCCAGCGGAATGTCCAGCCCATGCGCCGCTTGTAGGCCTGGATCTGATCGATGGGCGCACGCGAGACCGCAACCAGGCCGACGTCATGGTGCTCGAGGTGGACGGCGAAGCCGTTGAAGCCGTCGGCGATTGCTGAGCACGACGGGCATCCGGACTCATAGCCCGGTCCGAGCATGAAGTGGTAGACGAGCAGCTGCGAGCGCCCGCCGAACAGATCGGGAAGCGCCGCCTCCCCTTCGTCGGTATCGAAGCGGTAATTCTTCTCGACAGGCACCCAGGGCAGCTCTTGACGCTGGCGGGCGATCTGATCGCTGCGGCGGGTCAGCTCCTTCTCGGCTTTGAGGAGGTCGAGGCGGGCGGCGAGCCACTGCTCGCGCGTGCCGGTTGGGTGGGTCGCTGTGGTCATGCGTGTCTCCTTTGGTCGTTGTTCAGGCTGCGGCGGCGATGCCGAGGGCGACAATCACCAGCGCCAAGGACAGGTCGAAGATCGGGCGTGGCGGAAAGAGCTTCTGCGCGAGAACGACCGCCGCCACCGCGACCATCAGCCCCATGCTCATCACGTTGACAGCGACCAGCACCAGCATCAGCCCGATGCTCGAGCCGAAACAGAGAGCGCCGAAGCGGGCGCCTGAGCGGACGCGCTCACGGCAACGCCGACGGCACTCGCGCTTGACCGGCGTGAGCTCGTACATGCCCGCGCCGATCAGCAACGCCCCGGAGGCGGGGGTGCTGGGCGGCTGATAGAGCAGCCACAGCGCCAGACCGGCGAGCGCCCAGACGCCGAGATAGGAACCGGCGAACAGCGGCGCCGCGAGCACACCCGAGCCGTCACGCGCCCGCCGCGCAAGCGCAGGGACGGCGCTTGGCAGCATCATCGCTGCCATCATCAAAATGAACAACGGGAGGGGCATCGTCATTCCCGTCGGCGTGCCATGCATCCCGGACATCGGCATGCCGCTCATCGCGTCAGCCCGAGCCTCGCCGGCGTGTTCAGCTGGACGTCCGGGAGCGTGTCACCGGTTTCGAGCAGCGTCTTGAGGTTGGCCAGAACCCGTGGCCAGCCGCTGCTGATCATTGAACCGGTCAGCCCACCGGGCATGAGATCGTCATGGATCACGGTCAGCTTCACGTGTTCGCCGAGCGGCACGATCTCGAACGTGACCTTCGAGCGCGGCTCGGAGGCGAGTCGGTCTCGGGCCTCGTCGGTTAAGTTGAGCGTTTGCGCCCACTCCGGCGAATGCGTCTGCCAGGTGTAGGACAGGCGACGGTAGGGCTCTGATTCGCGCACCATCTGCTCGGGGTCGGCGATCGTTAGGCCGCGCGTCTTCCAGGTCATCGGCGAGCCCGGTTTCCAGTCGGTCTCGAACGTGATCGACCAGTAGCGCTCGGTGAACGCCGGTTCGGTCAGCGCCAGCCACAGCTTCTCCGGCGTCGTCCGGATGTACGTCGCGTAGACGAATGAAGGGTTCTCGGGCTCCACGGCGGTGTCCTCCAGTGCTCTTTTCAGGTCGGCGAGCGCGTCGACGCGGTCCTGCTCGTACCGCGTGATCCAGCGTTCGGCGATGTCGTTGATGGGCGCCGCGTTGAGGTAGTGGTGCTTCTCCCGGCCGCGGCGAATGGTGGTGACAAGGTTGGCCGCC
>JBAVWI010000124.1:0-2976 GCA_049697735.1 Solirubrobacteraceae bacterium
CCGAGGATGATCTCCTCGGCCTGGGCCGCCTCGCCACCGGAGTCCATCACGGCCTGGTTGATCTTGGCGTACTCGTAGCGGTCCACGAACTGGCCGGGGAGCAGGTCGGTGTCGCCCTTCTGGTCGACCCGGACCTTCTTCATCATCTGGCGCACGATCAACTCGATGTGCTTGTCGTTGATGTCCACGCCCTGGGACTTGTAGACCTCCTGGACCTCGCGGACGAGGTACAGCTCGGTCTCGGTCCGGCCGCGGACGGCCAGCAGTTCGTGCGGATACAACGATCCCTCGTTGAGCTGCGTCCCGGCCTCGATCTTCTGGCCGTCCTGTACGTAGAGCAGCGTCCGGCGCGGGAAGGTGAAGCGGTGCTCCTCCCCCGCGTCGTCGGTGACCACAACGGTAATCGCCTTATCGGAGTCCTCGATCGTGACCTTGCCGCTGACCTCGGAGATCTTGGCCAGACCCTTGGGCTTGCGCGCCTCGAACAGCTCCACCACGCGCGGCAGGCCGTGCGTGATGTCGGCGCCGGCGACACCGCCGGTGTGGAACGTCCGCATGGTCAGCTGGGTGCCCGGCTCACCGATCGACTGGGCAGCGATGATGCCCACCGCGTCGCCAATCTGAGCCAGGTTCCCGGTCGCCATCGAGCGGCCATAGCAGGCCTGACAGATACCCGACGGGGCCTCGCACTTGAGCACCGAGCGGACCTGGACGGTGATGACCTGGCCCTTCTCGCTGTCCTCCTGCCACGCCTCGACGAGGTCCGCCAGCTCGGCCCGGTCGATCTCCCGGCCCTGCTCGACGATCACGCGACCGCGCTTGGTCTTGAGGTCGGTGGCGGCGATCCGGCCGACGAGATCGGTGTTGATCTGATCGGTCGGACGCAGCTGGCGGGTCTCGGGATTGATTTCGAGCTGGAACACCGGGCTCTCGATGAATCCGTCGGTGCCACAGTCCTCTGCCCGGACGATCACGTCCTGGGAGACGTCGACCAGCCGCCGGGTCAGATAACCCGAGTCCGCGGTGCGCAGCGCCGTATCGGCCAGTCCCTTACGGGCCCCGTGGGTCGAGATGAAGTACTCGAGCACCGACAGGCCCTCCATGAAGTTGGCCTTGATCGGACGCTCGATGATCTCGCCCTTGGGGTTGGCCATCAGGCCGCGCATCCCGGCCAGCTGGCGGATCTGCGAGAAGGAGCCACGGGCACCGGAGTTGGCCATCATGAAGATGGGGTTCATCTCCTCCAGGTGCGCGTAGAGCGCCTCGCCGACTTCGTTGGTCGCCCGATCCCACAGGCCGGTGACCGCCTCGTGGCGTTCCTCCTCGGTGATCTCTCCGTCCTCGTACTGAGCCTCGATGACGAGCAGCTCGGCCTCGTAACGAGCAAGGATCTCCTTCTTGGAGGGCGGGGTCTGGACGTCGTTCTTGGAGATGGTCACGCCGGCGCGGGTCGCGTACTCAAAGCCCACGTCCTTGAAGGCGTCGAGCACCTGCGAGATCGACGGTGCCCCGTAGCGCTGCACGAGATCGTCGACCAGCTTGGTCGTGTCCTTCTTCTTCATCGAGCGGTTGATGAACTCGTAGGCCTTGGGGTCGAACTGGTCGCCCAGAGCCTCTTCGAGCGCGCGCTCGATCTTGTCGTTGTAGATGATCCGGCCAACCGTGGTCAGCAGGTGGCCTCCCTCACGGCCCAGCGGCCGATATTCGGCCAGGTCGTGCAGAGCGACCACGCGGTGCTCGTAGGACCACTCCGCCTCCTGGGCGGTGCGGAATACGTGGGGACGCGGCTTCTGGGTGGCGGGGTCGATGTCCGACAGCGCCTTGCCCTCCGGCCCGTAGGTCAGGTAGTAGGCGCCCAGCACCATGTCCTGCGCGGGCGTGGCCAGCGGCGCGCCGTGAGCCGGCGAGAGAATGTTGTTGGCCGACAGCATCAGGATCCGCGCTTCGGCCTGGGCCTCGGCTGACAGCGGCAGGTGCACGGCCATCTGGTCACCGTCGAAGTCGGCGTTGAAGGCATGGCAGACCAGGGGGTGAACCTGGATCGCCTTGCCCTCGACCAGCACCGGCTCGAAGGCCTGGATGCCCAGACGGTGCAGCGTCGGCGCCCGGTTGAGCAGCACGGGATGCTCGTGGATGACCTCTTCGAGCACGTCCCAGACCTCGGGAATCATCGAGTCGACCATCTTCTTGGCCGCCTTGATGTTCTGGGCCGACTTGCGCTCAACGAGGCGGGCCATGATGAACGGCTTGAACAGCTCGAGCGCCATCAGCTTGGGCAGGCCGCACTGATGGAGGCGCAGCGAGGGACCGGACACGATCACCGATCGGCCCGAGTAGTCGACGCGCTTGCCGAGCAGGTTCTGACGGAAGCGGCCCTGCTTGCCCTTGAGCATGTCACTGAGGGACTTCAGCGGCCGGTTACCCGGACCGGTGACGGGACGTCCGCGCCGGCCGTTGTCGAACAGGGCGTCGACTGACTCCTGCAGCATCCGCTTCTCGTTGTTGACGATGATCTCGGGCGCGCCAAGGTCGAGCAGCCGCTTGAGGCGGTTATTGCGGTTGATGACGCGGCGATAGAGGTCGTTGAGGTCCGAGGTAGCGAAGCGGCCACCGTCGAGCTGAACCATCGGGCGCAGCTCGGGCGGGATCACCGGGACGGCCTCGAGCACCATCATCTCAGGCTTGTTACCGGACTGAAGGAACGCGGAGACGACCTTGAGGCGCTTGACCGCGCGGGCCTGCTTCTGGCCCTTGGCCGTCTTGACCTGCTCCTGCAGATCGGCGGCCTCGGCATCGAGGTCGACCTGCTGAAGAAGATCGCGAACTGCCTCGGCACCCATGCCGCCACGGAAGTACTCACCGAAGCCGTAAGGGGACCCGAACCTGTCACGCAGCTCGCGGAAGGTCGTCTCGTCGTTGATGACGTCCTTGGGCTTCATGGTCTTGAACAGGTCCCAGACCTGCCGCATGCGCTCG
>JBAVWI010000125.1:0-15624 GCA_049697735.1 Solirubrobacteraceae bacterium
GAGCTGGTGTGGCCGGCCGCGACGTCGGCGTCGCGGGCGACGGCGAGGTCGGCCGCGGCCCGGTAGCGCTCCTTCCGGGCCCAGGCCTGAAGGTTGTTCTCGGTCTCCGGCTCGGCCGGGACTGCGCCCGGTTTCGCGGGCCGGGCCCCACCGCCGGCCCGCACGGGACGGCGCACGTCGAGCTGCACCCCGAGCTGCTCGCAGAGGTCGGCGCAGTGGCGCTCGTCGGCATCGGCGGCGCCGCGGAGCCCATAGTTCGCGTGGACCGCGGTGACGAAGCTGGGGCCGGCGATCCGCACCGCGATGTCGAGCAGACAGGTCGAATCGCGTCCGCCCGAGAGCATGACCACCACGGGCCGATCGGCGGCGAGCAGCCCGTCGGCGATGACCTGCTCGAGCATCATGACTCCTCTCGTTGGCGGGCCACGAAGATCTCGGTCGCTTCGTGAAAGCCCTTGAGCTTGACCTCGGCGATCCGCTCGAACACGAGATGCGGAGCGCCCGAGTACTCCACCACGGGCCGGGTGACGAGGACCTCGCCGGCGGCCGAGCGGGCCGCCACCCGGGAGGCGATGTTGACGTCGCGGCCGTAGTAGTCACCGTCGCGGTACAGCGCCACCCCGTAGTGGATGGCGATCCGCGGCAGCGGACGCTCGGTCTGCAGGCGTTGAAAGCCCACCGCCCAATCGGTCAGCGCCGCGGGGTCGGAGCCCACGATCATCGCTTCGTCGCCGATCGTCTTGATCACGCGGGCGTCGTCGGGCAGCGTGACCTCGACGGCATCGACGAAGCGCTCCACGGCGTCCACGGCGGTCAGCTCCCCCTCTTCCTCGGTCAGCCGGGTGTAGCCGGCCAGATCGGCAAAGGCGATCGCCACTCGCATCCGCCCGAGATCGATCTGGCTGCCCTCCAGATCAGCCTCCATGTGGCCGACCACGTCCTGCTCGACGAAGTACTGCAGGTACCGCTGGTGGACCTGGTCGAGCACGGGTCCCGCCAGCGGCAGCACCTCGCGGGAGATGGCGTGCATCTCCTCGGCGGTCTCGACCCCGGTTGTGCCCGCGCGCATCAGCGGCTCGTGCACATAGAGATGAAAGAGGCGCACTTCGGCGTCGGCGATCCGGGCCATCGCCTGACCGTAGACGCGGACGAGCTGGAGCAGCGCCACGAGCGGGAAGCCAGATTCGAGCACGGCGTTGATGTAGCGCAGCATCTGCACGTCATCCTCGGTGACAGTGTCCGAACGCTCGGGGCTGATGCCCAGTCCGTTGACCAGGCGCTCGACCAGGGCCGGGTCGAGTCCCGTCTCCCGGGCGGCATCCTTGATCGAGACCCGCGTCTGATCGAAGGGGAAGAGATCCTCCAGAAATCCGAAGGCGAGCCGTCCCTCGTCGGTAGCCCGCGCGATGCTGTCCAGCGAGTGGCCCCGCTCGCGCATCCGCGCCACCACCCGCGCGGTCCCGATCGCCGACGCCGTCCACTCGCCCGCGTACTGGGGGATGAGTCCGCGCTTGACCCAGCGGCGCAGGGTGGCCGGCTGCACGCCGACGCGTTCGGCGGCCTCGGTGAGGGTCACGCGCCGGGCACCAGGGTGACCGCGCGCCGCCCGACTGAGTGGTCAGCATGATGGCGACGGGGTCTCGGTGAGGACGAGGCCCCGTCGCCCGCGGGACTTACGGCCCGCTGCGTCGGCCGTCGGCGCTCGTCACGTTTCCGGCGGCGCCTCGCGGTCGCACTCGGCGGCGCGACCACGTTCCGACCTGTTGCCTTGGCTGATCCGCTCGTTCTACTCGGCATGGGGCAAAAAGTCAATCCCGTGCGCGGGTTGCCGCGGGCGTGAAACGGGTTACAGCTCCAGGTGCGGATAGTCGGTGGCGACCATCTCGCGGTAGCGCTCAAACAGGGGCTTGGTGATCGGGATGATGGCCAGCGCCGCCTTGACATCCCCACCCGTCTTGATCCGCCGCCGGGCGATCGCGATGGCGACGTTCTCCTTGCCCTGGAAGTACTTGTTGGCTGTCTCGGAGCTCATCGTCATCCGCACCCTGGGTTCCCAGGAGATGTCGTCTGACCACTCCCAGGCGAGGTTGGGCTCATCCTCGCCACCCGCTCGGACGTTGACCACGAGATCGAGGTCGGTGAACTCGAAGCGCTGGGGCGTATCGGCATCACGGAGCTTGGGCCCCATCTCGGGGTCTTCGCTCATCAGCGCGAAGGTCCGGTCCATGACCTCGCGGAACTCCGCAGCTGACTTGAACTCGGCCATCGCGCGGCAAGTCTACGGACGTGACGGTTACGCTGCCGACGCCGCGTAAGCTCGCGGCTCGTGCCCACCCCGATCCACGTCCACCCGACCGCACCGTTGGCCGAGCGGGTCCTGCTGCCCGGAGATCCGGGGCGGGCGCTGCGCCTGGCCGAAGCGCTGCTCGACGCGCCTCGCATGTTCAACCACAACCGCGGGCTGTGGGGCTACACGGGAACCGCGGCCGACGGCGAACCGCTCACCATTCAGAGCACGGGGATGGGCGGCCCGAGCGCGGCGATCGTGATCGCCGAGCTGCACGATCTCGGGGCCCAGCGCCTGATCCGGGTCGGGACCTGCGGTGCGCTCGTGCCCGAGCTTTCCTTCGGGCAGCTGCTGGTTGTCACCGAAGCGTTGGCTCAGGACGGGACCAGCCGCGCACTCGGCGCCGGGGAGCGGATCGCCCCCGACGGGCCCCTGCTCGGGCGTCTGCGCTCGGCGGCCGGAGCCGGCGCCGGCACCGGGCCGATAGTTTCCACCGACCTCTTCTATGACGGACCCGCGCGCGAGGAGGAGCGATGGCGGGCGCTGGGGGCGCTCGCGGTCGAGATGGAGGCCGCGACTCTGTTCGCGCTCGCCGCCCGCCGCGACTTTCAGGCCGGCGCCCTGCTGATCGTCTCTGACCTGCTCGTGCCCGAGCGGCGCCGGATCGACGCCGAGGCGCTGCTGGCGGCCGAGCTCGAGCTCGGGGCGGTGGCGCTGCGCGCCCTCGTCCCGCTGGGCGCTTAGCTGGACTTCGGCGGCTTGGTAGAACCGGCCGGCTTGGTAGAACCGGCCGGCTTAGCGGAACCGGCCGGCTTGGCGGAACCACCCGGCTTGGCGGAACCACCCGGCTTATCGGAACCACCCGGCTTGGCGGAACCAGCCGGCGTGGCGGAACCGGCCGGCTTGGCGGGACCAGCCGGCTTAGCAGCCGGCTTGCTGGACGCCTCGAGGCGCTCGAGCGCGGCCTCGATCTTGCTCAGCCGTTCCTCGAGCGAGCGGGAGGAATCGGAGCGCTCGAGACGGGTGTCGAGCCGATCCAGGCCGTCTTCGATCCCCTCCAGGCGCTGGGAGACGCTGCGGACGCGGCGGGTGAGCCGCTCGAGATCGCTGGCCGAGGGCAGGTTGAGGGCCCCCATCGCCACCTCCTGGGCGCGCATCGCGCGCTCGCGAGTCTCAAAGGCCGCCGAAAGAGCACTCGTCACGACCGAATTCTCAAGCAGCTCCTGGGCGAGCTTGCCGATCGCCTCTTCGCTGCGCTTGGTCACCTGGCCGCGAAACCCGTCGTCGCTCATGGCGCGGACTTTAGCGGCTGGTTAGCGGCTGGGAGCCTGCGCTGACCGCGACAAGGGCGCAGCCGAGACTCTGCCAGCAGAGTCTAACCCTCAACTCGAGCCTTAGCTTGGTCCTCGATATCGCCCGTCCCGGTCGATCCGCTCTCCCGGCCTTGGCGTCGGTGGGGCCGATCGGCCCGGAGTGAGCGTAGTTTCGCCCAATGTGACCCGCGCGTTGCCCCGACGGTTCCCAATTGCAAACAGTTGGTGCAATCAGTAGCTTCCCGCTCATCTTGGCTTGTGCCGGAACAGCAGCGCTGCTCTGGAAAACTCAGAAAATGGCGTATATCGTGACCCCTCGGAGGAGCAGGAGAAATTGAGGAGTAGCCGAAAGCTGCTGCACGTGATCGCGCTCACGGCGAGCCTGCTCGTCGTGTTCGCCGCGGCTGCGCTGCCCTCTGCGTCGGCTGACGCCTGCACGATCCACGTCACCGTGGCCGACGGAAGCACCTACACGTTCTATGTCAACGTGCCGCCCGGCACGCCGGTCTCGAGCCTGAATCTGCCGGTCACCGGCGTGGTCGTGTCCGAGACCGAGACCTGCACGCCCACCTCCTCCACCTCGACGAGCACGACCACGACTACAACATCGATTTCGTCCTCGGGCTCCTCGACGACGACCTCGACCTCAACCTCGAGCTCGTCGAGCACGACCTCGACCTCAACTTCAACCTCGTCGTCGGGCACGACCCCGAAGCCGTTGTCCGGAAAGCCGGCCAAGAAGCAGAAGCCGTCGACGCATCCGCAGACGGTCACCTCGCCGGGCGCCGCCGCCCCCAAGAAGGCCAAGCCGAAGGCAGCCCTGCCGTCCGGCAAGGGTGTCCCGGGGACCAACAATCCAACTTTCTCGCTCTCGCTCCCGGGCCCGGCGCCGATCGGCGTGCCGAACTTCTTCATCGACTCGTTCCGGATCCCCCCGTTCTTGATCCCCATCTACCAGGCGGCCGGGATCGAGTACCAGGTGCCGTGGCAGGTGCTGGCGGCGATCAACGAGATCGAGACCGATTACGGGCGCAACCTCTCGGTCTCATCCGCGGGTGCGGTCGGCTGGATGCAGTTCATGCCCTCGACCTGGAAGTCGTGGGCCGTGGACGCCAACGGCGATGGAGTGGCCGATCCCTACAACCCCGTCGACGCGATCTTCAGCGCCGCGCGTTACCTGCATGCCGCCGGGGCTTCGCACAACCTCAGCCAGGCGGTCTTCGCGTATAACCACGCCACTTGGTATGTGCAGTCGGTGCTTCTGCGCGCCCAGCTGATCGGCGGCATCCCCTCCCAGCTGATCGGCGCGCTGACCGGGCTGGTCCAGGGTCACTTCCCCGTCGCGGCTCCCGCCAAGTACGCCGACAACTCGGTGGTCTCGCTCTCCAAGCACCGCGCCCGCGGCGTCAACGCCGCCGTCGCGATCGGTTCCACGCCCGGCTCGACCGGCACCTCGATCTTCGCCAAGCAGGGCGCGCCGGTGATCGCCGTCAACGACGGGAAGATCGTCAAGGTCGGCCAGAACGCCCAGCTCGGGCGCTACGTCGAGCTCCAGGACGCGACCGGCAACATCTATACCTACTCGCAGCTCGGGTCGGTCTCAAAGACCTACCCGGTGCCCAAGCCGATCAAGATCACCGCGCGCGACATCGCCGCAGAGCTCGCCGCCCCGGCCGGGAAGGCGCCGACCACGGCGGCCAGCGCCGGCTCCCAGGTCACACCCCTGACCGCGGCCAGCGCGGGCATCCAGTCCGGCCGACAGGCAGCGACGGCCAAGGCCAAGGGCGCGGTCAAGACCGCCCAGCACGCCACCCACAAGGCCGGCTCGGGTCCGATCACACTCCCCGTCAAAGCGCCCGCGCCCGCCGGCACGGTGGCCGTCCCGCTGGCCAAGGAGCGCCTGTTCGCCAACCCCAACCGGTCCGCCTCCTACGCCGCCGGCGGCGTTTCGCAGGTGCGCAACTCCAGCCAGCAGATCTCCAACTTCCAGAACTTCTTCTCCGACACCCTGCACCTGGGCAAGAACCAGTACACGCTCAAGACGCTGCGCCGCGGCGCCATCGTCGTCGCCGGGACGATCCTCGGCCGGATCGGCGGCCCCTCCCAGAGCGTCGCCTCACACCTCTACTTCCAGGTCCAGCCGGCGGGCAAGCACGCGCCTCAGATCGACCCCAAGCCGATCCTCGACGGCTGGAAGCTGCTCGAGGCGACGGCGGTCTACCGCGCCGCCGGCGTCAACCCGTTCTTCGGTCCCGGGGCCAAGAACCCGACCGTCGGTCAGGTCCTTTTGATGTCAAAGACCCAGCTCACCGAGCGCATCCTCCAGGATCCCAAGGTCCGGATCTACAACTGCGGGCGTCGCGACATCGCCGCCGGGCTTATCGACCGCCGTGTGCTGGCCACGATCGAGTTCCTCTCCGCTTCGGGCCTTGACCCCTACGTCTCGGGCCTGCAGTGCGGACACTCGCTGAGCGGCACCACCGGCACCGACGCCGCCGGAGCAACCGGGGCGAGCGTCGACATCTCCAGGATCAACAACATCCCGGTCCTCGGTCACCAGGGTGCGGGCTCGATCACCGATATCGCGATCCGCCGCCTGCTCACCCTCCAGGGCAGCATGCGCCCCGACCAGATCATCAGCACGATCGGCTACAAGGGCCAGAGCAACACGCTGGCCCTGCCCGATCACAAGAACCGGATCCAGGTCACCTTCACACCGGCTTTCGGGACCAACAACAAGCTCTCCAAGCAGGTCAGGAGTCTGCTCCAGCCGGGTCAGTGGGTGCAGCTGATCAACCGCATCAGTCAGATCCCTGAGCCGGTCGTACCGATCGCGCCCTCCAAGTACGCCCTGCGCACGCCGGGCCACTGACGCCGCCGGCCGCGGGCCGTGAGCGCTTCCTCGCCCCTGTTCAGATTCGTCCAGGCCGAGTTTCCCTGGCAGCTCGGCCCGCCCGACGGGCGCTACCTGCTGCGCCCGGAGTCCGGGGCGGACGCCCCGCCCTCGCACGTCGTCGTGCTGGCCACGCTGGGTGCCCCCGAACGCCGGCGCCTGGCGCGGCAGCGTCGCGAAGCCCCGCCTGAGCCGGCACCGACCCCGGTGGCCACCACGCGGGCGACCGTGATCGAGGTCGGCTCGCCCGCCGCCACGCCCGATGAGGCTCGAGCCTGGTTGGGACGAGCCGGCCAAGCCGAGCTCGAGGCCGGATTCGAGGTCCTCAACCGCCTCCTGCATGCCTACCGGTTGGTCACCGCCGACCCCTATCTGCACCCGGTCGACCGAGGTAACGCGCTCGTGTCCCGGCTCGGCTTCGGGGCCGGGGAGCAGGTCGCCGACGGCCTCTGGTCAGACGCCCGCGAGATCAACATCCGGGAGAGCCGCCAGCGTCGTCTGCGCGTCCTGCACCCCCAGGCTCGGCTGGCCGCTGTGCTGGGCGCACGCGAAGCCCCCCTGGCCTGTGAGGAGCTGGTCCTGCGGGCTCGCCTCGACATCGACCACGGCCGCGACCGCGAGGCGGCGCTGCAGCTTCTGGTCGCCCTCGATGCGGCCCTGGCCGAGCTGGCGGTCGATCCCCGCGGCGCCGAGCTCGCCTCCCGGCTCACCGAGCTGCGCGGGCAGCGCGAGACGACCGCCGGCGCGGCCCAAGCCGCGCTCAGCGGCCAGCTCTCAGCCGCCGAGCGCGAGGCGGTCGTCTTCACCCTGGAGCGAATCGAAGCGGCCTTGCGCGCCCGCGCGGTTGCCAACGCCTGACCGTAGCCGCCCTACTCGAGGCCGAGGCACTCAAGGACAGCACTCAGCTCGTCGACCACGTCCCCGGTGCAGCGCACGGCCGCACGGGCATCAAAGGCCGTGGCGCCCTGGGTCATGATCGCCAGCTGGCCGCCGGCCTGGAGGGTGATCTCAGGCAGCGCAGCGACGGGGAAGACCTCGAGCGAGGAGCCGACACAGAGCAGCAGGTTGGCACCCGCGGCCAGCGCCTCGGCGCGCTGGAGCGCCTCTACGGGCAGGTACTCGCCGAACAGGACCACCCCGGGCTTGAGCGGCTGGGCGCAGTCACAGCGGGGTACGCCCGCTTCGTCGGCCCGCAGGCGCGCGCGGACGTCGTCAGCCGGATAGCGCGCACCGCAGACCAGGCAGGTGCAGTGATCGATCGTCCCGTGGACCTCGATCAGCTCGCGGGTTCCCGCCTTGAGGTGCAGGCGGTCGATGTTCTGGGTGATCACGGCGTCCACGTGCCCGGCCCGCTCCAAGGCGGCCAGCGCGGCGTGAGCGCGGTTGGGGAGCTTGTCCTCCAGGGTCTGAAAGCGGTTGCCGTAGAAGTGCCAGAAGCGCGTGGGGTCGCGATGAAAGGCGTCGATGTGGGCCACCTCGATTGGATTGACCTTCTCCCACAGCCCCGTGCCCGGCGAGCGGAAGTCCGGGATCCCCGAGGGGACCGAGATCCCGGCCCCGGTCAGCGCCACCACCGACCCCGAGGCGGCAATCAGCTCGGCTAGCTGGACAGCCGCGGCGGTGGCGCCGGCGCTGCTCACCGGCCCTGGAAGTGGGCCGTGCGCTTGCCGAGAAAGGCCGAGATCCCCTCGCGCGCATCCTCGGAGCCGAAGACGGCGGCAAAGCCCTGTTTCTCGGCCTCGAGTCCGGCCTCCAGATCCCGGGCGGCCGACACACGCTTGATCTGCTCGATCGCCAGGGGCGCCTGGCCGGCGAGCTTGCGCCCCCAGGCCAGCGCCGTGTCGAGCAGCTCGTGGTCAGGCACCGTCCGGGTGACCAGGCCGTACTCGAACGCCTCCAGCGCACCAATCGGCTCGCCGGTGAGGTTGAGCTCGAGCGCCTTGGCCTCGCCGACCAGGCGCGGCAGCCTCTGGGTGCCCCCGAAGCCGGGGATGATCCCGAGGTTGATCTCGGGCTGGCCGAAGCTGGCCGACTCGGCGGCGATCCGGAAGTCGCAGGCCATGGCCAGCTCGCAACCGCCCCCGAAGGCCAGGGCGTTGACCGCCGCGACAGTGGCCACCGATGAGCGCTCCATGTCGCGCAGCAGCCCGTGCATCGTCTCCACGAGCTCGCGCCCGGCCGCCTCATCCATCTTCGTGAAGGCTTTGATGTCGGCGCCGGCGCAGAACAGCATCGGATTGGCCGAAGCGAACACCAGCGCCCGTACCGACCCCGACGCGATGACCGCCTCCCAGACCTTGCCCAGCGCCTGCACCACCTCGGGGGAGATCGAGTTGGCGGGTGGACGGTCCAGCCAGGCGATGGCCAGCTCATCGCGGGTCTCGAGCTTGACTGGGCTCTCCTCCCAGCCCGCGTCAGCGCGCGGGTAGGGGAAGAAGCCCTGGCCGGTCTTCACGCCCAGGCGGCCCTGGACGACCAGCCGGCGCAGAACGGTCGGCGGCTCAAACGCCTCTCCCCATTCCTGGGCGGCCGTCTCGAGCTTGGCCAGGACGACGTCGAGGCCGGCCTGATCGGCGCGCTGCAGGGGTGGCGGGATGATCCCCGCGCCGGCCATCATCCCGAGGTCGATGTCCTTCATCGCCGCCACCCCCTCCTCGAGCACCAGACAGCTCTCGACCAGCGCCTTGAGCGTGAAGCGATCGACGAGCGCCTCGGTGTCGATGGACTGGTCAGCCGTGCTCATAGAAGCCCTTTCCGGTCTTCGCGCCCAGGTCGCCGGCGGCCACCAGCTCCTGCATCTGGCGATGGACGAAGAAACGCTCGCCATAGGCCTCGCGGAGGTGCTCAGCGACGGAGACCACGGTGTCCAGGCCGAGCAGGTCGGTGAGGAAGAAGGGGCCCATGGGCGCCACCTTGGACTCGGCGACGGCCTTGTCGAGCTCGGGGATCGACGTCCCCGTCTCCTCCTGGTAGCGCCACAGCTCGGAGACCGCCGAATTGAGGATCCGGTTGACAACGAACCCGGGAGCCTCGCCACAGCGGATCGGCATCTTGCGGAGCGCGGAGGCGAAGTTGGCGGCTGTCTGCGCGGTCTCGGGGGACGTGTCCTCCCCCTCCACGACCTCGATCAGCCGCATCACCGAGGCCGGATAGAAGAAGTGAAAGCCGACAACCTGCTCGGGCCGGCTGGTCACCTCGCCCATTTCGGTGATCGATAGCGAGGAGGTGTTGGAGGAAAGGATGGCGTGACCCGGCGTGACCGCGTCGAGCTCGGAGAAGACGGCCTGCTTGACCTCCATCCGCTCGGGCACCGCCTCGATCACGAAGTCGACATCGCCGAACTGCTCATAGCCGGTGGTACCGGTGATCAGCCCCAGCTTGCGATCGCGCTCGGCCGGCTCGAGCTTGCCGTCCGAGACGCGGGCCTCCCAGAGGGAGCGGGCCTTCTCGAGCCCCTGATCGACGAACTTCGGGTCGACGTCCTTGAGCACCACGGGAATGTCGGCGGTGGCGATCGCGTGGGCGATCTCGCCTCCCATCGTGCCGGCGCCGACCACGGCGGCTTTGAAGACGAACATGAGCCTCTTGTTTGGTCGTGGGCGGTGCCGCGGCGAGGAGCGCCGCAGCGCATTCGGAGTCTACGCGGGCCGCTGCGCTCGGGACGCCTCGAGCTCAGCCCCGAACCGGGCCAGCGTGGCCCGCAGCGAGGTGACCATCGCTCGTCGGATGAACAGCGGATCGATGATGCGTAGGGCAAGAGAGCGCTTGCGGAAGCGATATTCCAGGGCCAGCGTCACCTCGACTCGGCCGTCGTCGGGTGTGAAGCTGACCGACTGCTCGCCTTCGATCGAGGCGTCGGTCACGGCCAGCGTCTGGCCGCGCAGCGGCTCGTGGGCGAGCACGCGCTCGGTGACCCGCCCGCGGCCCGCCGGCCCCGATTCCCAGGCCACCCCACCCCCCGCCGGCCAGCCGGGATCGACTGACACGACCCGGTCCAGGCCATCCACCCAGCGCGGCCAGCGAGCGGTGTCATACCAGCAACGCTCCGCCTCGGCCACCGTGCCGGTAAACGTCTGCGCTACTCGTATCGCCGCCATTCACCATCCATTGTCACGGGGCAGGCGTTACGGGAGTAGGCTCACCAGCGAGCATGACGGACAACCTCCCCGAGGCAGTCGAGCCTTATCCGGAGATCTCCTCCAAGGCCTACGAGCACCCGGCCGACCGCGCGGCCACTGCGGCGCTCAAAGCGGTCCCGATGCTCGACACGGTGGTCCGTAAGCTGATCGAGTTCCGCTACGAGCGCGCCCTGCGCCAGTTCTATCTCGGCAACTCGGTCAAGATCGGCGAGCGCCAGCTGCCCGACGTCTTTGCCTCCTACCACGGCGTCAGCCGGATCCTTGACATGCCCGACGAGTACGACATCTACGTCAGCTCGGCGCTGCCCTTCAACGCGGTCACGATCGGCTCCCAAAAGCCGATCATCGTCTTCGGCGCGTCAATGCTGCGCGAACTCGGGCCGGCCGAGCAGCGCGGCGTGATCGCCCACGAGCTCGGCCACATCCTCTCTGACCACGTCGTTTACATGACCGCGCTGAGCATCCTCCTCAACGGGGTCAACCTGCCGGGAATCGTCGGCCTGCCCCTGCGGGCCGTGCGGGCGGTCCTGCTCGAGTGGTCGCGCGCGGCCGAGCTCAGCTGCGACCGGGCGGCCGTGCTAGCCGTCCGCGATCCCCAGATCGTCTGCCGGACGCTGATGGTCGTGGCCAGCGGCATGCCCGCCGACCGCCTCGACCTCGACGCCTTCATGGCCCAAGCGATGGAGTACGAGAACTGGGATGACTCCCACGACCGCGTGCGCCGCTTCTTCCTCGAGATCGGTGCCACCCACTCCTTCGCCGTGCGCCGGGTCTCCGAGGTCATGCGCTGGGTCCAGAGCGGCGAGTACGACCGGATCCGGCGCGGCGAGTACCGGCGCCGCGGCGACGACGCCGACGTCCGCGAAGAGGCCGGTGACGCCATGGAGTTCTACGCCGAGCGCTTCCGCGCCCTGTTCCGGGAGCTGGGCGACAACGTGACCAGCCTCGGCTCGCAGGTCGGAGACGCCAGCCAGAAGGCGGCCGATTGGCTCCGTAACCGGGGCGCCGGCGGCGGGCGCTCGCAGTAGCCCCACCCCCGCGCCCGACCCCTGCGTCTATCTGACCCTGCGCCGGGCGCCGGTCTCGGTCAGGCTCGCCTCGCGGAGCGTGAGGGCCGAAGCTTCGCAGCGGCTGAAATGGCAAGCGAACGCGCGGCCGTCGCCATCGATGTGGAAGTGGACAGAACCCGGGGTGGGGATCGAGAGGCGGCGCATTGCGCGCCGGATTGAAGTCGTGATTTCGGAAGTCATCAAATTCGCTCTTTCCATTCGTGCGGTCGCGTGGCCCAATCAACGTGGGCTCGCCTCAACTTGGATGCAGCTTGCATACAAGGTGTCTCTCTCTAAGATACCCACCCGCGGTGGTGGACCTTGAGTCGACATCTGAAGGCCAAACCGGCTCGGCAGCCGGCCGGGTCTACAAGTTCGTCAAAGAGCGGCTACTCGACGGCCGCTACGCCGGCGGGACGCTGCTCAGCGAGAACGAGCTAGCCAGGAAGCTGGGCATCAGCCGGACACCTGTCCGACAGGCCTTCCTGCAACTGGAAGCCGAGGAGTTGCTCGAGCTCTATCCGCGGCGTGGGGCGCTCGTGAGACCGATTTCGCCCTCGGAGGCCGACGACGTGCTCGAGGCGCGGCTGTTGATCGAGGAGCACTGCGTGCGCCGCGTCACGGCCTACGGCGCCGAGCTGGCGGGCGCGCTGCAGGAGTCGATTGTCAAGCAGGAACGCGCGCTGTCGGCCGGCGGCGAGGGGTTCACCGTCGCCGATCGCGAGTTTCATCGCACGATCGTCGCCGCCAATGGCAACGCGATCCTGACCCGCGAGTACGACGCTCTGCGTGATCGGCTTCAGCGGATCGCGGCAACCGCGGTGGCCAGCGATCCAACCCGCATGGCGCGGTTCATCGCCGAGCACCGCGAGATCGCCGCCGCGATCGAGCGAGGCGACTCAAAGGCGGCCGCTGACCTGACGGCCGCTCACCTGCGTCGCGCTCACGAGCTCGCGCGACGGCCGCGCCCCTGATCACGCGCCCGGGCACCGCGTCATTGGTGTCCGCGCCGGATTCGCCGGGCGGCCCTCATGTATGGCCATTGGCGTCCGTTCACGGAGAACTGTGATTTAGTCACGTATTTCTGTAATGTTCTTGCAGCATGGGTGTGCACGGGCGCCGAGGCGTAATCCGCAGCTTCCTGGCCACTCGCGGAGAGGTGGGCATCACCGAGCTTGCCTCCACGCTCGACGTGTCGGAGATGACCATCCGGCGCGACCTCGAAGAGCTCGAGGAGCAAGGCGTCGCGCGGCGGGTTCGCGGCGGCGCGATCGCGACCGTCAGCCGGAGTTACGAGCCTCCCCTGGCAACCCGGGCCACCGAAGCGCAGGAAGCGAAACTGCGGATAGGGCACGCGGCCGCGCAATACATCGAGTACGGCGAGACCGCAATCCTCGACGTTGGCACCACGACGCTCGCCCTGGCCCGATGTCTGCGCGGCCGCAGCGGTCTAACGATCGTGACGCCGAGCGTGCAGGCCGCCGTCGAGCTCGCCGGCGATCCCAACACGCGGGTGATCCTGACCGGCGGAATCGTCCGGCCCGGCGAGCTGAGCCTGATCGGCCATCTCGCCGAGGGGACCTTCAGCCAGCTCAACTGTGACGTGCTGTTTCTCGGCGTGGGCGGAATCAACGCTGAGAAAGGCTTGACCGAGTACAACCTCGACGACACGCGGGTCAAGCGCGCAGCCCTGCGGGCGGCCTCGCGCAAGGTCGCGCTGGCCGACCAGAGCAAGCTCGGACGCGTGTGCCTGGCCACGATCTCGCCGTTGTCAGAGATCGACGTCCTGATCACCGATGCCGCTCCGGACCATCCCGGTCTCGCCGAGGTTCGGGATGCCGGCGTCGAAGTCGTGTCCGTCCCCCCCACGGAGGATTCATGAGTGAGCGAATGCAGCAGCTGTTTGGCCGGTCCAAGCCCCTGATCGCGATGGTGCACGTGCCGCCGCTTCCGGGAACGCCGCTCTACGACGCGCGGGCGGGCGTAGGCGGTCTCATCAGTGCGGTCAAACGGGATCTCGAGCTGCTGCTCGAGGCCGGCTTTGACGGCTACATGTTCTGCAACGAAGGCGACCGTCCCTACCAGCTCAAGGCGGGACCCGAGGCCGCGGCGGTCATGACCCGCGTGGTGACCGAGTGCGCGCCGCGCGAGCATCCCTTCGGCGTGGACTTCCTGTGGGACGCCAGCTGCGCCTTGGCTGTGGCCGTCGCCACCGGCGCCGGCTTCATGCGCGAGGTGCTCACCGGAGCCTGGGAGTCGGACATGGGGCTGTGGCAGGGCGACGCCGCGCACGTTCTGCGCGAGCGTCGCCGCCTTGACGCGGATGGTCTGACGATCATGATGAACGTCACCCCAGAGTTCGCGTCGCCGATCGGGCGCCGCAGCCCAGCCGACGCTGCGCGCTCGGCGGTCGTCTCGAGCCTCGCCGACGCGATCCTCGTCTCGGGGCCGATGGCCGGAGCCGAGCCGGGGCGGGCGACGCTCGAGGAGGTCCGCGAGGCCGTCCCGTCCCATGTCCCGGTCCTTCTCAACACCGGGGCCAGGGCGGACACGATCGCGGACTACCTCCAGATCGCCGACGGCTGCATCGTCGGAAGCGATCTCAAGGTCGACGGCTACACGTGGAACCCGGTCGATGGCGAGCGCGCCCGGCGCTTTGTCGAGAGCGCGCGCGAGGTAGGCGTCGCCTAGCCCATGCTGCTCGGGATCGATATCGGGTCCTCGGGAGTGAAGGCGGCGCTGGTCGATCCCGAAGCCGGCGTGCTGGCCACCGCGCACGAGAGCGTGGATCTGTTCTCGCCTCACCCGGGCTGGGCCGAGGCGGATCCCCGACAGTGGTGGGCCGCCGCCTGCGGGCTCGTACCGCGGCTACTGGCCCAGACCGGTCGCCGGTCAGACGCGATCCAGGCGGTGGCCTGCGCTGGGATGGTGCCGGCGGTTCTCGCTCTGGACAGCGACGGTCAGCCGCTGCGCCGGGCGATCCTGCAGAACGACGCTCGGGCGACCGACGAAGTGCTGGAGCTGACCGAGCTTCTGGCCGGGATCGATCTTCTCGGGCTGACCGGCTCCTCGCTGACCCAGCAGTCGGTGGCACCGACGCTGCGGTGGCTGGAGCGCAACGAGCCCGACCTGTTCGCGAACACGAGCGCCGTCACGGGTTCATACGACTGGCTGGCGCGAACCCTCGGTGCCGACCCGCACGTGGAGCGCAATTGGGCGATCGAGAGCGGGCTGTTCGGACTCGATGGGGCGGCCTTGCCCGAGGTCCTCGGGCGGGCGGGGATCTCCGAGCGCCTGCTGCCCGAGGTCCGGGCCTCGGGAACAACCGTAGGCGAGGTCAGTGGGCGCGCGGCGTCGCAGTCCGGGCTGCGAACGGGCACCCCGATCGTGGTCGGTGGCGCCGACCACGTCAGCTCGGCCTACGGTGCCGGGCTGCTCGAGACCGGCGATTGGCTCGTCAAGCTCGGCGGTGCCGGCGACATCCTCGCCGTCAGCGATTCGCCACTGGTCGACGCCCGCCTGTACCTGGACGCTCACCCTGCGGGCGCCTGGCTGCCCAATGGCTGCATGGCCACCAGCGGCAGCCTCGTCCGCTGGCTGGAAAGAGTCAGCGGCGGCGCCTCGCTGCAGGAGCTCGACGCCGAGGCGGCGCTGACTCCGCCCGGAGCCGGCGGGATCGTCTGCCTGCCCTACTTCCTGGGTGAGAAATCTCCCCTGCACGATCCGGCACAGCGTGGCGCGTTTGTGGGCTTGCACCTCGGCCACGATCGCGGTCACCTTCATCGGGCGGCGCTCGAGGCCGTGGCTTATGGCTTTCGTCACCACGTCGAGGTGTTCACCGAGCGCAGCGTCGCCCTCACGCGGGCGCACGTGACCAACGGCGGCAGCCACTCGACGCTCTGGAAGCAGATCCTCGCCGACGTGCTCAACGTCGAGCTGTGGC
>JBAVWI010000126.1:0-3218 GCA_049697735.1 Solirubrobacteraceae bacterium
CGCTCAGGCCACCGACTTCGACCCCACCGATCGCCGCCGCTTCGCGTTCCTGATCCTGGCCGCCAACGTGGCCCGGACGCCCGACGTCCCGGTCCCGGCGCTCGCCTCCGCTTAGAGCCCGGCGCTGCCGTCCGGCGGGGCGTTGCGCTCCCAGATCAGCCGCAGCCCGGTGAGCGTGAGCAGGTCATCGACCTGGTCGATCGTCTCGCGCACGGCCGGAATCAGGGCGCGGGCCAGGCCGCCGGTGGCCAGCACGGTGGTGTCGGCGCCGAGCTCGTCGCGCAGCCGGCGCACGATTCCGTCCACCTGCCCGGCGAAACCGAACACGATGCCGCTACGGATCGCCTCCACGGTCGATTTGCCGATCAGGGCGCGGGGCTCTGTCAGCTCGACCTTGGGCAGCTTGGCGGCCCGCTCGTAGAGCGCGTCGATTGAGATCTCCGCCCCCGGGGTGATGATCCCGCCCAGGTACTCACCGGCCGCCGAGACCACGTCGTAGGTGATGGCGGTCCCGAAGTCGACCACCACGCAGGCGCCGCGCACCCGGTCGTAGGCGGCCACGGCGTTGACGAGGCGGTCGGCGCCCACCTCGCGCGGGTTGTCATAGCGAATTGGCATCCCGGTGCGGATCGACGGCCCCACGATCAGCATCTCGTGACCCAGGTAGGCCCGCGCCGTCTCGGTCCACTCCTCCGAGAGCAGCGGCACCGACGACGACACGATCGAGCGGTCGATGTCGGCGAAGCCGAGACCGCGGAGGGCGAGCAGGTTGGAGAGCACCGCCCCGAGCTCGTCGCGGGTGGACTCCGGCACGGTGGCAAAGCGCCAGTGCTCGGCAATTTCGGTGCTCCCGTCGGCAAAGACGCCGAAGTGGGTCTGGGTGTTGCCTACGTCGACGACCAGGAGCATGCGCGCATTACATCAATGCCGGGCCGGCGCGGCGGACCTCCTGGGTGGGCAGCGTCCGGTTGAGCTCCTGCAGCCGACCGGCCAGGCGCTCGCCGCCCGGCAGGGTCAGCTCGGGATCGAGCTCGAGCAGCGGCACGAGCACGAACCGGCGGGATCTGACTTGCGGATGCGGCAGGGTCAGCCGGGGCGACTCGTAGACCAGATCGCCGAGCAGGAGCACGTCGACGTCGATGACCCGAGGCCCGTGCCTGACTCCGCCCGCGGCGCGACCCACCTCCTGCTCGACCGCCTTGCAGGCCTCGAGCAGCCCCTCGGGCTCCAGCTCGGTCTCGATCCGCAGGCAGGCGTTGAGGAAATCCGGCTGGTCGAGTACCAGCCCCACCGGCTCGGTCTCATAGACCGCCGAGGCAGCCTGCACTGTGACCCCGCGCTCGCCGAGCGCCGCCACCGCGGATTGCAAACGGGCCCGCCGATCGCCGATATTGGAGCCCAGGCCGAGAAACCCGGTGCGCCTCACCGGTTGGCCTCGCGCCACACCTCCACCGAGACCTCGCCCACGGGCAGGGCCAAGGGTGGCTCGGGCTTGGCCGCCTTGACCCATACCGCCGCGGCCTCGTACTGGTCCAGCAGCCGCTCGGCGATCGCCGCGCACAGCCGCTCCAGGGTCTTGTAGGTGCGCTGCTGGGCGACCAGGTTGGCGATCTCGCACACCTGGCCATAGTCGATCGTGTCCTCGATGCGATCAGTGATGGTGGCGTCGCATTCACCGACGTCGAGGCGCAGATCGAGCAGCAGCCGTTGACCGACTTCGCGTTCGGCCGCGCTGACCCCGAGGTGGGTGTAGAGCGAGAGGCCACTGATCTCGATCGTGACCTCGGGCTCGGAGGCTTCCGCTTCGTCGTCTACGTCGTCGAACTCGTCGGCGTCGTCCGCTCCCATGCGGGCCTCACCGTAGCAGCCGTGATCGCCAGGGCATCGTGGATAGGGGCGACGTCGTGAACGCGAAACACACGGGCGCCGCGTTGGTACGCAACCAGGTTGGTGGCGATGGTGGCAGCAATCCGGTCCTCGACCGGCCGGGCGGTGATCTTGCCCAGAAATGACTTGCGCGAGGTGCCGATCACGACCGGTCGGCCCAGAGCGACGATCTCGTCCAGCCGCCGCAGCAGCTCGAGGTTGTGCTCGGCCGTCTTGCCAAAGCCGATGCCGGGGTCAAGCAGGATCCGCTCCTCGGCCACCCCGGCGGCGACAGCGGCGCTCAACCGCTCCTCGAGGAAGGCTTTGATCTCGCTGACAACGTCGCCGTAGCGGGGGTCGCGCTGCATCGTGCGGGGCTCGCCGAGCATATGCATGAGGCAGCAGTCGACCCCGGCGGTCGCGATCACCTCGGCCATCCCGGGATCCCCACGCAGGGCTGTCACGTCGTTGACGAGGGTCGCCCCGGCGGCCAGCGTGGCCCGCGCCACCGCCGCCTTGGAGGTGTCGATCGAGAGCTGCGCGCCGGTGCCCCGGGCACGCAGGCCTTCGATCACCGGCAGCACCCGGCGCAGCTCCTCGTCCTCGGGTACCGGGTTGGCACCGGGTCGAGTCGACTCACCGCCGACATCGAGGATCGCCGCCCCGGCGCGCTCGAGCGCCAGGCCGTGGTCGATGGCCGCCCCGGCGTCGAGGTACAGGCCTCCGTCGGAGAAAGAGTCCGGAGTGACGTTGACGATCCCCATGACCTGAAACTCGCCGGCCGCAGCGGCGCTCACCGGGCTTCTCATCACCGGGCCGCCTGGGCGCGTGCCGGAGCGCGGCTCATTCCGGTGCCTCGTCGGGCCAATGGCCGTGACGGTCGAAGTACTCGCGGGCCTCCTCCTCGACATCGCGCTCGCGGTTTGACTCAACGCTCATCCGGAACATCCAGTTCAGCATCCAGACGATGATGGCAACGATCACTAGACCCACGCCGGCGCCCGCCTCCAGGGTGCGAGTCGTGCTCTGGTCAGACAGGCTGGCGTGGCCGAGCACGATCAGCACGATCCCGACCACGGCGATGATCACCGGCAGCCACACCCGGGTCAGCGAGAGGAAGATGCGGCCGACGGTGACGGGCTCTTCGGGCTTCATGTGCTCGGGGACGTTAGCTGCGCGTCCCGGCAACCGGTAGCCGTTAGGCCAACCGGGCGGCAACTGATATACCACCCGCGGATGACGCGGCAGGAGCATTCTCGTGGGGACGCGGTCACGCGCCGGGCCCTGCTGCGGGGGGCCGCCGGCGGGGCCGCCGTGATCGCCGCGGCTGGACTGCCGGCCTGGGCGCGTCC
>JBAVWI010000127.1:0-43357 GCA_049697735.1 Solirubrobacteraceae bacterium
ATCGAGAACACCGATTCCGACTTCGACCGCGAGAAGCTCCAGGAGCGCCTCGCCAAGCTGTCGGGCGGAGTCGCCGTCGTCAAGGTCGGCGCGGCCACCGAGACGGAGATGAAGGAGAAGAAGCACCGCGTCGAGGACGCGCTGCAGGCTACCCGCGCCGCCCTCGAGGAGGGCATCGTGCCGGGCGGCGGTGTGGCGCTGTTGGTCGCCCAGAAGGCGCTCAACGTCGACGCGATCGAGCTCCCCGACGAGCAGACGGGCGCGAGGATCGTGTACCGGGCGCTCGAGGAGCCGCTCCGTCAGATCTCCGAGAACGCAGGCCTCGAGGGTTCGGTCGTCGTCAATGACGTCCGTAAGGCCAAGAAGGGCCAGGGCCTGAACGCGGCCACCGGCGAGATCGTCGACCTCATCGAGGCCGGCATCATCGACCCGGCCATGGTCACCCGTTCGGCGCTGCAGAACGCGGCCTCGATCGCCAAGAACATTCTCACCACCGAGGCCATCGTGGCCGAGGTGCCCGAGAAGGACAACGGCGGCGGTGGCGGCGGTGGCATGCCCGACATGTCGGGGATGATGTAAACCGCCTGCCCAAGGCAAGCTGTTTGGTTCGAAGGCCCGGCGCACCGCGCGCCGGGCCTTCGGCGTTTAAGCCGGGCGAGCGCCATCAGGTCGCCGCTCGGGGCCGGTCCTGCGCTACGTTGTCGCGGTGAGCGGCCTTTACCAGGAGCTGGCCCTGCTGGGCTCGGCCACTGTCTATGAGGCCGGTGGCCGCGCGGGTTATGTCGAAGCTGACCTGGTCCAGGTCGTCCCCGGGTCCCGGGTGGCCGGTCCGGCCCGCACGGTCCGTTGCGGCCAGGACGACAACCTGACCGTCCATGCCGTCATGGCCGAGGTCCAGCCCGGCGAGGTGCTCGTGCTGACCATGCCCGAGCCACGCCCGGTGGCCCTGGTCGGAGACCTGCTCGCCACCCAAGCCCAGGCACACGGAGCCGCCGCCATGCTGATCGATGCCGCTGTCCGTGACCGGGAAGAGCTGGCCGAGCTCGGACTGCCGATCTGGGCGCGCTGGGTCCGGGTCCTGGGCGCCGACAAGCAGGTAGCGGGCTCGATCGGGGATCCGGTGCAGATGGGCGCCGTCACGATCCGTCAGGGTGACATCGTCGTGCTGGACGCCGACGGAGCCGCGGTGGTCGCCCACGAGCGCGGCGAGGAGGTGCTGGCCGCGGCGCACGCGCGGGCCGATGGCGAGCGCGCCACCCGAGCCCAGCTCGCGGCCGGTGCCCTGACTTACGACCTCTATGGCCTGAGGACCGCTTAGATGTCGAAGAAGATGGTCTCGTCCGGGCCCTGTAGGTGGATATCAAACCCGTAACCCCCCGGCACGGCCTCGGCGATCAGGGTTGACCGCCGCTCCTCGGGAACCAGAGCCAGAATCGGATCGGTGGCGTTGGCCTGGGCCTCGTCAGGGAAGTACAGGCGAGTGACACAGCGGTGCAGCATGCCCCGGGCAAAGACCGAGATCGCGATATGGGGCGCCTGGGGGCGGCCGCCCAGCCCCGGCACCGGCCCGGGCTTGACGGTGAGAATCTCATAACGCCCGTCGCCGTCCTCCTGCCCGTACCGGGCAAAGCCACGAAAGCCGGTCAGAGCCGACGGGTCGCCGTAGCCGTGCAGATCGGCAAAGCGGCCCTCGGGGTCGGCCTGCCAGGTCTCGATCAGCGAGTCGGGCACGGGAAGTCCGGCGCCATCGAAGACGGTGCCGCTGATCGCGATCGCGCCCGGCGTCCCCTCGGGGACCGCGAACGGACCCTGCGGCCATGGCAGGCCGATCGCGAAGTACGGCCCGACCGTCTGAGATGGTGTGGTTTCGAAGATCACCAGGCCTCCTCAAACTGTGTCTGGCCCGGGCCGCGCAGATAGATGTCGAACGCGTAGGCGGGGGCCCAGTTGGGGGCGGCGGCATGGATTGAGAACCGGGAGACCATGCGGTCGCGCGCCGCCGGGTCGCGGACCGAGTTGAAGATCGGGTCGTAGGCAGAGAACGGGTCGCCCGGGAAGTACATCTGGGTAACCAGGCGCTGGGTGAAGGCGCGGCCGAGCAGCGAGAAGTGAATGTGGGCGGGACGCCAGGCGTTGTGATGGTTGCCCCATGGGTAGGGGCCGGGCTTGATGGTCGTGAACCTGTAGCGCCCCTCGCTGTCGGTCAGGCAACGTCCCGCTCCGGAGAAGTTCGGATCCAGCGGTGCCGGCCACCGATCCCAGCCGTGGCGGTAGCGTCCGGCGGCATTGGCCTGCCAGACCTCGACCAGCGTGTCGCGCAGGGGCTTGCCCTCGGTGTCGTAGACGTGGCCGGAGACGATTATCCGCTCGCCGATCGGCGCGTCCTCGTGCTGGGTGGTGAGGTCATCATCCCCGGGCGCGATCCGGGCCTCTCCCAGCTGGGGCCCGGTGATCTCGGTGATGGTCTGGGGCAGCCGGATCAGCGGCTGGCGGGGATGACGCAGCGCCGTCGACTTGTAACCCTCGAAGTCCATCCGCGGGTGGGCCCCCTCGAGTTCACGGATGTAGCTGGTCGGGGTGTCGCCCATCAGCTCCGCCTGGCCGGCGTCGCCGCGACCAGCTCGTCGTAGACGGCCTGGGTGTGGTTGGCAACTTCGCCCCAGTCAAAGCGCAGGACGTGCTCGCGAGCCTCGGCCACGAGCTGCGCCCGCGTCTCATCGTCGGTCAGCACCCGCTCGACAATCTCCCCCAGCGCCGCCGAATCTCGCGACGGAAAGCGCAGGCCGACGGTGCCGTCGCCCGGGATCACCTCGCGTAGCCCGCCTGTGTCGGCGACCACGCACAGACATCCGGAGGCCATCGCCTCCAGGGCGACGATGCCGAACGGCTCGTAGATCGAGGGCACGATGCACAGGTCAGCGATGCGATACAGCGAATGCAGCATGTCGTCCCCGACCCAGCCCAGGAACATACCCTTGCGGTGCAGCCCCAGCCGCCACGCCTGGCGGCGCAGCTCGGCCTCGGCGGTGCCCGTGCCCGCGACTACGAAGCGGACCCCGCCGAGCTTGGCGATCACCGGGGCCAGCGCGTCGAGCGCGAGGTGAAAGCCCTTCTCGTAGACCAGGCGGCCGACCAGCAGAACCAGCCGCTCGTCGGGCTTGGCGTAGCGGGCCCGGAGTTGGTCGAGGTCCGCCGCGACCGGCTCGAGATCGCGCGGATCGATCCCGTTCTGCATGGCGGTGATCTTGCGCCGCGGCACGCCGAACACACTCGCCACGTGGCTGCGCATGTAGCGCGAGCAGGTGATCACGTGATCGGCACGGCGGACCATGTCGCGCTCGGCGGCGTGAATGTGAGACTGGGGGTAATTCTGGACCCAGCCCTGGTGACGGCCGTACTCGGTGGCGTGGACCGTGGTCAGCCAGGGCAGCCCGCGGGGGCGAGCGATCTGCTCGGCCGCGCCGGCGACCAGCCAGTCGTGGGAATGGACAAGGTCGAAGCCAACCGTCTCGGCGATCTGCTGACCAAGCTCGCGCATGTCCTCGTTCATTGCCTGCACCCAGCGCACGAAGGCCTTGACGTCCTTGGGGAAGGGAGGCTCGTCAAGCCGGTGCACGATCACCCCGTGGCGGTCTTCGACCGCGGCCAGGCGGCCGCCACCCCGGGTCAGGACGTGAACCTCCACGCCCTCTTGCACGAGATGCTCGGAGAGCTTGCGGACGTGGCGAGCGAGACCGCCCTCGATGATGGGCGGGTATTCCCAGGAGATGACCAGCACGCGCATAACGGCGCGCCTGACCCTACCCTACGCGCCGCTGGCGGGCCGCTCGAGGACCGCGATCCCGTAATCGCCGAGCAGGCCGGCGAGCGACGCCTGCTCGTCGAGGGTCCGCAGCTCTCCGGACAGGACGTCCTGCCACTCGCCGGCCGCCCCTTCGAGCACGTCGTCGGCCTGGCCGGCAAGGCCATCCTTCGTGCCCGCAGACGGTTTCACCGCGACCACCACGAGCACGCCGTCACCGCGCCGGAAGGCGACGCACCTCGCGCCCGCCGAAAGTCGCGTGTAGGCCCCGGCGAACGCCTCGGGACGACGGGTGCGCAGCTGCAAAAGACGCCGCGTCAGCCACATTTTCAGCGTCGCCGTGTCGGGGGGCGAGCCTCCCGAGAGCCGGGCCAGCATCGCCTGACGCCATTCCCAATCGACGGCGCGGCGGTTGTCGGGGTCTACGAGGGCACGAAACTCGAGCTCGTCACCCTGGTAGATGTCGGGCACGCCCGGCGCGGTCAGCTTCAGGGCCAGCATCCCAACGGCAATCCGGTCTCCCAGCGGCGCCACCCGCTCGACGAAGGCCTCAAAGTCCTCCCGGAACGGCCGGTATTCGTAGAGCGCGCCACAGAACGCCAGCACCGAAGCCTCCCAGCTCTGATTGGGCTCGATCCAGTTGCTGTTGCGCTTGGCCTCGCGCAGCGCCTTGGTCATGTAGCTCTCGATCCGCTCGAGCTCGATCGGCCAGGCGCCGACCAGGGTCTGAAACAGGAAGTAGCGCTCGACGTCGTCAGGAGCGCCCTCACACAGGCCATTGGTCAGCTGCATCCATCCCCGGACGCGGGTCTCCCACTCGTCGGCGATCCAGGTCAGGGCGACGATCCGCGCCCGGACGTCGGCGCTGCGCTTGGTGTCGTGGGTGTTGGTGGTCAGCATCCCCAGCGGGAAGCGCCGCGCCCGCTCGGCGCAGGCGCGATGAAAGCCGGACACCGAGACCCCGAAGCGCCCTGGGTCGCCGCCGACCTCATTGAGCGCGACCAGCCGCGCATAGCGGTAGAAGGCGGTGTCCTCGACCCCCTTGGCCACCACCGGCGGGGTCGTCTGCTGAAACCGGGTCACAAATTCGGCGGGAGCAGGGCGTTCGAGGGTCAGGCGCTGTGCGACCGCGGTGGGCATTCCCGCCTCGTCGATCGCTCGCCGGTCGGCCTCGGTGACCAGGCCCTCGGCGGCGACGACGTACGTGCGGTAGACCGGCATCGCCGCCACCGCGCCGATCAGTGCAGTCACCCCGACCTCGATTCCATCCTCGGGGCTGGCCTCGATCTCGTGCCCGGCCTCGTCGGTCAGCGTTCGGGCCAGACGCTCGATCTCGCGCCGGAAGGTCCCCTGGGCCTGCTCGCGCTTGGCCTCAAGGGCCACGGCCTGAAAGCTATGGCGCTCGCCGGCGATCGACTCCCACAGGGCGGTGAAGGCGGGTTCGGCGTCGCTGTCCACGAACAGCCCGCAGATCGCGTTGAGGAACTCGTAGCCGACCGTACCGGTGACCGGCCAATCGCGCAGCCGCTCCCCGGCCTCGAGGATCTTCTCAATCCACACCACTTCGGCCCCGCCCGCTCGCAGCCGTGCGAAGTACTGCACCGGGTCGGCCATCCCGTCGGGATGATCGATGCGCAGAGCGTCGATCACACCCTCCTGCACCAGCCCGAGGACGAGCCGGTGGGTTTCCTCGAACACCGCTGGGTCCTCCTGGCGCACGCCGGCGAGATCGTCGATGTCAAAGAAGCGGCGGTGATCGCCCGTCACGGGGTCGATGTCGAAGAAGCGCTCGCGCAGCTTTGGGTCGGTCCAGTAGCGGTTGTTCTCGTGGGTGGCCATGTGGTTGGGGACCACGTCGAGCACCAGCCCCAGCCGGGCGGCGTGGGCGGCCTGCGCCAGCGCACGCAGTTCGTCTTCGCCCCCGAGCTCGGCCGAAACCTGGGTCGGGTCGATCACGTCGTAGCCGTGGGTCGAACCGGGCCGGGCCTGCAGCGAGGGCGACAGGTAGAGATGCGAGACGCCCAGGTCGCGCAGATACGGGATGAGGTCTCGGGCCGCCGCGAACCCGAACTCCGGCGTCAGCTGCAGGCGATAGGTGGCTCGCAGGGGCCGCGCCCCGCCCGAGCCCGAGCCTGAGCTCAAGCCGCCCGCCTCAGGATCGTGATCGAATGGGCGGTGACGTTGATCAGCCCCTGCGCCTCGTAGCTGGCGCTGCCCGGCTCAGCCTCGGGATCGGCTGTGCACAGCTCGAGGTCCCAGCGCACGCCCATCCGGCGGCGGGGCAGCTTGAACTGGCGATCCTCGGCATGGGCGTTGAAGAGCAGCACGAAGGAGTCGTCCTCGATGGCCTCGCCGCGGGGCCCGGGCTTGAGGATCGCCTCACCGTTGAGGAACATGCCCAGCACCGCTTCGCCGTGCTCCCAGTCCTTGCTTGTCATCTTGCGCCCGTCGGTCCGAAACCACCAGACGTCGGGCAGCGGCGAGCCGTTGACGGGCTGACCGCGCAGGAAGCTCTCGCGGCGAAAGGTGCAGTGCTCCCGGCGCAAGCGGATCAGGCGCTGGGTGAAGACGCGCATCCGCTCGGCGTCAACGTCCTGGCTCCAGTCATACCAGGAGATCTCGTTGTCCTGGCACCAGCCGTTGTTGTTGCCGCCCTGGGTGCGGTTGAGCTCGTCGCCGCCGAGCAGCATCGGCGTGCCCTGGGAGACGAACAGCGTGGTCAGGAAGTTGCGCTGCTGACGCGCTCGCAGGTCGCGAATCCCGGGGTCGTCGGTCTCGCCCTCGACACCGCAGTTCCAGGAGCGGTTGTCGTCGGTCCCGTCCTGGTTGCCCTCGAGGTTGGCTTGGTTGTGCTTCTCGTTGTAGGAGACGAGGTCGCGCAGGGTGAATCCGTCGTGGGCGGTGATGAAGTTGATCGAGGCGAAGGGCTCGCGGCCGTCTGACTCGTACAGATCCGCCGAGCCCGACAGGCGTTGGGCGAATTCACCGACGCTGGCCGAGGCTCGCCAGAAGTCGCGCATCGAGTCCCGGTAGACGCCGTTCCACTCCGACCACAGGATGGGGAAGTTTCCCACCTGGTAGCCGCCGGGGCCGACGTCCCAGGGCTCGGCGATCAGCTTGACCTGGGACAGGACCGGGTCTTGGTGGATGGTGTCGAAGAAGGCCGAGAGACGATCCACGTCGTAGAGCTCGCGGGCCAGGGCTGAGGCGAGGTCAAAGCGAAAACCGTCGACGTGGCATTCGGTCACGAAGTAGCGCAGCGAGTCCATGATCAGCCGCAGGACGCTGGGATGGACCGGGTTCAGCGAGTTGCCGGTTCCGGTGAAGTCCATGTAGAAGCGCGGGTCGTCGGGCATCAACCGGTAGTAGGCGGTGTTGTCGATCCCCTTGAAGGACAGCATCGGCCCCAGGTGGTTGCCCTCCGCGGTGTGGTTGTAGACCACGTCGAGGATCACCTCAATCCCCTGCTGGTGCAGGGCCTTGACCATGCCCTTGAACTCGGTGACCTGCTCCCCGCGCCGGCCCGTGGCCGCGTACTCGGAGTGGGGGGCCAGGTAGCCGATCGTGCTGTAGCCCCAGTAGTTGCGCAGGCCGCGTTCGTAGAGGAACGACTCGTCGCAGATCTGATGCACGGGGAGGAGCTCGACCGCGGTCACGCCGAGCTGCTTGAGGTATTCGATGGCCGGCTCGGAGGCCAGGCCAGCATAGGTGCCGCGCAGGTCCTCGCGGACCTCGGGGTGGCGCTTGGTGAAGCCCTTGACGTGGGTCTCGTAGATCACCGTGTCGGCGAAGGGCACGTTCGGGGGCCGGTCTCCCTCCCAGTCAAAGCCGGCGTCGATGACCACACCCTTGGGCACCGCGGCCGAGTCGTCCTCGTCGTCGGGCTCGAAGTCGGCGTCCTCGTCCGGGCTGGGGACGTAGGGGAGGATGTTGGCGTCGTGCTCCCAATCCACGGTGCCCTCGATCGCGTTCGTGTATGGGTCGATGAGCAGCTTGGCGGGGTTGAAGCGGTGCCCGTCGTCGGGCTCGTAGGGGCCGTAGACCCGATAGCCGTAACGCTGGCCGGGTCCCACACCGGGCAGGTAGCAGTGCCAGTTGAACGCGCGCCGGCCGGTGATCTGGATGCGGGTCTCCTCGCCGTCGTCGTCAAACAGGCACAGCTCGACGCCCCCCGCGTGTTCGGAGAAGAGCGAGAAGTTGGTCCCCTGACCGTCCCAGGTTGCGCCGAGCGGGAAGGGCCGTCCGGGCCATACGTCGGTCATCTGATCAGCGCTCCGGTCATCGCGGGAAGTTTTACGGTCTGGTTCTCGAGGGCGACGCCGGCGGCTGTGGCGAGCTCGATCCGGGAACCTTCGCAGGCCAGCTTGACCTCCGTCGGGCTGAAGTTGCACAGCAGCTCGTGCCCGGCGCGCCGGATGGTCAGCCAGCGCGCCTCCTCATCGAACTCGATCGCCCGTGTCTCGGCATGGGCCAGCTCCCGCCGAGCCGCGATCAGCGCGGCGTAGAGCCGAGCCAGTTCGGGGTCGCGGCGGCGGGTCAGCCGGGAACGCTCGAAGGTGGCCGGGTCCTCCGGATCGGGAACCTCCTCACCGAAGGAGGCGAAGGCGGCGAACTCCCGTCGGCGTCCCTCGCGGGTGGCGACGGCGATCTCCTCGTCGATGTGAGCCGAGAAGAACTGAAACGGCGCCGGCTCCCCGTACTCCTCGCCCATGAACAGCATCGGCGTGAAGGGGGCCAGGAGGGTGCAGAACGCGGCCAGCGGACGCGCCGCCTCGGGGAGGCGATCGCCGAAGGCGCGGTTGCCGACCTGATCGTGATTCTGGCTGAAGACCACGAAGCGCTCGGGCGCCACATCCTCGGCGGGGGCACCGAAGCGCCGCCGGCGAAACGGCGAGTAGTTGCCATCCTCGACGAACGGGCGGTGAAAGGCCTTGGCCAACTGGGCGACGCGTCCGAAGTCGGCGTAGTAGCCGTCGCGCTCCTCGGTGACGAGCGTCCGCAGGGCGTGGTGAAAATCATCCGCCCACGCCGTGTCGCACTCCCAGCCACCGTGGGCGCGATCGCGCATCACCTTCGGGTCGTTGAGCCCCGACTCGGCGATGACCAGGGCGCGTGGGTTGACAGCGTGCACGCGCCGGGCGATGGCGGCGACGATGTGCTCAGCGCTGGCGTCGTAGATCGCGTGGATCGCGTCCAGCCGCAGGCCGTCAATGGCGAAGTCGCGGATCCAGCCCTCCGCGCTTTGACATACCCACTCGCGCACCGGGTCGCAGTCGGCATCGTCGTAGTTGATCGCCTTGCCCCATGGGGTCTCGTACTTGGTCGTGAAGTAGGGCCCGTAGGCCTCCATCGCCGTCACCCCGGAGGCGCCGACGTGGTTGTAGACGACGTCCAGGATCACCGCCAGTCCCGCCTCGTGGGCGGCCGCGACCAGGCGCGACAGACCCTCGGGCCCTCCGTAGGAGGACTGCGCGGCCGAGATGTAGACGCCGTCATAGCCCCAGCCACGCGGCCCCGGGAACTCGGCCACGGGCATGATCTCGATCGCGTTGACGCCGAGCGCAGCCAACTCGTCGAGGTGGGGGATGGCCCCGTCGAACGTGCCCTCGGCGCTGAAGGTCCCGATGTGCAGCTCGTAGATGATCAGCTCGGGCAGGGCGGGCGTCTGGAACGGGCGGCCCCCGGCAGCCGGCTCCCCCCCGCGATTGCCGAGGATTCGCGACGCTCCCCGTAGTCCCTCGGGCTGCCAGCGCGTGCACGGGTCGGGCAAGCGGCGCCCGTCGACCACGAACTCGTAGTCGTCGCCCACGCGGGCGTCGGTCACCGTCTCGTACACGCCGTAGCCGGCGTCGGTGAGCTCGATCACGCCGCCCGCCAGTGAGAGCGCGACCCTCTCGGCGCGCGGCGCCCAGACCCGAAACTCGGCCTCCTCGGTGCTAACCATCCGCGCCCCCAGCGGTTGCTCCCATGGGTAGGCGGCGGTGGTCGCCGCCGCCCTACTCATCCGGAACTAGCCACACTGCCGCCAGCGGCGGGAGGGTCAATTCGGCCGAGAACGGCTGGCCGTGCCAGGGGATCGGTTCGGGCACGACGGCGCCGAGGTTGCCCATGTCGCTTCCCCCGTAGTAGGCGGAATCGGTGTTGATCGCCTCCCGCCAGCGGGTCGAGCGGGGCAGGCCCAGCCGGTAGGCGGAGCGTGGCACGGGAGACAAATTGGCCACGAATACGAGCACGCGCTCACCCGTGCGCGACTGGCGGGCGAAGGCGAGGGTGTTGTGGTCGGCGTCGTTGGGCTCCAACCACCAGAAGCCGGCCGGATCGGAATCGACTTCCCACAGCGCCGGCTCCTCGCGATAGCGGTGGTTGAGGTCACGGATCAGGGACTGGATCCCGGCGTGGGCGGGGTCCTCGAGCAGATGCCAGTCCAGCGAGCGCTCGTGGCTCCACTCGGCGGGCTGCGCGAACTCCGAGCCCATGAAGATCAGCTTCTTGCCCGGGTGCGCCCACATGTAGGCGTAGAGGGCGCGCAGGTTGGCCAGCTTCTGCCACGGATCCGAACCCGACATCTTGGTGTACAGCGAGCCCTTGCCGTGCACCACCTCGTCGTGGGAGAGGGGCAGTACGAAGTTCTCGCTGAAGGCGTACATGAGGCTGAAGGTCAGCTCGTGGTGGTGATAGCGGCGGTAGATCGGATCCTGCTCGAAGTAGGCCAGCGTGTCGTGCATCCAGCCCATGTTCCACTTGAAGCCAAAGCCGAGGCCGCCGAGGTAGGTCGGCCGTGAAACGCCGGGCCACGCGGTTGACTCCTCCGCCGCCGAGATCACCCCAGGCTCGCGTCCGTACATGACCTCGTTGAGCTCCTTGAGGAAGTCCACCGCGTCGAGGTCCTCGCGCCCGCCGAATTGGTTGGGAACCCACTCGCCCTCGCGCCGGGAGTAGTCGAGGTAGAGCATTGACGCGACGGCATCGACGCGGATTCCGTCCACGTGATACTCCCGCAGCCAGAACAGCGCGTTGGAGATGAGGAAGTTACGGACCTCGTGGCGGCCGTAGTTGAAGACCAGCGTGCCCCAGTCGGGATGCTCGCCGCGCCGCGGGTCAGCGTGCTCGTAAAGTGCCGTGCCATCGAAGCGGGCGAGCGCGAAATCGTCGCGCGGGAAGTGGGCCGGCACCCAGTCGAGGATCACGCCGATGTTTCGCTCGTGCAGCCGGTCGACGAAGTGGCGCAGATCGTCGGGGGTCCCGAAGCGGGGCGAGGGCGCGTAGTAGCCGGTCACCTGGTAACCCCATGAGCCGGTGAAAGGATGGGCCATGACCGGCAGCAGCTCGACATGGGTGAAGCCGAGGTCGTTGACATAGGCCGAAAGCTCGTCGGCGAGCTCCAGGTAGCTCAACGAGCGGTTGTCCTCGAGCGGATTCAGCCGCCAGGAGCCGAGGTGGACCTCGTAGATCGAGACCGGCTGCTCGAGGGGTTGCTCGGCCCGGCGCTGTGTCAGCCAGCGCTCGTCAGACTTGCTCCAGGTGTGGGCGGGGACCGTGACGACCGAGGCGGTCTTGGGCGGAACCTCGGTCTCCTGGGCCATCGGGTCGGCCTTGAGGCGCAGTTCCCCGTCGGCGGCGAGTATCTCGAACTTGTAGCGGGCACCCGCCTCGACCTCGGGCAGGAACAGCTCCCAGACCCCGCCGGAGCCCAGCGTGCGCATGGCGTGCAGGCGCCCATCCCATGAGTTGAAGTCACCGACCACGCTGACCGCGCGAGCGGCGGGTGCCCAGACGGCGAAGGCCGTACCGGTCACTCCCTGATGCGTGCGCACATGGGCGCCGAGCTTGTCCCAGAGATCCTCGTGGCGGCCCTCGCCGATCAGGTGCAGGTCGAGCTCGCCGAGGGTGGGCGTGAACGCGTAGGGATCCTCGAGCGTGAACTTGCCCGCCTCCCCGTAGTCGACCTTAAGCTTGTAGCGCAGGGGCAGCTCGGTCCCGTCGAGCGTCCCCTCGAAGATGCCCGCCGGGTGAATCGACTCGAGCTCGACCGCCTTGCCCTTGCTGGGCTTTACCGACACCTTGAGGGCGCCGGGGCGAAGCACCCGGACGGTCACGCCGCCCGGACCCGGGTGGGCCCCGAGGACCGAGTGGGGCTGTCCGTGTTCACGACGCGCGAGCGCGTCGAGCTCGGCGGTGGCAACCGTCACTCTGACTCCAGCCACCGGTTGAAGGTGCCGGATGCCGTCACTCTGACTCCAGCAACCGGTTGATCCCGGCTACCGGGATCGGCAGCCAGTCGGGCCGGTTGTCGAGTTCGTACTGCAACTCGTAGATGGCCTTCTCGAGCTCGAAGATCGAGAGCAGGTTGAGAATCGCGGTCTCGCCCGAAGGCAGCAGCGCGGGGTCGATGCGGGAGAAATACTGCTCGAGGAAGAGCCGCCGGGCGCGCTCCTCGAAGTCGGGCGGGGCAGGGACGTCGTCCCGGATCTCAGAGGCTGAGGCGGCGTAGGCGAAGGAGCGCAGCATGGAGGCGACATCGCGCAGCGGCGAGCGCTTGTGGCGGCGCTCGAACAGCGGCCGGGCCGGCTCGCCCTCGAAGTCGATGATCAGCCAACTGGTCTGGGCGGGGTCCGATACATGGAGCGTCTGGCCGAGGTGAAAGTCACCGTGAGTTCTTATTTCCCTGCCACCGGCTCCGATCTGGGCGCGGGAGGCGATCTGCTCGCGCACGTCCTGACCGCGCCCGGCGATGCTTGCCACGCGCTCGTCGTCGGGCAGGCGGACGAAGATTCGCTCGATGTCCTCATCGATCGTCGCGGTCAGCAGCGAGAGCGATTCGCTGCTGGGCTCCTCGGGACAGAAGGCCGGATCGGTGGCGTCGCTGGACAGCGCGTTATGTAGCTCCGCAGTCACCTGACCGAGCTTGCCAAGCTCGACCAACAGCCCCTCGGGATCGGTGCCGATTTGCGCCAGGGCCAGTTCCCACCCGCCGGTGGCGTCGGCAAAGAAGCTCTGGGCGACACCGAGCGTGGCCGCAAACGAGCGTCCGTCGTACTCATACCAGCCCAGAAGGGGGGCGATGTTGGCGTATTCATGCAGGGTCAGGAACTGCAGCAGCTCGAGCTCGGGGTTGATACCCGGTTCAAGCTTGCGAAACACTTTGAGCACCGTCTCGTCACCGAACACGATCGAGGAGTTGGACTGCTCAACCCCGACGGGTCGCACGGGAGCGTCGTGCGCCAGCTGTCCCGAGAGCGCGGTGCGGTGGAAGCGAAAACAGCCGTTCTCAGTCTCGATCGATTCTTCGGCGTCGATCGCGCGCAGCAGGGTGCGGGCTCGCTCCGGGTCGGCGACGGCGTCAAAGACGGCTGCGTCCGCCGTGCGCTGAATCGGCGTGTGCCCGGCCGGCTCGGTCACTCCGGGGGACACAAAGGTGAGGGGGAGCTGGTAGAGCTCGTGGCTGCCGCTGGCAAAGCGGGCCTGTAGGAGGGTCAGCAACATCGGCGGTGACTGTCCCAGGGCCACCGATTCGTCGATCTCGATCCCGGTCACGTGACGCGACTTGGATGCGTACCAGCGCTGCTCCTCGAGCCATTCCGAAAGCGCCCCGAGGTCGAGACCCTCGATCAGCGTCTCGCCCACAGTGTCGGCGGGCTTGCTCATCCGATCGCCTCCTCGCCCTCTTCGACGAGCTGGAACCAGTAGAAACCGCGCGGCGCCAGGGTCAGCAGGTAGGACAGCTCGCCGATCTGAGGAAATCGCGAGCGGCCGAACAGCTCCACCGGGTAGCGGCCGGCCTGGGCGCTGAGGTCGAGCTCCACCGCCTGCGCGGAACGGGCCAGGTTGTGCACGCAAAGCACGACGTCATCCTCGAAGCGCCGCAGGACGGCGAAGATGCGCGGGTTTGAGGTCTCGATTGGCTCGTAGGTGCCAAGGCCGAAGACGGGATGCTCCTTGCGCAGCGATATGAAGCGGTGCATCCAGCGCAGCAGCGAGGTCGGCGTGCGTAGCTGGGCTTCCACGTTGACGGCCTGGTAGCCGAACACTGGGTCCATCAGCGGCGGCGCGTAGAGCTGGGCGAAGTCAGCCCGGGAGAAGCCGCCGTTGCGGTCCCCGGTCCACTGCATGGGCGTACGGACGCCGTCACGGTCTCCAAGAAAGATGTTGTCGCCCATCGCGATCTCGTCACCGTAGTAGAGAACCGGAGAGCCGGGCAGCGAGAACAGGATCGCCGTCATCAGTTCGATCTCATCGCGGCCGTTGTCAAGCAGCGGCGCGAGCCGGCGGCGGATACCGAGATTGATCTTCATCCGCGGGTCCTTGGCGTACTCCGAGTACATGTAGTCCCGTTCCTCGTCGGTGACCATCTCGAGCGTCAGCTCGTCGTGGTTACGCAGGAACAGTCCCCATTGGCAGCTCTCGGGGATGGACGGCGTCTGCTCGAGGATCTCGTAGATCGGCGCTGCCTGCTCGCGGCGCACGGCCATGAACATCCGCGGCATGACCGGGAAGTGAAAGGCCATCTGGCACTCGTCGCCGTCGCCGAAGTACTCCACCACGTCGGCCGGCCACTGGTTGGCCTCGGCGAGCAGGACCCGGTCGGGGTACTCGTGCTCCATCACGCTGCGCACGCGCCTGAGGTAGGCGTGGGTCTCGGCGAGGTTCTCGCAGCTGGTGCCCTCGCGCTCGAACAGGTAGGGCACGGCATCGAGACGGAAGCCGTCGAGTCCCAGGTTCAGCCAGAAACGCAGGACATCGAGCATGGCGTCGCGGACGTCGGGATTGTCGTAGTTGAGGTCGGGCTGGTGGGAGAAGAAGCGGTGCCAGTAGTAAGCGCCGGCGATCGGGTCAAAGGTCCAGTTGGAGACCTCGGTATCGGTGAAGATGATCCGCGCGTCGCGGTAGCGCTCGTTGGTGTCTGACCACACGTACCAGTCGCGCTTGGGCGACTGCGGATCCGAGCGCGACTCCTGAAACCACGGGTGGTCGGCCGAAGTGTGGTTCATGACCAGATCGGCGATCACCCGGATGCGCCGGGCGTGGGCGGCTTCGATCAGGTCGGCGATGTCATCGACGGTCCCGTAGTCGGGATGGACCTTGGTGAAGTCCGAGATGTCGTAGCCGCCGTCACGCAGCGGTGACTCGTAGAAGGGCAGCAGCCAGATGCAGTCGATGCCCAGCCACTGCAGGTAGTCGAGCTTCTCGGTGAGGCCGCGCACGTCGCCCGAGCCGTCGCCGTTGGAGTCAAAGAAACCGCGGATGTGGATCTCGTAGAAGATCGCGCGCTTGAACCACAGGGGCTCGGCCTCGAACCACTGCCGGGCCTGCGCGTTGGCCTGGTTCTGCGCCTCCTGGCTCGTGCTCGCGCGGGGCTCGCGGGCCAGCAGGTGGGTCAGCGTGGGCGGACCGACACTCAAAGGGGTAGCCCTGTCAACGCTCGACCTCGAGCACGTGGGCCTGGCGCACGCCCGGGGACAGGGCCACGAAGTTGGCGCCGATGCGCCATTGGAAGCGCTCCCCAGACAGCACGTCGTGAACGGTGAAGCTGGGGGGTAGCCCGAGGCTGGCCGGGATCACGGCGATCCCCTGCTGGGGCTGGTGGGGGTCCAGGTTGACCACGCAGATGACGGTATCGCCCTCCGATTGCTTGGCGTAGGCGATCAGCGCGTCGTTGGCGGTGTCCAGGAAGGTGACGTTCGACAACCTTTGCAGCCCCGCGTGGGCCCGGCGGACGGCGTTGAGGCGGGAGATCATGGGCAGCAGGGGACCGTCCAGGGCCCGGCTTTTGAGCTGGTACTTCTCTGAGTCCAGATACTCCTCAGAGCCCTCGCGCACGGCCACATTCTCAAAGCTTTCATAGCCGGAGTAGATGCCGTAGCTGGGGCTCAGGGTGGCCGCCAGGACCAGCCGGGCCTCGAAGGCCGGCCGCCCGCCGTGCTGGAGGTACTCGTGGAGGATGTCGGGCGTGTTGGCGAAGAAATTGGGACGGAAGTACTCCTGCTCCCCCGAGTGGGCCAGTTCCGAGACGTACTCGATGAGCTCCCAGCGCGCGTTCTTCCAGGTGAAGTACGTGTAGGACTGCGAGAAGCCCAGCTTGCCGAGGTGACGCATGACCGCGCGCTTGGTGAACGCCTCGGCGAGAAAGATCACGTCACGGTCACGGTCGTGGACTTCTTCGATCAGCCACGCCCAGAAGGCGAACGGCTTGGTATGGGGGTTGTCAACCCGGAACACCTTGACCCCGCAGTCGACCCACTTCAGGACGATCTCGAGCAGGGCCTCCCAGAGCGCCCGCCAGTCGGGCGAGTCCCAGTTGAGGTTGTAGATGTCCTGGTAGCGCTTGGGCGGGTTCTCGGCATACTTCAGCGTCCCGTCGGGGCGGCGGTGAAACCACTCGGGGTGCTCGGTCAGCCACGGGTGGTCGGCTGAGCAGTTGAGCGCGAAGTCCAGCGCGATGTCGATCTCGTGCTCGCGGGCCGTCGCGGTCAGGGCCTTGAGATCGTCGATCGTGCCCAGCTCGGGGTGGATCGCGTCGTGGCCGCCGCTGGCGTCACCGATCGCCCACGGCGAGCCTGGGTCCTCGGGACCGGCGGTGAGGCTGTTGTTGGCGCCCTTGCGGTTGGTCAGTCCGATCGGGTGAATCGGCGGTAGGTACACGACGTCGAAGCCGAGCGCGGCCAGCTGCGGCAGCTGATCCCGCACGCCGGGCAGCCCGCCCCAGGAGCGCGGAAACAACTCGTACCAAGCCCCGAACCGGGCCCGAACGCGGTCGACCTCGATCACTTGCGGCTGGCTGAGGCGGACGCAATCGTGGCGATCCTCAGCTGCCTCGACCGCGGCCAAAAGCTCCTCGCCCAGCGCGATGTCGTGCTTGGCGCTGGCCGGGACCTCGGGATCCTCGAGCTCGGCCTGGGCGTGCTCGATCAACGCGCGGGCGGCGGCCGAGCGCGTTTGGCGAGCGGCGGACTCAAGCAGCACCACGCCCTCGGAAAGCTCTCCCGAGAGCTCGTCCTGGGCGGCGGCGACCTTGCGGCGCAACTCGTCGCGCCAGGTGCCGAATACGTCGGTCCACGCCTCGACGGTGTACTCCCAGCGCCCGGTGCGGTCGACCTCGAAGTGTCCGGCCCATCGCACACCGCCGAGATGGGCATCGATCCGGTGAAGCTCGGCTTCCCGCCAGGTTGGGTCGTCGGGGCCGCGGTAGCGGACGACGGCGCGCAGCAACTCGTGGCCATCCCTGAATACGTCGGCCTCGACGCCCACCCGGTCGCCCACGCAGCGCTTGACCGGGTAACGGCCGTCGTCGACGGTCGGGGTCGGGTACTGGATCACGATCCGGCGGGGGGGTTGCCGGGCGGCGTCTCTCTCCTGGGCTTGGCGGCTCGGAGTCTCGGTGGTGCGCGCGCTCATCCCTGTGAAGGTATCCACCTCCGCGCATGGGGTAAACACCAGCGCGTGAACAGAACGCGCCGCACAAGCGGGGTCCAGCTCCACATCACCTCGCTTCCGGGTGGGCGCCTCGGTCCCGAGGCCTACCGGTTCATCGACTGGCTGGCCGCCGCCGGACAGTCCTGGTGGCAGGTGCTGCCCCTGGGACCGCCCGACCGCTACCGCTCGCCGTATAAGTCAGCCTCGGCGTTCGCGGCTTGGCGGGGACTGCTCAGCGAGCCTCGCGCTCCCGTCTCGAAGGCCGAGATCAGCGACTTTCGCGAGCATCAGAGCTTCTGGATCGGCGACTGGGAGCGCTACTGCCGTGCGGGAGCGGTGACCGACCAGGTCCGGTTTGAGCGCGAATGGTCTGCCTTGCGCGCCTACGGGCTCGAGCGCGGGGTGCGGATCATGGGCGATGTCGCCATCTACGTTTCACCCGGCAGCGCCGATCATCGCGCCCACCCCGAGCTGTTCCGCGCCGACGCCGTGGCCGGAGCCCCGCCCGACGCCTATGCCACCGAGGGGCAGCTGTGGGGCAACCCTCTCTACGACTGGCCCGCGCTCCAGCGTCGGCGCTACCGGTGGTGGGTGGAACGCCTGCGCCGCACCCTGGGCATGTTCGATCTGCTTCGGATCGATCACTTCCGGGGCTTCGTCGCCTACTGGGCGGTGCCCGCCGGGGCGCCCAACGCGATTGGGGGCACCTGGCAGCGCGGCCCGGGCCGGGCGCTGTTCACGGCCCTGGAGCGCTCGCTGGGCGCCGGGCTCCCGCTTGTCGCCGAGGACCTCGGCGTCATCACCCCAGCGGTGGAGCGTCTGCGCGACGCGGTCGGGCTCCCGGGCATGCTCGTCCTGCAGTTCGGGCTCGATCCGCAGGATCCGACCAGCCCCCACCGCCTCCTCAACCACACGGCCGACCGGGTCGTCTACACCGGCACCCACGATCACGACACGGCTCGGGGCTGGCTCGAGGCCCTGCCCAGCGACAAGCGCGCCTTCGTTGACGCCGAACTTTCCCGGCTCGGCCTCGCTGAGCCCCGGCGCCCGTGGTGGGGGCTGATTCGGATGGCCTTCTCCTCACCGGCTTTCCTGGCCATGATCCAGGCCCAGGACGTCCTCGGTCTGGGCAGCGAGGCGCGGATGAACGATCCCGCCCGGGCGGGTGGCAGCTGGCGCTGGCAGATGGAGCCCGGCGCCCTGACCCCGGCCCTGGCCCGGCGCCTGCGCGAGGTCACCGAAGAGTCGGGCCGGGTCGCCTCCTGAGCCGGTGGTAGGGTCGCGGCCGCAGGGCCGGACGATCGCGTCGAGGGAGGCCGCAGATGCGCAGGACATGGATCACCGGAGTCGGGCTCGTGGGACTGGCGGTGGGAGGGTGGACCCTGGAGGGGGTGGCGTCGGCCGCCGTAGCGAAGGGCAAGTCGGTTCAGCGCCCATTCACCGAGGTCGTGGCCGGCGCCCGGATCAGCTCCGGCTCGGGTAGTCGCTTCGAGAACGTCGGTCGGGTCAAGCGCTCCCCCGACGGCGGCGGCGCGGTCATCCAGGACGGCCAACTGGCAGGCGGCACGTTCCCGGTCAGCGGCCAGGAGGGCTCGATCACCTTCTTTCGGGACGGCGTGCGCACCGCCCGCGAGTCCTTCACCCTCGGCGTGCCCAACACCAGCGGCATCGGAACCATCACCGGGAAGGGGACATGCACGGGCGGCACCGGCTTTCACAAGGTCGAGACCTGCACGTACACCTTCGCGGGCACGTATGACCTGGTGACGTCGGTGACGCGGGTGACGATCCGCGGGACCGATACCCGACCGAGTACAGCTCCCTTCCACTGACGCGGTCAGCGGCGGACGGCCCACCATTCTCGCAGGGCTCGTGCCTGTTGCTTGGCCGATCGGTAGACGTAGGTGACATCACCCCGCAGGCGGCCGAGGCCGGTGGTCTCATATCGGATCAGAGCGGCCGGGGCGACCCGAATGGGCAGGCCGTGATGGCGTAGCACGGCCAGCGCCCGCTCGGCGATGGCGATCTGCCCGAACGCCGTCGGATGCACGCGGTCGGCCATAACCTGGTTGCGGGCGCCGAACCGGCTCAGGTCGACGATCAGCGCGCCGTGGTCACCGGCCAGCCGCTCGATCACAGCGTTGGCCTGACCCACCTTGGCGCCGGCCGGCGGCACCCCCAGGCCCAACGGGATCGTGACTGCGAGCGTGTGCCGGCAGCGCGCGGTCAGGAACTCAAGGGCCCGCGCGTAGTCGCGCTCGAAGCCCGCGGGATCCCAGTCGAGCGCGCGCACGTCGTTGACGCCGACGTAGAGGCAGCCGACGTCGTAGTGTGCGTCGGGGTTCGCGGACTGGTGCGCGAAGGCCGGGATCTGCCCAGCCACCACGTCCGCCGCCCGAGCACCGTCGACCGCGTAGCCGGTGTAGGGGAGACCGAGCGAGCGGGCCAGCCAGAGGGCCCAGGACTGAAGCGCCACTCCCCACTGCAGCTCGCCGCCGCCGTTGGTGATCGAGTCTCCGAAGGCGAGTACGCCGAGGCGCTGATCCGGCTCGTCAGCGGGGGTGTGGGGCTCCAAGGACGCGAGCCTAGCGGCCGCCACTGGCGGCCCGAAACCCGTCTCCGGGCGATGTGGTCAATAATCGCCACCCCCGTGACACCGACGAGCACCGCCACCCCAGATGGCCGGCGTGACCTCGAGCTCGCCGCCGGCGACCTCGCCCAGCGGCTTCCCGATGCCCTGGCGCCGCTGGCCCGGCTGGCCTTTAACTACCGCTGGTCGTGGCTGCCCGGAGCCCCCGAGCTGTTCGCCTCACTGGACCCGGCTCGGTTCGAGCTTTGCCTTCACAACCCGGTGCGCCTGCTGTCAGAGCTTCCGGCCGGGATCGCGGCACGCGCCTCCCAGGACGACGAGCTGAGACGTCGGGCCGGCGAGCTCGAGCGAAAGCTGACCGAGGACCTCGGCCGTCCTGATCTCGAGGCCCCTTTCGATCCCGCCCACCCGGTTGCCTTCTTGTGTTCGGAGTACGGCGTCCACGTGTCACTACCCGTCTACTCCGGCGGCTTGGGGGCGCTGGCCGGCGATCTGCTCAAGGAGGCCTCGGACCGCGCTCTGCCGATGGTTGCGGTCGGGCTGATGTACCGCAAGGGGTACTTTCGCCAGCGGATCGACGCGTCGGGCTGGCAGCACGAGTACTGGATCGACACCGATCCCGAGCGCCTTCCGGCCGCCCAGGTCACCTCCGATTCGGGTGCGCCCCTGACCGTGACCGTGCCGATCGGCGAGGCCGACGTGACCGCCCGGGTGTGGCGCGTAGATGTCGGCCGCGTGCCCCTGTTCCTGCTCGACTGCGACTGCCCTGAGAACGGCCCGCTGGAGCGCTGGATCACCGGCCGTCTCTATGACGGCGATGGCTACACCCGCCTGGCTCAATACGCCCTGCTCGGCGTCGGCGGCATCCGAGCGCTGCGGGCCATGGGCTTTGAGCCCGGCGTCATCCATCTCAACGAGGGGCACGCGGCGCTGGCCCCGCTCGAACTCGCCCGTGTGCAGGCCAGCCAGGACGAGGGACTGAGCGCAGCGCTGGCTCGCGCCCGGGCCCGAACCGTGTTCACCACTCATACGCCGGTCCCGGCCGGGAATGACACCTACCCGCCTGACCAGGTCGAGTCGATCCTCGGGCGCCTGGCCGCCGAGCTCGGTGCCTCGACCGACGAGCTGATCGCGCTGGGCCGGGATCAGGCCGATGATCCCTGGTCACCGTTCGGCGTCACCCAGGCCGCGCTGCGAATGAGCAGGTCGGCCAACGCGGTCAGTCGCCGCCACGGCGAGGTGGCTCGGGACATGTGGCACTGGCTGTGGCCCGAGCGTCACGGCGAGGAGGTTCCCATCGGCCACGTCACCAACGGCGTGCACGTGCCGACCTGGATCGGGGAGCCGATGCGCGAGCTGCTCGACCGCCACCTCGGGCCTGACTGGGCGGCCCGCGCCGAGGATCCCGCCACCTGGTCGGCGGTGGACACGATCCCGTCCGCGGAGCTGTGGGCAGCCCGCGGTCGCCAGCGTGCGGGCCTGGTGGGCTTCGTCGGGCGCCGCAGCGTGAGCGACCGGCTCGTGCGCGGCGACCTGCGCGAATACGTCGACGCGGCCGCGCGGGCCTACGACCCCGAGGTGCTGACGATCGGGTTTGCCCGCCGGGTTGCAACCTACAAGCGGCTGGAGCTGCTCACCCGCGATCCCGAGTGGACGCTCTCGCTGCTGGGCGGCGACCGCCCCGTGCAGGTCGTCCTGGCCGGCAAGGCCCATCCGCGCGACGAGGAGGCCAAGCGCTCGCTGCAGAGCCTGTTCGGCCTCAAGGGTGCCCGGATCGTCGGCGAGCGCGTCGTCTTCCTGGACGACTACGACCTCAACTCGGCCGCCTGGCTGGTGCGGGGCTGTGACGTGTGGATGAACCTTCCCCGCCCGCCGCTGGAGGCCAGCGGAACCAGCGGCATGAAGTCGGCCTTCAACGGCGGCCTTCAGCTCAGCGTGCTCGACGGCTGGTGGGCGGAGGCCTACGACGGTGAGAACGGCTGGGCGATCTCGGGCGATGTGGATTCAAACCACCACGCTCAGGACGACCGCGATGCCGACGCGTTGCACCACCTGCTCGAGCACGAGGTGATGCCGGCCTTCTACGAGCGCGACGAGACCGGGATCCCCGAGCGCTGGGTTTCGTTTATTCGCGCTTCGCTCAAGAGCCTTGGTCCGATGTTCTGCGCCAGCCGGATGCTCCGCCAGTATCTCGACGGTCCCTACCGGGGCTGAAAGCGCCGCCTGGCCGCGGCCGCCCTGCCCCGGGTGGGTCTACTGCAAATCTGAAAGCGGCCGGGGGGCCGGGCCGACGTACTTGGCCGTGGGGCGGATCAGCTTGCCCTCGCGCTTCTGCTCCATGATGTGCGCCGACCACCCGGCGGTGCGCGCACAGGTGAACATGGGCGTGAACAACTCGGGGGGAACCTCGGCGAAGTCGAGCACGACGGCCGACCAGAACTCGACGTTGGTGGCCAGCACGCGGTCCGGACGACGCGCCTTGAGCTCGGCCAGGGCGGCCTTCTCGAGCGCCTCGGCCACCTCGACCCGGGGAGCGTCGATCTCGTGGGCGGTGCGGCGCAGGACGCGGGCCCGGGGGTCCTCGGCGCGGTACACGCGATGCCCGAAGCCCATCAGACGCTCGCCCCGGTCCAGGGCGTCCTTGACGTAGCGCTCGGCGTCACCGGACTCAGCCACCTCGTCGAGCATCTTCAGGACCCGCGACGGGGCACCGCCATGCAGGGGGCCGGAAAGCGCGCCCACCGCCGCCGACAGCGCCGCAGCCACGTCGGCCCCCGTGGAGGCGACCACCCGGGCGGTGAAGGTGGAGGCGTTCATGCCGTGCTCGGCGGCCGAGTTCCAGTAGGCGTCGATCGCCTTCACATGGTCCGGATCCGCCTCGCCGCGCCAGCGGATGAGAAAGCGCTCAGGGATCGACTCGGCCTTGTCGACTTCCCTCTGGGGGACCGGCGACTGCCCGATCCCGCGCGCCGACTGGGCGACGAAGGACAGGGCCATCACCGACGCGCGGGCCAGGTTGTCGCGGGCCTCCTCGTCGGAGAGGTCGATCAGTTCACCGAAGCCCCACTGGGGACCGAGCATGGCCAGCGCCGCCTGTACGTCGACGCGGGGATCGCCGGAGCGGACGCTGAGCGGATGCGGCTCGGCCGGCGGCAGCCCCGGTTCCAGTGTGCCGTCGACGAGCAGGCCCCAGACGTGCTCGAACGGCACCACGCCGACCAGCTCCTCGATATCGACGCCGCGGTAGCGCAGGGCGCCGCCTTCGCGATCGGGCTCTGCGATCTCGGTCGCGAAGGCGACTACGCCCTCGAGGCCGGATTGGACTTCGGCGGTTGCGCTCATAAAGGTCTGATGCTCCTGGCGTGGGTTGCAACAAGGCTATCTCGCTAGGGTTCGCGGCCGTGCCGGCGTCCGAGCTCCTGCTGCGTTCAGCCCTCGAACTCGCCGGCCTCATCCGCAGCGGGGAGCTGAGCTCGCGCGAGCTGGTCCAGACGTCGCTGGATCGCATCGACGAGCTCGAACCCCACATCAACGCCTTCACGCATATTGCCCACGAGTCGGCCCTGGCGGCGTCAGATGAGATCACCGCCGGTGACCCGCGCCCCTTCGCCGGGGTCCCGATCGCAGTCAAGGACAACCGGGCGGTGGCCGGGATGCCACTCACCATGGGCTCGGACCTGTTCGGCGATCTCGTGGTGCCCCACGACGCGTTCGTGGTCCGGCGCCTGCGTGAGGCCGGGTTCGTGATCGTCGGCAAGACGGCCCTGCCCGAGATGGGGATCCTGCCCACCACCGAGTCGCGCCGCTTCGGCCCCACCCACAACCCCTGGGACTTTGGTCGCACCCCCGGCGGCTCGAGTGGAGGCTCGGCGGCCGCGGTCGCCGCGGGAATGGTCCCGATCGCCCACGGCAATGACGGCGGTGGCTCGATCCGGATCCCGGCCGGCTGCTGTGGCCTTGTCGGGCTCAAAGCCACCCGCGGCCGGGTCTCGGTCGGGCCCGAGTCAGGGGAGAGCTTCCTGGTCACCGACGGTGTTCTCACCCGCGACGTCGCCGACACGGTGGCCGGGCTCGACGTGCTGGCCGGCTACGAGCCCGGGGACTCGACCTGGGCGCCGCCTCCATCTGCGCCCTACCGCGAGTTGGCGGTGCCCGAGCCGGGCCGTCTTCGCATCGGGCTGGCCGTGAACCTGCCCTTTGAGGGATCTGTGCTTGACCCCGTCTGCGAGGCCGCCGCGCGCGACGCGGCCACCTTGCTCGAGTCCCTCGGCCATGCCGTGGAGAAAGTGGAGCCCCCGTGGTCGGACTTGGATCTCCTCCCCGACTTCACCAATGCCTTCGCCCCCCACGTCTCGATGGTGACGATGATCGGCGGCCAGCTGGCCGGCCGCGACCTGGTGCCAGACGATGTCGAAGCCCTGACCTGGGAGATGTGGCAGCTCTCCCGAGAGCTCAACTCGGTGACGATGCTCAGCTCGCTGATGCGGTTGCAATCGGTGGCCCGCGGCGTGGTGGCTTTCCTGACCGGCTTTGACGCCGTGCTGACACCGGCGTTGGCGCAGCGCCCGCTGCCCATCGGTGAGGTTCACGGCCAGGGGCCCGACCCGTGGGACCACTATCAGCGCTCGGGCTATTTCACCCCCTACACGGCGATCCTGAACGTGACCGGTCAGCCGGCCATCTCGGTCCCGCTCTACCAGGGCAACGACGGCTTGCCCACCGCGGTCCAGCTGATCGGCCCCCCGGCCCGGGAGGAGATCCTGCTCCAGCTCGCCGCCCAGCTCGAGATCGCGCTGCCGTGGGCGGATCGCCGCCCGGTGCTCCCCGTCTGAGCCTCGTTTGGACGCTCCTGCCCTCTTGAGCGGGGGTCCCCTCTCGAGCGGCTCGAGCGGGGATCCTTCTCGAGCGGAGATCCCTCTCGAGCGGGCATGCATTAGGTGACAAACTTGCCGCTGCCGCCCCAAGTTTGTCGCAAAATGAGGCCTGAGCCTGCGCGAGAGGGAAACCTTGGACGGGCGGGCCAGGATTGGCACGTTATGCAGGTCGAACGGCGCCCGACCGCCATTGGCGCCCGACCGCCGCTGTCTGGTTAGGGTTGGCCCGATGAAGCGCGCGATTGTGTTATCGGCTCTGATCGTGCTGGCGTGCTGGGGGCCGCGAGCGGCCGGCACGGCGTCGTCGAGTGACCCCGATTGCGTTGGTTCCTACGGCGGCGCGGCGCCTCACGCGGGAACACGGCTTCGGTTTGGGATCGACCCCGGGATCGCCGGAAGTGCGGGCGGGGTCCAGCTCCCCTCAACCCCCGACGACCCGACCAAGGACCTGGCCGCGGTCCAGGCGCTGGCGCCGCCTGGTCGCCAGCTCGTGGTTCGCCTCAACCGGCTGTTCTGGTCCGACGGTCAGGCCGGGATCGACGCCTTCCAGCAGCTGGTGGCGCGCTACACGCGGGCCGGTTTCGAGGTCGAGCTCCAGGTCCGCTATCACCCGCCGCCCGGTCAGGCGGGAGATATTCCGGCGTGGGTGAGCTACGTCCGCCAGGTCGTCGACAGCTTCGGCCCCGACCGCAACGTCGTGGCGATGACGATCACCAACGAGGTCAACGTGCCGGGCTCGGCCAACACCTCCGATGGCGCCTACGCGGGAGCCCAGGACGCGGTGATCGCCGGGATCGAGGCCGCACACGCCGAGGCGCTGCAACGGGGCTTCAGCCAGCTGCGGTTCGGTTTCACCTACGCCTATCGCTTCTCGCCCAGCGGGGACGCCGGCTTCTTCTCCTACCTCGGCGCCAACGGAGGCCAGCCGTTCCTGGACGCCCTCGGCTTCGTTGGCCTGGACTTCTACCCGGGCACGATCTATCCCCCGGTGATGGCGCCGGGGGACACCTACGGCGCCGAGCTGGCCCAGGCCGCGGGCACGGTCCGCGACTGCTTGGCCCCCAAGGCGAACATCGGTGGTGCGGTGCCAATCTGGATCACCGAGAACGGCGTGCCAACCGGGTCGATGTCCGACGCCCAGCAGGCGGCCGCCCTGCAGCAGCTGGTACAGGCCGCGGGTGACTACTCGGGAACCTTCAACATCACCGACTATCGCTGGTTCAACCTGCGCGACTCGACCTCGAGCGGTCCCGCCACGCTCGTCGGCCCGACCTTCGCCTCCGATGGCCTGCTCCGAGACGATTACTCGCCCAAGCCGTCGTTCGCTGCCTACCGCGCCCTGATCGCAGCCTTGGGCACGCCGGTCCCGGCCCCGATGAAGCCGGCGCCCAAGCCACCCCGTCGTCGTGCCAAGCACCATCACCGGCACGCGCGAGCGCACCGTCACCAACGCGGGCACCACCGTGGGCACCGGGCGGACGAGCCCGAACCACCGGCGGACCGGCCCTAGCCCACCCCGAGCACGGCCCGGATCGGCTTGGGCGTCACGCCGAGACGCTGCGCATCGGCGGTGCCGTGGCGCGAGATCAGCGGCACCTCGAGCAGCTCGGCCTCGTCCCAGGTGGCAAACGCCGTCGGGCCACCGAACAGCTCGACGAGACCGAGAATCCGCCGGGTGAGCCCGATCGGCACCGCCACGATGTGCCGCCGGCGCCGTAGGGAATCGAGTGCGACCTGGACGATCTCCCGTTGCGTCATCGTCTCCGGCCCGGCCAGCTCGTAGCGGGCTCCCACCGAGTCGCCTTCCGCCGCGCCCCCGGGGAGCGCCGCCATCACACAATCGGCCACGTCCTGCGCCCAGATCGGCTGAAAGCAGGCTTCGCCCCGGCCGGGTATCGGGAGCACCGGCAGCCACGACATCCTCGCCAGCAGCGTCAGGTACGGATCACTGGGCGAGTAGATGATCGAGGGCGCGAACACCGTGTGCTCCAGCGACGAGTCGAGCACGGCCCGTTCGGCGATCGCCTTGGCCCGCATCAGGCGCGCCCGGCTGCGGGTCGAGGCGCCCAGAGTAGAGAAGAACACGAAGCGCTTGACGCCCGCGCGCTCGGCGGCTCCGACCAGCCGCCACGTCGCCACCCCGGCCAGCTCCTCGATCGAGCCGCCCGGCTGATCGCGGATCACCGAGGCGAGGTGCACGACGGTGTCGATCCCCCGCAGGGCGTGGCGAAACGACAGGTGGTCGCCGAGGTCGCCGAGGGCAATTTGCACCTGGACCCGCTCGGCACCCAGGCGGCGGGGGTCGCGAACCAGGCAGCGGACGGGCGTCCCGTTGGCCACCAGGCGCCTGAGTACGGCCCGTCCGACGGTCCCGGTGGCCCCTGTGAGTAGCAGCACCGGCGACAGGGTATCGATGGGACTGGGTACCCACACGGGTAGCCGCGAATGGAATTCGCGGGCGGTTTCCTAGAATGCGCTCTCCGCCGGTTCCGCCGGCACCCCGGAAACTAGACACAGAGGATCCGACACCCATGGCCTACGTAATCGCGGAGCCCTGCATCGGCACCAAGGACAACTCGTGCGTCGAGGTCTGCCCCGTCGACTGCATCCATCCCACGCCGGACGAGCCCGACTACGACAAGGTCGAGATGCTCTACATCGACCCGGAAGAGTGCATCGACTGCGACGCCTGTGTTGAGGCCTGCCCGGTGGATGCCTGCTTCGCCGAGGACCAGCTCCCCGACGAATGGCAGAAGTACACCGCGCTCAACTCCGAGTACTACTCGAAGTAGGGCCCGGCCCTCAGGCCATCGGTAGCGACATCCCGGCCGGCTTGGGAGCCGCCGCGGGTGCCGGAGCCTGCATGACGGGCAGCTCGATCGGCGACAGCGCGATCAAGCCCCGGGCGCCCTGGCTGAGGGCCTGAGCAGCCGGGTCGTCGGGATCTGAGAAGACCAGCGGCACGCCGGCGTCGGACTGCTCGCGCAGGGCCATGGTGAGCGGGATCTTGGCCAGCAGTGGCACCTCGAGCTCCTCGGCGAGCAGCTGACCGCCGCCCTCGCCGAAGATCTGGAAGCGCTGGCCATCCGGGGTCACAAAGCCCGACATGTTCTCGATCACGCCGGCGATCTCGAGCTTGAGCTTGGTCGCCATTTCAGCCGAGCGGGCGGCGACCTTCTGGGCCACCGGCTGGGGCGTGGTCACGAGCAGGAACTTGGCCTGGGGCAGCAGCTGGGCGAGCGTCATGGAAACGTCGCCGGTGCCCGGGGGCAGGTCGATGAGCAGATAGTCGAGCTGGCCCCACTCGACATCCTCGAGGAACTGCTGCAGGGCCTTGTGGAGCATGGGTCCGCGCCACACCACGGCGGCGTCCTGCTCGACGAAGAAGCCGATCGACATCACCTTGATGCCGTCGTGGGCGGTGATCGGGACCAGCTTGCGATCGGCGTTGACCCGGGGCCGCTCGGCGCCGACGCCCAGCATCCGCGGCTGTGAGTAACCCCACACGTCGGCATCGAGGACGCCGACCTGCTTGCCGGCGGCGGCCAGGGCCGCGGCCAGGTTGGCGGTCACGCTGGACTTGCCGACCCCGCCCTTGCCCGAGCCGATGCAGATCACGTTGCTGACCTGCGCGAGGGCGCCCTCGGGGAGGCCGGCGCGGCCGAGCTTGTGACCCAGGGCCGACTTCTCGTCGGCGGAGAGCACATCGAAGCTGACGTTGACGCCTGTGACGCCGTCGATCGCGCGCACGGCGTTGCTCACGCCGTCCTGGAAGTGGTTGCGGATCGGACAGCCGGCGGTGGTCAGCGAGACCATCACATCGACGACGCCGTTGGGATGAACGTCTATCGAGCGCACCATCTGCAGCTCCACGATGTCGCGGCGCAGCTCGGGGTCGATGACGGAACGAAGGGCTTCGGTTACCTGGTCTTTGGTCGGCATAGGATTCATTCAAGCAGGTCCGCCCGAGCGGTCAGACCGGTCGGGCGGACCCATTGTTCGGTGGCCACCGTCACCGTCGCGCCGACCCTCCCCGCCCGGTCACCCAGAGCCCAGCGGTCAGGCCAGCTGTGGGGCGAGCTCCTCGCCGAGCAGGGCCACGTGCTCGAGGTCGTCATGCAGCAACTGCTGACACATGACCCGGGCCACGCCGGCGTCCCGGAGCGCCTGCAACTGCTCCACCGCGGCCGGCACGGTGCCCACGATCCAGCCGGGAGGCGGATCGTCGACCAGGCCGGCGGGATCAGCGCCCATCTTGTCGCCCAGGCGCCTGGCTCGCTCGCGCAGCTCATCCTGACTGGTGGCGACCAGGACCCCGGTCATGATCGAGAACGGCAGCATCTCGCGCCCCGCCGCCTCGCAGGCGCGCTCGATCCGCTCGCGGCCCTCGGCGATGGCGGCGAGACTGGCGAACGGGGTGTTGTACTCGTCGGCATACCGGGCGGCCATCGTGGCGCTGCGCGGGCCCGCGCCACCACCCATGATCACCGGCGGACGAGGCCGCTGGACCGGCTTGGGCTGGGCTTGCAGATCACGCAGCGTGTAGTGCTCGCCTTCGAACGAGAAGATCTCATTGCTCCAGCTGCCGAGCACGATCTGGAGTTGCTCCTCGAGTACGTCCATGCGGGTGCGGGTGGTGGCGAACGGGAAACCGTAAGCCACGTGCTCGCGCTCGTGCCAGCCGGCGCCGATCCCGAGCTCGACCCGCCCGCCACTGACGTGATCGGCGGTCACGACCAGCTTGGCCAGCTCGGAGGGGTGCCGGAAGGTGGCCGGCGAAACCAGGGTTCCGAGCCGCAGCTTCGAGGTGACCGCGGCAAGCGCGCACAGCGTGCCCCAGGCGTCGAGCGATCCCCGCGCGGGATGCTGGCCGTCGAGGTTCATGTAGTGGTCAGAGCGAAACAGGGTCGAAATCCCGTGGCGCTCGCAGGCCTCGGCCACCGCGAGCCAGTCGGCCCAAGTGACCCCCTCCTGGCCTTCGATCATCAAGCACACCTGCACGGTTGAGACCTCCTGGACGGGAGCGGTGACCCCACTGATTCTGTCGCAACCCCGTTAAAGCCGACGGGGCGCCACTTTCGTGACGCCCCGGCGGTTGAGGGAGGAGAGTGCTTCATTCGCCGGCGAGATATGAGGCCGGCGAACCTCATCCGCCGGGCGCTCTCCTGGGCGCCGGCGGGGCAAACCTGACTAGACCGGCAGGCGGTCAGTCGCGTCGGCGACGAGCTTCTGCGCCCGCGAGGTCAGCCCCTCGGACTGCTTCTCGAGGTCCTTGCGGACCGAGCGCACTTCGCGCTCGAAGCGACGACGGTTCTGCTTGACCGTCTTCTCGACGCTGTTGCGACGCTGACGCAGCTCGCGCTCGAACTTGGTCCGGGTACGGCGGACCTGACGCTCGAAGCGATTGCGGGCCGTGGCGCCGCGACGCTCGTAGCGCTTGAGCTCACGCTCAACCGATGTACGGGTGCGGTACTTGGTGGCCAGGCCGTTGACCGTCGAGACGAGATTGTCCCGGGCCACGAGGCTCGCGCCCACCGGCACCAGGACCGCGCGCTCGGCGATCGCCTGGACCTGGGTGGCGAACACCTTGGACTCAGCGCCGGTGGCGCTGGTGGCCTGCGACGCCGTGGTCTTGGCGCTTGAGACAGTCCGGCGCGCGTTGGCGCGGGTGGTCGTGGCCGAGCGGCTCGTCGTGTTCCGCTTGCGTGAAGCCGCGGCCTTCTGCCCGCGGGCGCTGGCGGCCTTGCGGGTGCTCGGCGTGGTGCTCTTGCGGGCGCTCGGCGTGGTGCTCTTGCGGGTGCTGCGTGTCGAGGCGGCCTTGCGGCTGCGGGTGGTGGCGGGCTTTGGGGTGCTTGGGTTGCTAGTGGTAGCCATATTTAGTCTCGCTCCCGTTTGGAGGATGGTGGTCTGTTCGCTTGCGATTTGATCGAACACATGTTTGTAAACCAGAGCGCCGAGGTGGTTACATTCCTGTAGTCGACGATGGGCTCTCCCCCAACCCATTACGCGCACAGCGGCGATGCGAGCATCGCTTACCAGGTGCTGGGAGAGGGTCCCTGCGACCTGGTCGTGGTCAACGGACCCGCCTCGCACCTCGAGCTGACGTGGGAGGAGCCGCGCACCGCCCGCAGTTTCCGCAAGCTCGCCAAGTTCGCGCGGCTGATCATGTTCGACCGTCGCGGCACCGGCCTCTCTGACCCGGTCTACGAGCCCCCGACCCTCGAGCAGCAGGTCGACGACATGGCCACCGTCCTGACCGAGGTGGGCGCCGAGCGGATCTCTCTGATCGGGGGCAGCGATCTCGGTCTCTCGGCGATGTTCGCCGCCACCCATCCCGACCAGGTCACCGGACTGGTCCTCTCCGGCGTCGCCGCCGACGGCCAGCACATGGTGGGCGGTATGGCCCGTGAGCCCCTGCGTCAGGCGATCGAGTCCGGCTGGGGGGACGGGACGCTGGTCTCGCTCTACGCCCCCAGCCAGATGCACAACCAGGAGTTCGTCGAGTGGTGGGGGCGGATGCAGCGCTCGGCGCTCAGCCCCGGGATGGCCATGCGCTTGATGGAGATGACCGCTCAGACCAATCTGCGGGCGATCCTGCCGACAATCCGCGTCCCCACCCTTGTCACGCACGTCACCGGCGACCGGCTGGTCGGGGTCGAGCACGGGCGCGAGGTGGCGAGCCTGATCCCGGGCGCGCGCTTCATCGAGTACCCCGGCGAGGACGCCTATCCGTGGTGCGACCCGCCCCTGTCCGACATCGAGGAGTTCCTGACCGGGCGCCGCACGATGGCGCCGCCGGACCGGGTCCTGGCCACGGTCCTCTTCACCGACATCGTCGGTTCGACCGAACGGCTCTCCAAGATCGGTGATTCCAAGTGGCGTGCCCAACTCGAGGAGCACGACCGTGTGGTCCGCGCCGGCCTGCGTAACTGGCGCGGCGCCGAGGTCAAGAACAGCGGCGACGGTTTCCTGGCCACCTTCGACGGGCCTGCCCGGGCGGTCAACTGCGCGGCCGAGATCATCGATCGCGTCGAGTCGCTCGGGCTCGAGGTGCGCGCCGGAGTCCACACCGGAGAGTGCGAGCTGCGCGACGATGACGTGGCCGGCATCGCCGTCCACATCGCCAGCCGCGTGATGGATCAGGCCCGCCCCGGCGAGGTGCTGGCTTCGAGCACGGTCAAGGAGCTTGTCGTCGGCTCCGGCCTGAAGTTCGCCGACCGGGGCCCGCACACGCTCAGGGGCGTGGACGACGCGTGGCGGCTCTACGCGCTCGAGCGCTGAGGCAGCGCGCCGTCAAAGCCCGTCCGCCGCAGCCAAGCCGGCGGGTCGCGCAGCTCATCGAGCGTGGGTAGTGCCTCGGGGGCGCTGAACACGTGGTTCAACGCCACCGTTCCGGCGCGCTGCACGACGGCATCGCAGAAGTACTTGCCCTGCTCGTACTGGCGCATCTTGAGCTCGAGGCCGAGCAGCTTGCCCAACAGCCGCGAGAGGCCCGACTGGGTCTGGCGACGGCGGTTCAGACCTTCCCGGAGCTTGGGCAGCGACGGGAGCAGGTCCGGGGCCACGGCGTCCATGACGTGCTCGGCGTGCCCCTCGATCACGGCCATAACCGCCTGGACGCGATCCAGCGTCTCGCGCTCGCCGCTGCTGGTGACGATCGAGACCAGATCGCCGCGCCGCAGCGCGCCGAGCGTGTTCCGGATCTCCTCGCCGGTGGGGATACGCAGCTTGCGCTTGTGGTCCATCCGCAGCTCGGCCTTGCCGAGCAGCTCGCGAACCAGCCCTGCCACGTGCCCCTGTAGCCAGGGAACGCCCGAGAACTGCACCGCGTGGGTGACCTCGTGCAGCGTGACCCAGGTCATGAACTCATCCTCGTCGGCGTCGAAGTTCTGGACCGCCTGGCCGAGGTTGGGGAGCACGAAGAGAAGTCGGGGCGGGCTGGACTCCGCGGTCTCCTCGAGCATTACGAGCTCGTACTGCCCGAGCACCCGCTGGGCGAGATAGCCGAGCACGACGGCGACCTCGGTCGTGACCACGAAGCCGAGCATCAGCTGGGCGGCGGGCTTGAGCGGGCCCGTGAGCCCCGAGGCCGCCCGGTCGAGCACCGGATCGAGAAGCTGGCGCATGGCCTTGATGTTGGTCTGGATCCATTCCCGGCGCTCGATCCCCTCTGGCGGGGGCAGCGGACGGGCGGGATGCAGGCCGGTGTAGGACGTAACCCGCTGCTCGGACTCGACTGCGAGCGCGGCCAGGTCTGACTTGGGAGTGGCGCCGTTGCCCGAGCCGGCGACATAGCCGGCGATCTTCTCGGCCAGGATCCAGTCGATCATGACGTGATCCGCCTGAGCTCGTCCAGGCTCTCCGGGGTTCGGGCGGCGACCAGATGCGAGCGCGGCTCGATGTCCATCGGTGCCGCCAGGGGATCGCGGTAGGCGGTGAAGGCAACCAGGCCGCCCGCCTCGCGCACGATCAGCTGACCGGCGGCGGCGTCGACGCCGCGACAGCGGGCGAGCGTCACCATCCCGTCAAAGCGGGCCGCCGCCACCTGGCACAGGGTGATGGCGATCGTGCCCATGGCCCGGATCCGGTGAGCGCTGTCCTGCAGACCGTCGATCGAAGCCGCGATCCAGCGCGGATCGGCCGACTCGATCCCGAGCAGCTCGAGCTTGCCATCCCGCGCGCGCCGCTCGCCGCGTCCGGGATCTAAGCGCTCACCGTTCAGGAAGGCGCCCTCGCCTCGCTGGGCCCACCATTGCTCGCCGGACCCGAAGTCATGGACGAAACCGAACACGACGTCGCCGGCTGCCTCTCCGTCGGCCACGGCGATCGACAGCGCATAGTGCGAGGCGCCTCGCTTGGCGTTCAGCGAGCCGTCGATCGGATCGATGATCACGCGGCAGCGACGGTCCCCATAGTCGATCTGTCCGCGCTCCTCGGACAGGGCATGGAAGCGGTAGCCCTCGGCACTGAGCGCCTCGAGCTCGGCGAAGACCACCGCCTCGGCGTCCCGGTCGAGGATCAGCGTACGGTCTCCGCCGCTGCCGCGGGTACCGGTTTCCTGCGCGCGTTGCGCGGTCTCGGGGCTCTCGGCAAGTAGCTGCTCGAGGCCTGTCACGGCCCGTCGGCAGACTCCCAGCCAGTCGGCCTCCAGGGCAGTGCGAACCGAGGTCATCTCGGACCTATGCTGTCAGACGGTGAGTGCGGAGCACGAAGGCAGCCAGAGCGCCGCAGAGGTGGATCTGCTCTCCGGCGGTTCTCGCACGGAGCGACTGCTCGACGGGCTTACCGATGCCCAGCGGGCCGCCGTCACCCATTCCGCCCGGCGCGTGGTCGTGCGCGGCACGGCCGGGACCGGCAAGACGCGGGTGATCGAGAGCCGCTTCCGGTGGCTGATCGAGCAGGGCTGCCCGCCCGAGCGGCTGGGTCTGATCGCCCCGACTCAGGGCCGAGCCGCCGCGCTGCGCGACCGCCTGGAGACCGTCCTCGAGCTCGCCTACGAGGAGCTCTACGTGCTCACCCCGCCCCAGCTCGCCGGCCTCATCCTCAGCCGCGCCGGGGCCGGCGCTGACCCGCTGGCCACCGCGCTCAGCGCCGGCGACCGGCTGGCCATGCTGGTGGGCCGGATCGATGAGCTTTCTCTCCAGCAGCATGACTTCGGCGGGCGCCCCAACACCCTGCTGGCCGGCTTCATCCGCCGCATCGATCGCCTCAAGGCGGAGCTGGTCATGCCCCCGGAGTACTCGCGCTGGGCGCAGTCGCTACCCGAGGACTCGCCCGAGGCTGCCCTCGAGCAGGAATTCGCCGAGATCTACGCCACCCACGAGCGAATGCTCGCCGAGAGCGGTGCCCGGGACCTCGGGGATCTGGTCATCGACGCGATCTCGCTCGCGCGCCAACAGCCCGCCCTCGCCCAGCGCTTCACTCATCTCCTGCTCGACGACGCCCAGGAGCTCGACCTCGCCCCGGCCACGCTCGCGCTCGAGGTCGGGACCCCGGGGTTGACCGCCGCCGGAGATCCGCTCGCCGCGCTGCACCGCTTTCGAGCCGCCGGCCAGGCGCGGATGGCGAGCTTTGAAGGACCGCAAGCCCAGGTGATCGAGCTCGAGGCCGGCCAGCGCTGTCCCGAGCCGGTCTGGTCGGCCGCGGCGGCGATTCTGTCCGCCGGTGGCGACGGCCTCGAGCTCTCGGCCTCGCCTGCACCTCACGTCGGCGCGGTTGAGCTGTGGCGCTCAGCCACCGAGCGCTCCCAGGCCCAGGCGGTCGCCGTCGACATCGAGCGCCTGCTGGCCCACCAGGGGGTACACCCCGGCCGCGTCGCGGTCTTCGTGCCCGAGATCGTCCACGAGGGCCAGGCAGTAGGCGTCGCGCTCGAGGAGCGGGCGATCGCCCACCGCCTGGTCGGCGAGGCGGCCTTCTTTCAGCGGGCGGAGATCCGCGACGTGCTCGCCTGGCTGCGGCTACTCGCCGACCCCACCGATGCCGGCGCCGTCGTCCGCGCCCTGGCCCGCCCCCCGATTGAGCTGCGCTCCGTCGACATCGCCCGCTGCACCCAGATCGCCCGCCGGCGCAAGCTCGACATGGTCGGGGCGCTGGCCGCGGCGCTGGAGGCGCCCCAGGTTCCGCCCGAGGCTCGCGAGCGCATCCGCGTCTTTCTCAAGCTCTACCGCGCCAGCCTGTCCGCGATCGACACCAGCCGCCCTGATAGCTACGTTCACCGCCTGATCGACCGGCTCGGGCTCCGCCGCCAGCAGCTGTTCACCGCCCAGCCTGACGTGGTCGAGCGCCTCCGCGCCCTGGCCGGGTTCGGCGAGCTGGCTGCCGCTTTCGTGCGCCGCACGCCCCAGGCCACGCCGCGGGAGTTCGCCCGGTCGATCGCCGCCGTGGCCGACTTCGGGCTCCGCGAGCAGGAGGACCCCGACCTCGAGCGCCCCTCGGCAGTTCAGGTGCTGACCTTCGAGGCGGCGGGCGGTCTGGACGCCGATCACGTGTACGTGCTCGGCCTGCACGCCGGCGTGGGGACCCCGACCTTTGAGCCGATCCCCGACGCGCTGCTGCGCGAACCGCTCCCCCCCGATAACGAGGAGAGCCACCGCGCTGCCCTGGCCCAGGCCCTCTACGCGACAGTAACCCGCACCCGCGAGCGCCTTGTCATCTCCTATCCCCAGGCCGATGACCGCGGCAACGCGCTGCGGCCGTCGCCGTTTGTGGACGCGGTGGCGTCGGTCCTGGGGAGCGGCTGGGAGGACAAGGAGGAGGAGCTGTTCGGGCCCGCCGAGTCGCTTCATTCCACCTACCGGCTGATGCGCGACGAGTTGCTCTCGGGGACCGCGCGGGCGGGTGGCCGACTCAGCGAGTTGCGCTTTGACACCGATCTCGACGTCTCCCACGCCGTCGTGCGCTACCTCGAGCTGCTCAAGCTGGCGGCACTGATCGCGCGGCCCGAGGGCCAGAGCGTGGCCGAGTCCCTGCGCGACGTGAACTCGCGCATCCTCCAGGCTGTCACCTCCGAGCAGCGCGAGATCTTCACCTCCTCCTCGCTGGACGATTACCTGCTTTACGCCGAGCGCGACGTGCGCCGCCGCGCCTCGGCGGTCGCCGCCCGCGACGAGCCGTCGCTGGAGCCCTTTCTGCCCCGCCGCGGCGACGGCGTCATCCTCTCGGCCTCGGATATCGACACCTACCGGACCTGCCCGTTGAAGTACAAGTTCGCGCGCGTGTTCCGGATCCCCCAGGAGCCGACTCTGCACCAGCGCTTCGGGATCCTCGTCCACCAGGTGCTCGAGCGTTACCACGCCCAAGATCTCGACCCGACCCACCCCAGCCTGCCGGCGCTGCTCGGCCTGCTCGACGCCGGCTGGCGGCGCGGCGGGTTTGGCGACTCCGAGGAGGAGCGCCAGCTGCGTGGCAAGGCGTCCTCGGCGCTCACCCGCTACCACGAGCGCTTCCAGACCGAAGAGGGCAGGCCGGTCTGGTTCGAGCGTCAGTTCACCTTCAAGCTTGGCCGCCATCTGCTGCGGGGGCGCGTGGACCGGGTCGACCGGCTCCCCAGCGGCGGCTACGAGCTGATCGACTACAAGACAGGCCGCCCCAAGACGTCCGAGCAGCTGAGCGATGACGTCCAGCTTTCGCTCTATGCGGTGGGGGCCCGCGAGGCGTGGCACCTGGAGGCATCCGAGCAGGCCTACTACTACCTGCTCGATGATGAGAAGGTCGCCGTGCCCACCGGGGATGGCAACCGCGCCGACTGGGTCTGCGACGTGGCCACCGAGGTCGCGGAGGGGATCCAGTCCCAGGGCTTTGAGCCGACGCCGTCCTTCGCGGCCTGCTCTATTTGCGACTACCGCCTCGTGTGTCCGGCCGCCGAGCGCTAGCTGGGCCCGTCGGCCCCGCGCTGGCGCAGGAAGCGCTGCAGATCGCGGGCGATCGTCTCGCCCGAGGGCAGCGAGGCGGGGCCGTCTTCTGACTCCTCCTCGCTCGCCGTCTGCTCCAGGCGCTCGACGAAGGCCTGCACATCGGGGTCGCTCTGCACGGCGACGTTGACCTGGCGCTCGTAGTCGGCCGATGAGGCCTCGAGCTCAGAGCCGTCCACGGCCACGCCGACCAGTCCCTCGAGCTTGCGCACCAGCGCCAGCGCGGCCTTGGGATTGGGGGTGGCGGCGATGTAGTGCGGGACGGCCGCCCACAGGCTTGCCGAGGGCAGTCCAGCCTGCTGGCAGGCGGCGTGCAGGATCCCCACGATCCCGGTCGGTCCCTCGTAGGAGGAGGGAGCGAGCCCGAGGCGGGCGACCAGGGCCGGGTCAGAGGTCAACCCGGTCACCGAGACGGGGCGCGTGTGGGGTACGTCGGCGAGCAGCGCGCCGAGCGTCACGACCAGTTGGGTGCCGAGCGCCTCGGCGAGCTCGACGACGAGGTTGCTGAACGTCCGCCAGCGAAACGACGGCTCGCTGCCGGCGAGCAGTATCAGGTCGCGGGGCGCCCGTGGGATGCGCGCCTCGTAGAGCTCGACGGCGGGCCAGACGATCTCGCGCGCCTGGCCGTCGACCATCTTGACCCGCGGCCGGGTGGCCTGAAAGTCGTAGAACTCCTCGGGGTCGATGGTGGCAAAGCGCTGCGCGCCCAGGGCCGAGCCGACAAACTGAATCGCACTCGAAGCGGCGTCGGCGGCATCGTTCCAGCCCTTGAAGGCACAGACCAGGGCTGGGGCCCGGAGGCCGTCTGGGCGGTACTCCCATTGCAGTGGCTGCATCCGACTCACCGTACATGATGGACATATGGCGTCTTCTGATCTGACGATGGCGGCAGTCACGGCATTGCGTCCCGGGCAGGACGTGATCGGCGTCTTTGCCTGCACCCGCAAGGACCGGCTGGTGACGCGCTCGGGCTCGGCCTATCTGGCCCTTGAACTGCGCGATCGCACCGGCGCGGTTCCCGCGCGGGCGTTTCAAAACGCCGACGCGCTGGCGGGCCAGTTCCAGCGTGGCGACGTGGTCCGCGTGCGGGCCAAGGTCGAGCGCTTCCGCGACGAGCTCGTCCTCGAGGTGGCAGATATCCGCCGTGCCGAGGACGCCGACGGGATCGACCCGGGTCGTTTCCTGCCCACGGCGTATCGCGACCTCGACGAGCTCGATGGCTTTCTCGAGCATCTCGCGAGCGAGGTCTATGACCGCGGCTACCGGGGGTTGCTCGACGAGCTGCTGGCTGATGCCGACCTCCGCGCCTCGTGGCGCCGGGCGCCGTGTACACGGGGCGGGCACCACGCCTACCTGGGCGGCCTGCTCGAGCACACAGTGGCCGTGGCCACGCTTGCCCATGAGGTCTGCCAGCTGCACCCGCGGCTGAACTCGGACTTGTTGCTCACGGCCGCGTTAGTGCACGACCTCGGCCGCACCCGTGAGTTCACCTACGGCGCGGAGATCGGTCTGACCGACGAAGGGCGGCTGCTCGGCCACGTCGTGATCGGCGAGCGAATGCTGACCGAGCGAATGGGGGGTGTGGACGAGCCGCGCCGGCTAGCTCTCCTGCATTGCGTACTTTCGCACCACGGCCCCTCGTCCGCGCCCGGTGGTCGCTTCGCCTCCGCCGAGGCCCTCGCCCTCTTTCGCCTCAACGCCCTCGAGGCCACCATCAAGGGCGCGCTCGAGCACGGTCTGCCCGACTGATCGCCCGCTGGTGGTCCTCGCGCCTATCGCGCCGCGCTTAAGATCGTCAGCGGCGCGGCACGGGCCTGGTGGCCCATCCGGTCTTCAAAACCGGCAGGGCCGGGCAACCCCCGGCTTGGAAGGTTCGATTCCTTCGCCGCGTCGTGGCTGGAAATGGGCGGTTTCTGTGGCTCGGACGGGTGCGGATCGCGGCCGAGGAATTGTAAAAATGTCCCGAATATGTCCCGAGGATTCTGTAGGTGGGGACATGCTCCAGCCGCCGAGCGGGCATGTGTTCCGAGTCTCGCGTTCTCGCCGAGACGTCTGGTACGCGAAGTACCGGCTCCCCGACAGCCGCCAGGTCCAGAAGAAGATCGGTCCGGCGTGGTCTGGGCGCGGGCGGCCGCCGGCGGGGTACTTCACCAGGCGCACCGCCGAGGACTGGCTGCGCTCGGTTCTGGACGAGGCGCGCCGGGGGACGCTGCCGGGCATGGTCCAGACGGGGGCGACACTCGCTGATGCGGCGGCGGAGTGGCTGCGCTACTCCGAGCACGAGCGCGCCTGCAAGCCGTCAACGCTGACCTACTACCGGCACACAGCGGCCCGGGTGCTCCGTGATCTCGGTGAGCTACGCCTGGAGCAGGTCACGCCCGAGCTGCTCGAGCGCTGGAAGCGGACGCTGACCGTCTCCAACCGGACGGTGGCCAAGTACCTCGTCGTATTACACGGGATCTTCAAGCGCGCGATGAAGGTGTGGGGGCTGCCCCGCAACCCGTTGGCCGACGTCGAGCGTCCCCGCTACCGGGTGTCCGATGACCTGGACGCGTTCTCGCCCGAGGAGGTCTGGGCGCTCGTCCGCGCCGCCGGCTCGGAGCAGGATGGGGCGCTGTTCCTGACGGCCGCCTTCACCGGACTTCGGATGGGGGAGCTGCTCGCGCTGCAATGGCGCGACGTTGACTTCGGCGGTGACTTCATCCGGGTGCGCCGCAGCTACAACGCGCACGGCGGCCTGGGGTCCCCGAAGAGCGGCAAGGTCCGGTCGGTGCCGATGGTGCCCGACGTCGCGTCCGCGCTGGCCGGCCTCGGCGGTCGGGACGCGTTCGTCGGTCCGAAGGATCTCGTGTTCCCCGGCGAGCACGGGCTGCACCAGGACGCCAGCGCGCTTCGCGTCCGGCACAAGGCCGCCCTCACGCGCGCGGGGCTCCGCTCGCTTCGCTTCCACGATCTGCGCCATACGTTTGGGACGCTCGCGGTGCGCCGGGCCGAGGTGCCGGCCGTCCAGGCCTGGATGGGTCTCCCGGACATCCAGATGACGATGCGGTACGTGCACCACCGGGACCGCGGCGGCGAGGCGCAGTTGCTCGCGGAGGCGTTCGCGGTTGAGGCCGTCGTTGAGCCAGACGGGTCCCAGGCCTGATCCGGCCGGCGAGGGAGCATCGTTGTGGTCGACCCGAAACGAGTTCGGGCCGGGCGTCTGCCTCTCCTCCGCACGGACCATTCAGACCGGGGCCGGGCGCATCAACTCGGTGCCGTCCCAACTGTCTGCGGCCTGGCGCACGAGGGCAAAGAAGCCGCGCAGCCCGTCGTTGTCGGCGTGCAGTTCCAGGTCATAGCCAAACGTCGCGCCCGCATCGTGCAAGGTCGTGTCGACCTCCCCGAGGCGGGATCTGAGGTATTCCGGCAAGCCGCGTGCCTCGAGTTCAGCGCGAACCGCGTCGACCCCGGCTCCCGGCAATACATAGGCGACGTGCTGGATGCGTGGCACGAAGTTCCTGGTGAAGCGCCGCTCTGCGCGTTCGGGCGTGATCCGGGCGATCTGCATTAGCTCGACGGGGACCTGGTTGCACATCCCGAACGCTGCCCCGTGGATGTACTCGGCTGGCTCGCCGCGTGAGATGACGTCGGTGACCGGGACCTGCTCGATGTAGTAGAACGGCCCAGCGCCGAACTGGGCGTGCAAGCGCCGGGCGGCAGCGTCGAGTTCGTCGACGACGTATGCATGGTGGTGGATCCGAGGAAGGTTCAAGGGCTCCGACATCGTTGACTCCTTGTTCAGTTAGCGAGAGATACGCCGCGGCCTTCGGCCTCCGGCTCAGGAAGCGACACCAGAGTTGGACGGCGCAACGCGGTTGACGCTGGCCGTCAGCGGGGCGTGCCGTCGCGTCGCTCGGCGAGCTCGACGATCAAGCCCTCGGGTCCGCGGACGTAGCAGAGTAGGTAGACGTTCTGGTAGTCGACGATCTCGCCGATCGTCTCCCAGCCGGCCAGTCGGACGCGGTCGACGACGCCCCGCACGTCATCGACGGTGAAGGCGATGTGCCGGAGCCCAGGACGGTTCGCGGCCGGCGCCAGCTCTTGAGCGCCGGCGGAAGGCGAGACGAAGCGCACCACCTCGAACACATCGGTGCCGTCGGGGGCGCGAGCCATCACGACCTCGACCGTCACGTTCTCAAGACCGATGATCCGATCGATCCATTCGCCGCTGTATCCCGCGGGCTCGTCGCAGTCGAAGCCGAGCAGCGCAAGAAACCGGACCGTCTCGTCGAGGTCCTCGACGACAAGACCGACGTGGACGAAGCTGGTGACGCCGCGGGTACTGGGGACCGTGGTCATGTCCATCCTCTCTGGAGTTCCTTTAGGGGACGCCGAGACCATATCACGTTGAGTTCCCTAAGAAAACCCCAATTGCTACACTCGTCGGATGCAGCGCACGAACTTCGGCGAGATGGCGTGCTCGATCGCGCGCACAATGGACGTCATCGGCGAACCCTGGTCGCCGCTGATCCTGCGCGATGTGTGGGCGGGCTTCACACGGTTCGATCAGATCCAGGCTGACCTCGGCATCTCACGCAAGGTCCTGACCGAGCGGCTCAACCACCTCGTCGAGCACGGAGTGCTCGAGCGCCGGCCCTACGACCGGCGACCGCGGTACGAGTACGTCCTCACCGACAAGGGCGCTGAGCTCATTGACCTGCTCATGGTCATCGTCGCCTGGGGTGACAAGTGGCTCGCCGGAAAGCCCGGCCCACCGGTCCTCTATCGCCACCACGCGTGCGGCGAGATCAGCCACGTCGACCTGCACTGCGCACACTGCGGAGAACCAATGCACGCCAGCGACGTCGAGCTACTTCCCGGCCCCGGCGCCGCGGAATTAGCCCGGAGCACAGTCGGATAAGGACCGCGCAGCTCGGGCAGACCTCTCGCCAGTGCCTCGGCGACCAGGCGCCCGTGGACATCGGTGCGGCTCCATCGCAACGAGACAAGCCCTGGCGCCACGGGCGGGCGAGCGCTCGTTGCGCAAAGCGATCACTGTTCGCCGACCGTGAGGTCTCGCTTCAGGCGCAGCCTTGCCTGTGCCCCCGCCAATGGGGAGAACACGGAGCACCAACCAGCTTCTGGCGAATCTCGGGTCGCTTGCGAGTGAGACCGTTGAGACCTGCTTTCGCTTTGCGGCGGTACTTCGGCTCAGTCGGCGGTTGCGAGGATCTCTTCTCGTTCCTGGCCGACCATCAGGCCACTGGCGCCCTCGTCCTCCTGGTCATCGTCCGTTCCGACGCTCGCGGGTCAGACGCTCGGTTGGCCGTGGCGACGGAGACTTCTTGACCGAGTCGATGTTGCGGCGCTTGCCAGCCGAAGCGAGAGTCTTGGGCCGGTGCGCGGGTGGTCAGTGCTGTGGCGGCTCGCGCTGGGGTCGGTTGCTTTGCGGGCTGGCGCTCTCTTGGACATCAGCGGGAGCATCGACCGTCGCTTTAGTCCCTTCAGGGTGCTCGCAGCCGATGCGCATCGGAGCGGCTACGCGACCGCGGCGAGTTCCGCCAGCCGCTTCATTGAGCTTGTGATGATCTCGCGCTGGGTGTCGAGGCGGTGCGCCTCGGTCTCGGGGATCTCGACATATACCGTGATGCGCGTACCTTCGCCGTTTGGCTCGAGCCGCCACTCAAAGCGCAGATCTGACACCAAGCAGGAGACGGTCACGCGCTGCTGGCCGCGCTGGGTTTCGAGCAACTGGGCCATCGGGAAGTTTGGATAGCCGTCTGGGTACATCGTGTACTCCCCATCGTTCTCGACTTCGACGGTGCCGATGCCTGCCCACCAGTCGGGGAATCGAGATGGGTCGTACAGCAGTTTCCACACTTCCTCGGGGGGCGCGATTGATGTGGCGCTGTCATGAAACGCCGGCATCGGCGATCTCCTCTCGGACTTTGGCGAGCTCGCGCTCGGGTTCGACCAGTCCGACGACCGGGCGGCCGAGGGCGGCCACCGCCGAGCTGACGCTGTCGGCCTTGACGGACCGCTCGAGCAGCCGCTCCCAGCCGGCGAGCGCTTCCTCGAAGCGCCGCTCAGCCTCGGGCCGATCACCGCGCGCGACCGCGACGAGGCCCTGGACCCGCGCCAGCCGGGGCACCAGTGCGTCGGGGATGTCGCTCGCCCCGATCGGCTCGAGCACCGTAGCCCGGATCTGCTCGGCGGCCGCATCCGGCTGCCCGCCGCGGGCCAGCGCCTCCGCCACCGCGAGGCGGGTCAGCGGCCGGCTGATCGGTGC